>CAYQAJ010000168.1:4937-11399 GCA_964415245.1 uncultured Pirellulaceae bacterium | reverse complement strand
CCCCCACAGCCAAGCATCGCCCGACGCCAGGTTGCTCCAATAGATGAGCCCGCAATAGTCGGTGGGGTTGAGCGTTTTGATCGCCTCCCGGGCCACGACCTTCTGCCAGTAGTTGCCCTGAGACAGCTCCGAAGCGTGCATCATCAGCACCAGGGCACCCACGGCCTCGATCCGCTCGTTGCGAATCTGGAAATCGACCGGCATGGCCTTTTCCAGTTCGGTATTGGTCCAGCCGCCGGCGCCAAAGCTGCGATCGCCTCCCAGCATGATCAGCCCGCTGCCGAACTGTTCGGTGTTACGGACGAGCATCTCGATCTGGTCGTCGCTGAAGTTGTACACGCGTTCGGCGAGAGGGTCACCCTCGTCGCCGCTCGAGCGGGCGGCATTGGCCAGGATGACGCAGTCGTACCCTTGCAGCTCGGCCAGCCCGCTGAAAAGCTGGTCGGTGGCCTGCACGTCGACCTCGAGGTCCTTCGAGCGAAGACGCTCCACGAGCAAGTCGAATTCGCCCTTCCCCTGCCAGTCCTCAATCAACAGCACGCGCCCCTGGCCGCGGACGTGCGTGTAGGCCGAGGCCTCGTTGTTCTGCACCACGTCGTCATCGCGCGGATCGTCGGCGGTGAACCGCGCCTCGTACGTGAACACGCCCGGCTGCTTGATCGTCTGATCGAACGCGAACACGTTCTTGCCGGGCGAAAGTTGCACCTTGGTTTCCGCCAGCAGCTCCTCGAGAGCCCCGACTTGGCGCGTGACGCGCAGCGTGCCCGCGACTTCCGCGGCCGGGTCGTCGGCGGTGGGCTCCTTGAAGTTGTGCAGCACGACCCGCACTTCGCTCGGCTGGCCCTGACGCAAATCCGCCGGCAGCGTCACCTTCTCCACCGCCACGTCCGACTGCCGGCTCACCGCGACGGGCACCACGTCGATGGCCACCCCGTCGGCAGCCAGGCCGGCAGCCACGGCTCGCGCGTCGCCGACGTTTTCGTTTCCATCGGTGACGACGACGATCCGCTTGGCCGTATCCTCGGGAAACGAGGCCTGAGCCAGCTTCAGGGCGGCGGCCAGGTTCGTGGCGTCGGTGCGCAAAAGGGGGAGCGATTCCAACCGCCCGATGACGGGCAAGTCGGCGTCGAACGGAGGCGACTCGATGGCCGCCTCGGCGCCAAAGATGATCAGCCCCGCACGGTCCTCTCGCCTAGCGACGCGGTGCTCTTTCACGTCGGCGATAACGTAGTCGAGCATTTCCTGCCGGGTGGCCTGGGGTATGCTCTGCGACTGGTCGAGCAGGTAGATGACCGTCAGCTTCTCGCTGGTGCGACGAAGCTGCACCTCGCACAGCGCCAGCACGAAGGCGACCAGCACCAGCGTTCGCAGCAGGTTAGCCGTCAGCCACCGCCAGCGTCCCAAGCCCCCCATGCTGCGGTAGCTGGCCAGCCAGATAACCGGCAACAGCAGCAGCAACAGGAGGTACAGCGGTTTCAGTAAGACAAGGTCGAGTCCGAACATGTCGCCGCTTCCCTCGGTGGGGGACCGCCCCGTACATGGCCGATGGATTGATTGTATCGGCCGCCGTACCTCGTTGCAGCCGGTTGCTTGCCGCGGTCCTCGATGGCGCTTCGGGTTACTGCGGCGCGCCGCGACTTGCGAATCGTGCTGCGATCCACGCGTCCTCCGCTTGCGCTTCAGGCTTCGATGCCAACTTCCGACCTCCGAATTCCGACTTCCGATCTCCGCTTTCCAGTCCCTTGCTGACGCGTCCGGTTACGATGGCACGCCTCTACAAACGAAACCGCTGCACGCGGTGATTGTAACTGTCGAGTACGAACATTCTGCCCCGCGAGTCGCGGGCGATTGACCAGGGCTGACAAAGCTCCCCCTCCTGGCGGCCGCTTTTCCCCCACACTCCCAGCGACTTACCGTCGAGCGAGAACTTCTGCACGCGGTGGTTGCCGAACTCGCTCACGTACACGTGACCCTCGCCATCCAACAGTATGCCGTACGGATAGCGAAGCTGGCCGGGCTGCGTCCCTTCTTCACCCCACATCGTCACGACCCTGGCCTCGTCACCCGCGGCATCGAAAACCTGAATCCGGTGGTTGCAGGCGTCCGCCACCCAGACGTGATCCGACTCGTCGACGGCCAGCGACTGCGGGCGGAGGAACTGCCCCGGCCCGCTCCCGTGGGCGCCCCACTGCATGAGGAACTCGCCGCGGGGCGAAAACTTCTGGATACGGTCGTTCTGGCCGTACTCCGACACGTAGTAGTTGCCCTCGGAGTCCTGCGCGACGTCGGTCACGAATCCGAATTCCCCGGGCCCCTTGCCGCACGTGCCGCCGATGGTGCGATCCTCGAGTAGCTCGCCCTCGGGCGTGTAAAACAGCACGCGAAAGTAGTGCGTGTCGGCCACGATCAGGCTGCCGTCGCGGTCGATGGAGAGTCCAGTGGGTCGCCCGTTCTTGAATTCCGGCGTGCGCCAGCTTCGCAGGAACTCGCCGTCGCTGGTGAAGACCTGAATCCGCGCCGTCATGTCGACGATGTACAACTGGTCGATCGCGTCGATCGCGACAGCGCGCGGCTTTTGGAACTCGCCGTCCCCGAGTCCCCGGCGACCCCATACAAGCTGCGGCATCGAACTGAAGGGGGAGCCGCCGACGCAGCCCGAGCTGACCAACAACACCATCAGCAAGCCCCCCCAACGGGCGGATCGCCAACGATTGATTTGCACGGCGGCGGCTTTGTGATGGGTCATTTGCACCATGCGAATGTCGACCGGGAGTGGCCGTGTTGCTTGCGGGACGTTGCGCGTACGGCGTCGGCACGCGACACGCGGCAGTTCCCCCACTCATTCGCCCATTCTACGGCACCCTTGGCGACCCTGTAGGGCAAATCGCATGTGTTGCGGTGATCGCGCTGAGCAGCTCGCGCCGACGAAGCACCGACGTCGCGCCGCGGTTGCCAGCGCGAACCGCCACCGCTATCGGCCGAGCTTGGGCAAACCGCGCACGGACGAACTCACCCGATTCCGGCCCACCGTGTCTCATATTTGGGTGATGGCACGTCCGCTGATTCTCGCCTCCAGCCCCTTGACCGCCGCGCGCAAAAGCCCGTATAGTAATGCGTTACGAGCATGTCGGATGTCTCTCTCGGGGGGGCCTACGCAGTCCGTCGGCGCAGGCGGAATGTAACCGTGCACCGTCGCACGTCATGACGGCTTTGGCCCCCGAAACGACGGACCGCTGAACGGTTTGCGGCTCTCTATGGCTCCAGTCGTCATCGACCTGTCCCACGCCGAGGACCCGCGCGACGTCGTGCATTTGGCGGTCCAGGCCCTGGCCGAGGGGCGTCTTGTGGCCTTTCCCACCGAAACCGTGTACGGGGTGGCGGCCAGTGCGCTGGACGAATCGGCCGTCGCTCGCCTGCTGCAAGTCAAGGGGCGGCGCGAGGGCCACCCGCTCACCCTGGCCATCAAGAGCGCCGACGACGCTGTCGATTACGTGCCCGACATCGCTCCGTTGGCACGGCGGCTGGCGCGGCGATGCTGGCCGGGGCCGATTACGCTGGTGCTCGAAGACGACCATCCCGACAGTGCCGTCCAGCAGCTTCCCGAGAGCGTACAGCAGGCCGTTTCGCCAAACGGCACCATCGGTTTGCGTGTTCCCGCGCATCCGGTGTTGCAGTCGGTTTTGCGGCTGTCGGCCGGGCCCCTGGTTCTTTCCAGCGCCAACCGTAGCGGCCAGGGAGACGCCGTTACGGCCAAAGAGGTCGTGCAGACGTTGGGCGGCGACATCGAGCTGGTGATCGACGACGGACGATGCAAATTTGCCCAGCCCTCGTCGGTGGTCCGCGTGCACGAAGGCGGCTTCGAGGTACTGCGGGCCGGCGTGTTTTCCGAGACCGCACTCAAGCGACTGTCCGGGCTATTCATTCTGCTGGTCTGCACGGGTAACACCTGTCGCAGTCCCATGGCCGAAGCCATGATGAAGAAGAAGGTGGCCGACAAGCTGGGCTGCAAGCCCCAGGAGCTGGAAGATCGCGGCATCATGATTGCCTCGGCGGGCATCGCGGCCATGGCCGGCGGACGCTCCGCTACCGAGGCAGTGCAGGCCATGCGCGAGCGCGAGCTCGAAGTGTCGCAGCATGAGTCCCAGCCGTTGAGCGAACGCCTGGCCCGACACGCCGATCTCGTCATCACCATGACGCACGGCCACCGCGACGCGGTCATTGCCCAGTGGCCCGATGCGGCGCCGCGCACGTTTACCTTGTGCGTCGACGGGCGCGACGTGGCCGACCCGATTGGCGGCCCGATCGAATGGTATCGCCGCTGCGCCGACGAGATCGACAAGGAGCTCGATCGCTGGGTCGAGGAGATTGATTTCACCACGCCTGCCTTTATGAAGACCAAGTAATTCCGACCATCGGAGGATCAGCGATGCGCGTTTCCATTGGCAGCGATCATCGCGGCGTGCATGTCAAGACGAAGCTCGTCGAGCTGCTGAAGCAACTGGGACACGAAGTCACCGACGAAGGCACGAACGACTCCAGCAGCGTTGACTACCCCGACGTCGCCGGCGTCGTCGGCAAAAAAGTGGCCGACCATGAGGCCGACCGGGGCATCCTCATTTGCGGCACGGGCATCGGCATGGCCATCGCCGCCAACAAGTTTCCCGGCGTTCGTGCCGCCACCTGCCACGATGAAGTTACGGCCGAGCTCAGCCGCCGGCACAACGACGTGAACGTGCTGTGCCTGTCGGGCGACATGATCGGCGAGCGGCGGACCGACCGCATGGTGCAGGTATGGCTGGAAACGGAATTCGAAGGGGGGCGCCACGCCCGACGCGTCGCCAAGATCGCCGAGCTCGAAAAGCACAACCTGTGCCACGACGAACCGCCGGCCGACAAGTAGAGCGTATTTCAAAACCGTCGGGGACTGGCTCATTTTGGCCATTGGAAAGTCCGTGGTCAGTTGTCCGTTGTCGGTTGTACGGTCGCCCGCCGGCTGAAAACTGAACACCGAAAACTTAAAACTTTGCGTGTGCCTGTCCCCTACTCCGAGACCTCATACCGGGGCGACTCGCCAGTCTCGTCCGCCGATGCTAGCGGCCCAAAATAATGCCGATTCTGGCGAATCTGCCGGCACCACCCGGGCGGTGGTAACAGTCGTGTGGCGCGGCTCGGAGAATAGCCCCTTCGCGGGGCGTTGGTGGGCGTCCTAAACCCTTGCGGCCGCGGCGATTGTTGGTACAGTCGAAGGATTGGGGCAGCGCCCGGTTCGGGGTCGTGCCGCAGGCTTGCCGAGTGGCGCACTTCGGCGTGCGGTACGGCAACGAGGCGCATTTCGCGCCCGTTCGCCGAACAGGCAGCACAATACGAGTTTCGCAACGAGTTCCGCCACATGACCAACGCCGGATCGCAATCCGACGAAGTCGACCAGCTCCTGCTCAACGCGCGGCTGCGCGACGAGCTCGAACCCTACATCGACGAGTCGATGGAGCTGGTCAACACACGCCGCATGACGACAACCATGGAGAACGAGTTCCTGGCGTCGCTGTTGGCGTGGGAACGCGCGCCGGTGCTGCCGATCAGCCGATGGTTCGAGCCCGAACTGGTGTTGCCGCGTCACGATACGCTTGACGACAAACAGTTGCACCGATTGCTGTGGGACACGATTCACAAGCTGTACCAGCAGCGGATCGTGTTGGAGCTGACCGACCATCTCTCCGACCGGCAGCTCTATTGCCTGTTGTGCCGCGACATTCTTCCTTCGCCCGAGAAGAAGATCGACCTGCCCAAGAACTACCTGCACTGGCACTGCCTCGATGACGGCGACGATCCGGAAACGTGGCTGCGGTACTATGCATCGGCCGAAGAACGCGATGGCTGGGCCGAGGAGACGGGGCAGACGCTTCCGCCATCGCAGGCGCCGCCGTATCCGCGCAAGATGCCCCGCCGCCCGCAGTAGCTCTTCGCGCCAGATACCAGGTGCTTTTCGCAACGATAGCCCGCCCCGGAAGGGGCGGGTTTGCACTCGCGTACTGACAGACACCAGACGGCATTGCGCGGCAGACGCGGCACCTCGCGGTTTTCACTATGTCGCATGAAGAAAGCCGACACCGCGGCGTGTTTCTCTCCGCCCGCTGGCTTCACGTGGCCATGCTCAATTGGCGCGTCGACCCCGATCGGGTCGCGCTCTATGTTCCCCGCGGCACGGAGCTGGACGACTTCGGCGGCCACCACTATGTCAGCGTCGTCGGGCTAATGTTCGACCGCACGCGCCTGTTGGGATTGTCGATTCCGGGGCACCGCCGCTTCGAGGAATTGAACTTGCGGATTTACGTGCGCCGCCGCGAAGGTGACGAAGTGCGCCGCGGCGTCGTGTTCATTAAGGAGCTTGTGCCCCGGTGGGCGGTGGCCCGCGTGGCGCGGTGGTTCTACAACGAGAACTACGCTTCGCTCCCCATGCGACAC
>CAYQAJ010000168.1:0-4837 GCA_964415245.1 uncultured Pirellulaceae bacterium | reverse complement strand
GCAGCGCGACGGCGGCACGCTCGAATACCGCGTCGAGCATCCCCGCTGGAACGTGTGGCCCGCCCACAGCTTCAAGTTCGACTGCGATGCCGAGCGGCTTTACGGCTCCTCCTGGGCCGAAGTGCTGGCCCGGCCGCCCGACTCCGCCTTTCTCGCCGACGGTTCGGACGTGTTGGTGCACCGCCCGCGCCGCATCGCGTGACTTTCGCATGACACGGCCAGTGACTAGACTTCAAGGAGCGTTGCTTGCTCCGCCCGTATTTCAGGGAGTGCGCCCATGAATCCCTCCACTCGTCGCACATTTCTCGGCCGCGCTATCGCCGGTGCCGGGGCGCTGGCGGCCTTGCCTTTGCTCGATTCACTGGCCTGCCGCGCCGACGAAGAGGAAAAAGGCCTGAAGATGGCCTACGGCCTGGTCACGTACCAGTGGGGCAATGACTGGGACCTGCCCACGCTCATCGCCAATTGCACCAAGGCCGACGTTCAGGGCGTCGAGCTGCGCACCACGCACGCGCATGGCGTCGAGCCCTCGCTCAACGAAGCGCAGCGCGACGAGGTTCGCGCCCGATTCGCCGATAGCGCCGTTACTTTGGTCGGCCTGGGGAGCGACGAGCGGTTCGACAACCCCGATCCCGCGATACTCAAAAAGTCGATTCACACCGCCAAAGGCTTCATCCTGCTCAGCCACGACGTGGGCGGCACCGGCGTGAAGGTGAAGCCCGACAGCTTCCACGACGGCGTGCCGCACGAAAAGACGATTCTACAGATCGGCCGCGCCCTGAACGAGTTGGGCGAATTCGGCGCCGGCTACGGGCAGCAAGTGCGGCTGGAAGTGCACGGCCAGTGCGCCGAGCTGCCGACAATCAAGGCCATCATGGACGTAGCCGACAACGAGAACGTGGCCATCTGCTGGAACTCAAACCCGCAGGACCTTCAGGGCGAGGGGCTGGAGCACAACTTCAACCTGGTCAAGAACCGCCTCGGCGCCACGCTGCACGTCCGCGAGCTCGATAGCGACGGCTACCCGTGGCAGAAGCTGATCGACCTGTTGGTAGGCTGCGACTACGAAGGCTGGGTCATGATCGAGGCCAGCACCCGCCCCGACGACCGCGTGGCCGCGCTGGCCGAGCAAGCAAAACTTTTCGCCGAAATGCTCGTCGATGCACGAAAGCGGCTGGGTTAGGCGGCTGCGCTAGATGTCGGTTTTTTGACACGACATTCCTTGGGGCAACTTCCTACGGCTTCCCCTTCTCCGCGTCGTCGTCGCGCTCGAAGAACATCATGTGCTGCCAGGGTAGCTCGTCGTATTCTTCGGCCAGTTTGAAGCCGTTGGGGGGCAGCTCTTTCATGATTTGTTCTTTGCTCATCTTGTGCAGCGGTTTGATGGGCACTTTGGGGTCCTCGGCGCGAAACTCGACTAGCACAATCCGCCCGTGGTCGGTCAGCGACTCGCGCATCGCCTTGAGCATGTGCTCGGGATGCGAGAACTCGTGATACACGTCGACTAACAGGACCAGATCGACGCTATGCGCGGGAAGCCGCGGATTGTGCAGCGAACCGAGGATCGGCGTGATGTTTTCGACCCCCTGCTGTTCGGCCCGCTCGCGGAGCAAGACGAGCATCTCGGGCTGAATGTCAACGGCCAACACCTGCCCCTTGGGGCCGACCATCTCGGCCAGCTTCAGCGTGTGGAAGCCGTTGCCGCAGCCCATGTCGCACACCACCATGCCGGGCTTGACGCCCAGGTGCTTGAGCATGAGTGCGGTGCGTTCCTCGCGCTCCCGCTCGTCGCGAATGAGCCACTCGGCCCCGGTGTAGTGCATCGTTTGGGCGATGCGGCGGCCTTTGTAGGTGGTGAGCGGCGGCGGCACCTTCGATGAAGAACGCGCCTGCCCGTCCTGCTGCTGTTGTTGCGCGCTGACCGGGACTGCATCATGCGACCAGACAAGCGCCAGGCTCGCTATTGCCGCCACGAGGAATGTACGTCGGCCGATCATGGCATGCCTTTTTCTGGAAGGAAGGGGTTTGCTTTCGCGTAAGAGCTTATCCAAAAACCGTCTCAGAGAAGGGGACAGGCACATTTTGCTCCACGGACTGCGCAAAATGAGCCAGTCCCCGGAGGTTTTTGGATAAGCTCTAAGTCTACCATAGCCCGCGCCCGATTCGACACTTCATTGCGATGGTTGCCCCGGACCAAGCGGCGGATCGAGTACCAGCTCGAATCCCTCGGCAACGATTTGCTCAATGAGCGAATCGGCGCCCAACTGTTCGCAGGCCGTCATGGCGCCGCGACTGGTAGCGGTTCCCTTCGAGAGCGATTCCACCGCCAGCGCACAGGGCAAGGCGGCCATGCGTTGGCCTTCGCGTCGGGCGACAATCGCAGCCCGCCGATGGGAGCCGTCTTCCATCTGCAATTCGACCTGGACGACGCCCCCCGAGCAGCCCATGATCCGCCGCACCAATCCCAGGCCGGCCATTTTGGGCAGCAGCCACTTTCCCAGCCCCGGTGCGCAGGCCGAGAAGAACCGCATAGAGGCCAGAACGCCCGGCATTTCAAAGCTTGTTTGCACCATCACTTCGCGGGCGCCAGTGGCCTCGGGCATCAAATCGTAGTCGGGGGAGTCGAAGTTGGCCGCCGCCTTCCGGCCGAACGGCGGAGGCAGTTCGACAATGCGTCGATCGGCCAAACCTCGTAGCGTGCCCTGGGGGGCGGCAATGGGTTTACCGAGCGACTCGACGGCCGATCGGACCGCAGCCTGGCCCTTGGGATTGTCGTTGCCGATGAAGAGAGTCGCGTAGACGCGCTTCACGCGCGGCGCGGCTTCGTTCGTTGCCGCGTTGCCCTTCGCCGCGCGGAGCGCCACGTGCGCAAGCGCCAGCGAAATCGAGGGCAGGCTCGACGCGCCATACACGGCCGCCAGACCGGCATCGGCGAACCGTGGGCCAAATTCGCGCACCATGGCGGCATAGCGGCGGTCGTCGGCGATGTCGACGTAGTGCACACCGCGCGCAAGACAGGCCTCCAACAGCGACGCATTCAGTTGTTGGAAAGGCCCGGCGCAATTGACGGCGACCGACTTTCCTTCCAGCGCCGCCAGGCACGACTCACGATTCGACACGTCGGCCCGCTGCGAGGTGTGCTCTGGCCCGAGTGCAGCCGCGCTTTGCGCCGCCTTGGCCGCATCGCGCCCCGCCACGCACACCGATATTCCCCGCTTTGCCAGCTCGCGCGCTACGTGGGCGCCAAATACGCCGTAGCCACCGAAGACAAGTGCCGTGTGCATAGAACGTATTTCCAAACCGTCTCGGAGAAGGGGACAGGCACATTTTGCTCCGCGGACTGCGCAAAATGAGCCAGTCCCCGACGGTTTTGAAATACGGTCGAGTGCAAAGTGCAGAGTGCAGAGTATCAGGCGCAGAACGCACAGTGCACGCGCCCGGCCGCATCACTCCTTCCCATGTGCAATCTGTGCCTGCCGCAGCGTCAGGTTGGCCCGATGCGCCGCCGACGCCCCCGCTGCCGGATTCGGCGGTATCCCAAAAGTTTCGGAACCGCGTGCGATTGAGTATACTCAAGGCCGCGACCGGTTGTCTTGCTCCGTTCGGGAGTGCAACCAACCGCAATCGGCCGACTCATTCGGGCACCATACGCCTTCATTTTAGCGAGGTCGAAGGGCGTGATTCGCTCATTCCTCAGCGGATTGCTGTACCACACGGGCCGGCCGTCGCGAGCTTCATGGGGTCTCATGGCGGCCGTGGCGCTGGCGTTGTGCGTTGCGATGTTCGGGAAATTGCAGGGGCAGAATGACAGAGAAGCTGGGCAAGCGCGCGACGCCGTGCTGTTCCAGCGCGATATCCGCCCGCTGCTCTCGGAGTCGTGCTTGCAGTGCCACGGGCCCGATGAGGGGAAGCGCGAGGCCGAGCTGCGGCTCGACACGCGCGACGGGCTGTTCGCCGAGCGCGAGGGTAAGCGTGTTGTGGTTCCCGGCGACACGGCAGCCAGCGAGATCGTTCGACGCATTACCGCCGACGACCCCGACGAGCGGATGCCACCGGCCGATTCCGATCGCACGCTCACGCCGGCGCAGATCGAGCTGATTCGCCGCTGGATCGAGCAGGGCGCGACCTGGGAGCGGCACTGGTCGCTGGTGACGCCGATTCGCCCGGCATTGCCGGCGGTCGAATCGCGCGATTGGCCGCGCGGCGCGATCGATGCCTTCGTGCTCGCGCGGCTGGAGCGCGAAGGACTTGCGCCATCGCCCGAGGCAGACAAATGGGCGCTCGTCCGTCGCGCCACGCTCGACCTGACCGGCCTGCCGCCGACGCTTGACGAGGCCGACGCCTTTGTCGCCGACGAGCGGCCCGATGCTTATGAGCGGTTGGTCGACCGACTCTTGGCATCGCCGCGATACGGCGAGCGGATGGCGGCGCCGTGGCTCGACGCAGCGCGGTACGCCGACACCAGCGGCTACCAGAACGACGGCCCGCGCTCGATGTGGCGGTGGCGCGACTGGGTGATCGACGCCTTGAACCGCAACCTGCCGTGGGACCGGTTCATCGTCGAGCAGATTGCCGGCGACCTGCTGCCTGGTGCGACGCGCGACCAAAAAATCGCCACCGGTTTCAACCGCAACCACCGCGGCAACGCCGAAGGGGGCATCATTCCCGAGGAATACGCGGTGGAGTACGTGGTCGATCGCGTCGATACCACGTTCACGGTTTTCCTGGGGCTGACGATGGGGTGCGCCCGCTGCCACGACCACAAGTTCGACCCGTTCACGCAGCGGGAGTTCTACCAGGTTTTCGCGTACTTCAACAACGTGCCCGAGTACGGGCG
>CAYQAJ010000167.1:4724-11548 GCA_964415245.1 uncultured Pirellulaceae bacterium | reverse complement strand
CACCAGAACGTTGGGACGAGATTGGGCCGTTGGCGACTCGGCCCACGCATCATGCACGCCCACCGCCGTGCATGTCGCGAGAACAACCAGCAGCGCCGATAATCGGCGGACCGATGAGCCGGTCAACAAACGATATGGTTGCATTGCCATGCCAGGTCCGACACGGAATCGGGTCGCATGGCTATGCTAAGTGCGGAGCGGGGGAGGTGTCAAATGTCAATGCAATACGGAGAGTGCGGCGGAGCGTCACATCAATGTGGCGGCTATAGCGGCGTCATTGCGCGGTGGCCGCTTGCACGGTCGCCGTAACCTGGCAAGTGGCCTTGGCTCCTCCGCCCATGTCGGTCGCAATCTCGATCGTTTGCGACACTTCGCCCGGTGTCTGGGGCGCGGTGAAGTGAACCGTCACCAGGTGCAGCGGCATCGCTTCGCCCGATGCCTCAAAGCGGAACGACTTGTCCGGACACGAGACGTCGGTCACCCGGAACGGCTGCTTGCCCCGCGCCACGATTTGTTTGGTAACGGTCTGGCCGGGCTCAACGACTCCCAGATAGAGCGACGCCGGACTGACTGTCAGCGGCGAGATGATTCGCCCTTCAATCGGCAGGGGAATGATCGGATTGCGGGCGTCGTCGGTAACGACAGTCAACTCGTCCTGGATGTAACCGGGCTCCATTCCGGGCTTCACGCGGACCAGCATTTCGTAGCGAACCTGGCCCCGCTGGCGCTGCTGCTCGGTCAGTTCGACCTCGTAGTTGGGATTGGAGCTGCGGACGTCGAGAATCTGCCAGTCGTCTCTGCCGGCATACAGCACGGCGATCTTGCGCTCGACGCTGTCGCCTTGCTCCACTTCACCCAGCTCGACCGCACCCGGGTGAAACACGACGTCGCCCCGGATGAATCCGCTCACCTCGAGGTGCACTTCGGCGTAATACGGCTTGTCGATCGTAACGGTAATGGTGGCGCTGCGTTTGCCGAGGAACGATCGCGTATTGTACGTGGCCAGGATCGAGCCCTTCTCCCACGTCTTGAGCGTGTCCTTGGTAATCGTGGGAGACGTGCAGCCGCAACTGCTGCGCACCGAGGCGATGTGGATCGTTTCTTCGTACAGGTTGGTCAACTCGAAGGCGAATTCTGCCTTGGCGCCGCGGGCGACCGTGCCGAAGTCGTGGCTGTTGGTTTTGAACATCTTCTCGGCCCACTGCTGGGCCGTCGCCGCCGGCGCGATAAGAAGCGTCAACAGCGCCGTCAAAAGCGCGGTGCGTATCATGGGTGCCTTATCTCCAGGCCGAACGCTCATGGGTCATCGACGGCGGCGAGATAGCGGCGCGGGAACTCACACGGGCGCCATTCCTTGCAGCAGCCCCATGCGACGCGGTGCGTTGGGCGCGTCGCATTCCAGCTCGCCTGCCAAACGGGATCGGCCGCGCAGGCCGACTCGTTCCGGTGCGAGGCACGCGGCGCGCGGACTTGAGGCATGCCTGGGTAGGGTGGTCGGGGACGTGACGGACGGGTCCCAGGCACGTCGGCTTCATCAGTTGCGCGCAGCGTGGCCCCCCGTTCGCATTATTTCGGACATCGCGGCGCGGACGCATCAAGGCTTTTCGGTGCGTGGCGTGCGAGTGTGAGTGGGCTCGCAGACGAGTCGGCAAGCGGTGCATAAAGTTGGCTGGATTTCCGCTCCCCGTTGCCGAGGCGTGAAACGACCCGAAAACAGGAATTCGCAACGACTTATGCACCAATGCGATGTCGAACAGGTACGTCCCAGGTTTCTCGCATGCGACGGACAAATGCGGGCGAGACCAAGCGGCCGGTGTGAAAGTCGCCCCATTTTGCCCGCTCAGAAGAAATCGGTGTAACCCGCAGAGTGGGCCTGCGCGAAAATGCGTTAAATACGGTGGGGTCCCCGGTTATGCGGATAAAGCCTGCCAAGAAGTTCACTTCCGCGACGGCGTTGGATACGATGATGCTGCGAGTGCGTTCTGATGGGGGCAGTACTTGTGGCCGAGCACAGCAGCGCAGCCGCACGCAAGGGTCGTGCGGCTGAAGGGGTGCCGGGAAAGGTCGGCACCCCCCGTTTGGGGCGAATAAGTGTAGTGCGCTGAGCAGAGAGGAACCTGCCATGGAGAGACAGCCTGACAATCGCCTGGGTCGTCGAAACGCCCATTCCCCTCAATCGCTCGTTCGGCGGAGCGTGGCCCTGATCCTTGCGGCAGCGACGCTGCTGACCGCCGGATGCCGTTATTCGGCGACGGAACCGACCGGAGCACCATCTACGGCCTCTCAGCCGGAGGGAGCGCCCTCCACGACACCCGACGGGTCGGTCGTCACGCCGACCCAGGTGGCAGCGCCCGACCCGCGTCATCCCTTTCCGCGTCGCATCGAGGCGCCCGAGTTTCCCGCCGACTTGACGTGGCTCAACACCTCGGGCCGCGTCAGGCTCGCGGACCTCCGCGGCAAGTTCGTGCTGCTCGACTTTTGGACGTACTGCTGCATCAACTGCCAGCACATCTTGCCCGAGCTGAAGAAGCTCGAAGAGAAATATCCCAACGAGCTGGTGGTGATCGGCGTCCACTCGGCCAAGTTCGAAACGGAAAAGGATGCCGAGAGTATCGCCGAGGCGATTGTCCGCTACGAAATCGTCCACCCGGTGATCAACGACTCCGAGCACGTCATCTGGAACACCTACGGCGTGAGTAGCTGGCCCACGCTTGCCCTCATCGATCCCGAGGGGAATTTTGTCGGCATGAATGCCGGCGAAATCCGCTTCGAGCAGCTCGACACCGTAATCAAGGAAGCTCTCCCCTACTACCGCGCCAAAGGCCTGATCGACAAACGCCCGATCCACTTCGATCTGATCGCCCCCCGCCGCAAGCCCACGCCGCTGCTCTTTCCGGGAAAGGTGCTGGCCGACGAAAAGAGCGGCGTTCTGTTCGTTGCCGACACCGGCCACAACCGCATCATCGTGACCGACCTGGAGGGGAACCTGCTGGAGACGATCGGGACCGGCGCCATCGGCAAGGGCGACGGCGCCTTCGACCGCGCGACCTTCAACCAGCCGCAGGGCATGGCCCTTTCCGGCCAGATGCTTTACGTGGCGGACACTCGCAACCATTCGCTTCGGCGAGTTGACCTGGCCCGAAAGCGAGTCAACACGATCGCCGGCACCGGCGAGCAGGCCAAAAGCCCCTGGCCCGGCCTGGAAGACCTGGGCGCGTTCGATCCGCTGCCCGAACGCTGGGTGGGCCGGCCCCTGCGCACGGCGCTGGCCAGTCCGTGGGCCCTGTGGGTACACGACGACGTGATTTACATCGCCATGGCCGGCACCCACCAAATCTGGTCGATGCCCGTCGACGGCCGGACGATTGGGCCGTATGCGGGCAACGGTCGGGAAGACATTGTCGATGGCCCCCTGTTGCCGCGTCGTCCCTTCGCGCCGGGGTTCGCCTCCTTCGCGCAGCCGAGCGGGCTGGCGTCGGATGGCACCTGGCTATTCGTGGCCGACAGCGAAGGGAGCTCGATTCGCGCCGTTCCCTTCGACGCCACCAAGGAGGCGATCACGGTTGTCGGCACGGCCCACCTCGCCACCGGCAGGCTGTTCGAATTTGGCGACGTGGACGGAGCCGCGGGAAGGGCGCGGATGCAGCACCCGCTGGGAGTCGTTCACGTCGACGGCAAGCTGTATGTGGCCGACACATACAACCACAAGATCAAGGTTGTGGACGCACGATCGGGTGTAACCCGCACGTTCGCCGGCACCGGCAAGCCCGGCAGCAGCGACAAGGAGGGCACATTTTTCGAGCCGGCGGGACTCAGCGCGGCCGGCGGGAAGCTGTACGTGGCCGATACCAACAACCACCTCATCCGCACGATCGACCTGGCGACGCGCGAGGTAAACACGCTCGATATCGCCGGTCTCACGGCTCCGCGGCCTTCGCGCGACAGCCTGAAGGCGGCATTCCGCGGCGCTCAAAAGGTGCGTGTCGAAGCGGCTCGACTCAAGCCCGTCGACGGCAAGGTACAGCTCCACGTGCAGCTTGCTTTTCCCAAGGGGTGGAAAGTCAACGAGCTGGCCCCCATGGCGTACCTGCTCGACGCCGCCGGCGATCGCGGCCCCGCAGATCGCAATGCCATGGGGCAAATGGTGCGCGTCGAGGAGCCCGCGGCCGAATTCGTGGTCGCGGTTCCCGTCTCCGGCGCGGGAAGCGAAACGCTCGAACTATCGCTCAACTACTACTATTGCGAGTCGAGCGGCGAGGGGCTGTGCCGGATGGGAAGCGTGGTGTGGACCGTTCCGGTCACGGTCGCCGCCGACGCCACGGAGTCGACGCTACCGCTCTTCTTGGAGATTCCCGAGTAGGGCGTAGAGTGGCCATCGCCCGCCAGAGTTTAGTGCGTAGGGTGGGCATCTCCCACCGATGCCACATCGCTCCATGGTGGCCACCAGTCGCGCCGAGCGGACACGCTCGATTCACGATTCGCCGCATTACCGTACCTGTGTGTCCCTGCTCACACGGCTCCTGTTGCTACGCATGCCGGCGTTTACAGTCGGCCGCAAATGTCGCTATATTCTGGGATTATCATCTGCCCGCGACGGGGCAACGACGCCTTTTCGACGCGTCTATGGTCCCTTGATTTCAGCATCCCACACCGACGTTCAGCAGCATGTTTGAATCGCTCCAAGACGGTTTGCGCTCGGCTTTCAAAACGCTGCGCGGCAAGGCGAAGCTGTCCGAAGCCAATATGCGCGAGGGGCTGAGCCTGGTCGAGCAGTCGCTGCTCGAAGCCGACGTGAGCTACCCGGTCGTGCAAGTGTTCATGGAGCACGTCTCCGAGCAGGCCCTCGGCCAGAAGGTGCTCCTGGCGCTCGATCCCAGCCAGCACGTGGTCGGCATCGTCCACCAGGAGTTGGTCAATCTGCTGGGGCCCGTCGATCCGTCGCTCCATCTGCGTAGCGACACCAACGTGCTCATGCTGTGCGGCCTGCAGGGCTCGGGCAAGACGACCACCTGCGGCAAGTTGGCGCGGATGCTGCTCGATCGCCAGATCGCGCCCATGCTGGTGGCCGCCGACTTGCAGCGCCCCGCGGCCATTGAGCAGTTGCACGTCATCGGCCGGCAGCTCGGCGTGCCGGTGTATTCGGAACCGGGGGCCACCGACCCGGTCAAGGTATGCCAGAACGCCGTGAAGAAGGCGCAGGCCGACGACGTCAAGGTGGTAGTCCTCGATACCGCCGGCCGCCTGGCCATCGACCGCGAGCTGATGGACCAGCTCACGCAAATCGAAAGCCGCGTGCAGCCGCACCAGGTGTACTTCGTCGTCGACGGCATGACCGGTCAGGACGCCGTCAACAGCGCCAAGGCATTCAACGAAGCGCTGGAGCTTGACGGCGTCATCATGACCAAGCTCGACGGCGACGCACGCGGTGGCGCGCTGCTGTCGGTCAAGCAGGTCACCGGCGTGCCGATCAAGTTCATCGGCACGGGCGAGCACCTCGACGCCCTCGAGCCGTTTTATCCCGAGGGAATGGCAGGTCGCATCCTGGGCCTGGGCGACGTGCGGGCCCTGTTCAGTGAGGCGCAGAAGGTCGTCGACGCCAAGGAGCAGGCTGAGTTCGAGCAGAAGATGCTCGCTGGCCAGATCACGCTCGACGATTTTCGGTCCCTGCTGGAGAAAATCGCCAAGCCCGGGCTGATGCAGAAAATGATGGGCCTGATGCCGGGCATGGGCGACCTGAACAAGATGATGGAGGGGGAAGACACCGAAGGGGGCATGAAGCGGATGATCGGCATCATCAACTCGATGACCCCCGCCGAACGTCGCAACCCCAAGGTCATCGAACCCAGCCGCCGCCAACGCATCGCCAGCGGTGCGGGGGTTCAGACCCAGGAGGTCAATCAGCTCGTCAAGCAGTTCGGCGTCATGGCTCCCATCATGCAGGGCATGGCCGGAAAGAGCGCCGGCGGAAGGATGCAGGCCATTCGCGAGCTGCAGCAGGGGGGCCTGCTCGACCCCGGCAGCCGCGGCCCCCGCGTCAAGAAAAGCACGGGAAAACGGCTCACGTCGCAGGAGCGGGCGAAGATGCGAAAACAGCGGGAAAAAGAGCTCCGTCGCGTGCGGCGCGCGGGCAAGAAGGGGCAATGAGCGAGCCCTAGGGTGCGCAAGGCGTCGACAGGCAGAAACCCAAGCCGCACCGGCCGGAAGTTCTCGCCATCCCCGCATCGTCAAATCTGCCACGAGGTGGTACGATGACGGGCTTACATCCGCCGACCACGAATCACGGGCCGGTTCCGACGACCCAATTCGATCGCCCGGGAATCCCAAGCGCCGAAGAGATTACGGAAGCAGCAAGTTGTCGCGCCGCCTTGGGCACGTGAGCACGCAAGTCGCGCGACGCAAGGAGAACGATTGTGGCAGTTCGCATTCGCCTGAAGAGATTGGGCCGCACGCACCGGCCCTTCTTCCGCATCTGCGCCATGGATGCCCGCGCTCCCCGCGATGGCAAGGTCATTGAGGAGCTGGGCTATTACGACCCGCTGGTACGCGATACCGACGCGCGGGCCATCCTCAACGGCGAGCGGATCGATTATTGGCTGGGCGTGGGCGCACTGCCCACGGCCAAGGCCGGTGTGCTGATTAAGAAATACGGCACGAACGGCGTGCGGTTGGCCGAGCAGCGGGCGGCGCTCGAACGATTGAGCACCGCGAAGAAGCAAGCTTCCACCAGCGCGATCAGCGCTGCCCAGGCCGCCGCCCAGGCGCAGGCTCAGGCCCAGAGCAGCGCCCCTGCCAAGAAGGAAAGTGCGCGCAAGGAAAAGAAAGAA
>CAYQAJ010000167.1:0-4624 GCA_964415245.1 uncultured Pirellulaceae bacterium | reverse complement strand
GTGGTCGCACGACGAGCGGGGCACGGTGGACGATCGACCTTTTGGCGGTGGGCCCGGCATGGTGATGAAGGTCGAACCGGTTGTGGAGTGCGTGGAGGACGTGCGGCGGCAGGCCGACGAGGTGGGGCGGCTCATCCTGCTCACACCGCAGGGACGCCGGCTCACGCAGACCATTGTCGAGGAGTTGAGCAGCGAGCGGCGGCTGCTCTTGGCGTGCGGCCGATACGAAGGTTTCGACCAGAGGGTGAGCGACATCCTCGAACCGGATGAGATTTCGGTGGGCGACTTTGTCCTCAACGGAGGGGAGGTCGCCGCCATGACTGTGATCGACGCGGTAATGCGCCTGGTGCCCGGTGCACTGGGCGATGAGCGCAGTGCATGGGAAGACTCGTTCTCCGGCAGCGATTGTTTGCTCGAACACGCCCAATACACGCGACCCCGGGAGTACCGTGGACACGTGGTCCCCGAAGTGCTGCTGAGCGGCGACCACGCGGCGATCGACCGCTGGCGAAAGGAACAAAGCCTGCTAACAACGCGCCGCCGTCGCGCCGACGTGGTTGAAAAGTAACGCGAAGCGTCAGCGAGGGATCGAAAGGCAGATTCCCGAAAGCGGCAACCGGAAAGTACTAGCACCTGGCGTCGGCGATTCATCTCGCGTTTTCCCGCCGGGGTGCCCTGCAATCAGAGAGAACGAAAGGGATCGCCCCCCATGCAACATCCACTCATCGAAAAGGTCGAGCAAAGCGGCCTCAAACCGGAACCGCCCCAATTCAGCGTGGGCGACATGGTCGACGTGCACACGCAGATTCTGGAAGGCGACAAGGAGCGCACGCAGGTGTTCAGCGGCACCGTCATCGCCAAGAGTGGCAGTGGCCTGCGCGAGATGTTCATCGTGCGGCGGATTGTCGCCGGCGAAGGGGTCGAGCGCAAGTTTCCCCTGCACTCGCCCCGCATTTCCAAGATCGAGGTCAAGCGCTCCGGCGTTGTGCGCCGCGCCAAGCTGTATTTCTTGCGCGACCGCGTCGGCAAGGCGGTGCGGCTGAAAGAACGACGCACGTAGCGGCCCGCTGTCGCGGGCAAGCACCAAATCCCAAATCCCAATGACCAATCTTTGACCGTGAATCGTCTTTAACGGTGAGGCCGGCCGACGTTGGTCATTGGAGCATTGGTCATTGGTCATTTCCCATGGCGCCTTGGATCGAATCGATCCGTTCTCGCATGCGCCCGTGGTTCGCGCCGCGAAAACTCGGCGAGCGCGGTGAGGCGGCCGCGGCCCGGTTTCTCAAGCGCAGGGGCTACAAAATCGTAGCCCGATCGCTCCGCGACCGTTTGGGTGAGCTCGATCTGGTAGCCGTCGACAAACGCACGGTCGTGTTCGTCGAGGTGAAGACCCGCACCTCGCACGACGCCGGCGCTCCCGCCGATGCGATTGACGCCAACAAGCAGGCCCGCATGACACGCGCCGCGCTCGGCTATCTCAAGCGCCACCGACTACTCTCCCATGCGGCGCGGTTCGACGTGGTCGCCATCACCTGGCCCGAGGGAAAACGCCGCCCGACGATCGAGCACATCCCAAACGCGTTCGAGGCCACCGGGCAGTTTCAAATGTACAGTTAGCGTCGATCGTGGAGCGCACAGCCGCGGATGCGAACCCCGGGATGCGAACCCCGGCCTTCCGGCCGGCGCTATTCAGACTCCACCGCTGGCGGCGGCTCTACAGCGTCCGCAGGCGGCGGCCGAAGCGGCGCGGAGCGAACGATCGCGCCGGCTCACTCGGGACAGGCGCCGGTTCGAGACGCACTTGCGGATGCGGCAGCGTCACGCCGGTTGCCGCCGGCACCGTCATCGAGAGGCAGTGCAGCGCGCCGCCCGATTCAATCACCGTGCTGGCGTCGACCCCCACGATTTTCCAGTCGGGCAATTGGCCGCGCCACACGTCGAGAGCGCGGCGCTCGAGCCGGGCATCGAGACCCGGATACACCGGCACCAGATAAACGCCGTTGGCAAAGATGCCGTTGGTGTACGTGCGGAACACGTCGCCCTTGTTCGATGGCATGGGGATCCGCACCACCTTGAGCGGACCGGCCGAAGTGGGCAGCCCGACCAACCGCTTGGCGTTGCGATCGAGAATCGCGGCATTCTCAGGGTCGTCTGACTTACCGTACTGCCCCACGACCACCGTGTCGGCGGCGGTAAAGGCGGCGAACATATCCACGTGCCCCGTTGTCTCGCGGGTCAGCGGCTCCAGGAACACGACTTGCGTCGCACCCAGGTACCCGCGGTACATGTCGCGCAGCTCCGCCTCGCCCAGGCCATGCTCTTCATTCGAGCCGACGCTGGCGGTCGTGGTAAGTAACAGGCCGCGTCCGTTGCTGAGCAGATTGCCCCCTTCGATTTCGGCCGGCGCGTGGACCACGGCCGCGTGAAACGCCGTGGCGAGAGCCAAGGGAACGCTGTCGTCCTGCGGCCGGCCGTATTGCAGGTAATCGCCGTCGACGATGAGCCGCCCCCCCTTCTCGGTCGAGACGAAGATCGGCCCATAATCGCGAATCCACATGGTGTCGTGTGGAACGTCGAGCATCCGGACGGCGGTTCGCGGCAAGCCGCGCCGCAGCACCAACTCCTCGATCAATACCTTTTCGTGGTCGCCGCGCACCAACACGGCAATATCGATGCGGCTCCGGGCGGACGATACGATGTCGAGGAACACGTCGGGCAGCGTGGTGGCCAGGTCGGCCGACGCCAGTAGCAACGTTTGGTGCGGCTCGAATTCGGCCGGAAGACGCGCCCCGGCGATCGATGCTTTGATGGCATCGGGCGCGCTCTGATAGGGCAGGAGAATGGTCGGCGCGTTCGCCCGGCCGTTCGTCGCGTTGTGAGTCGCCGCCGCTTCCGGTGGAGTGGGTGGCAACCAGAAGTTGGGTTCGCCGGGCAGCGGGGGAATCACGTGCGGCGTGGGTGTTGCGAAGGGGGCATTGCCGGCGGCCTGAACAACCGTCGGCACCGCGGCGCACAGCACAACGATCGCTGCAACCTTCGACGCAAAATGATGGGTTTTCAAGCGGCTGCTCCTGGAGTCGTTCACCTGTCGTACTTACGGCGGGTGGCGAAGTTTATGCCTCTTCCCTCGAAACCGGGCGCCTGTGACACGCGGCCGATACGGCAAACCCCCGCGCGGGTATTGCGTCCGGCGCGGGGGCTTTCGGCCAACGTGGTGGGCCCGATCAGGTTGTTTGGCTAGGCAATCAATTCTACATCGGAAGCGGCGCGGCACCAATCACAATCTGCCCGAGGAAATACGTCCCAGGCGAGCATGGGCGTACCGTAACCCGAAGCGTGAGCGAGGGCGACCAAGGCGGAAAGCCGAAAGCGGAAAGCGGCGACACCACGAGAAAGCCAATCCACTATTCTCGCGCACCGATCGAAGCAAAACCGCGCGGCGCTGCGTCCTCGCTTACGCTTCGCACTTACGATGTGGGCGGCTACCGTTCGCGTTTCGCTCCGGCCAGCACGCAGCGCAGACCCACGGCGTCGTCGCGAGTGTCCTTCTTGGCGCCGCGACGGTAACTGCTGGTAAGCTGCTCGGCCGGGTCCTTCCAGCTTCCACCCCGCAACACGCGCTTTCCCGTGTCGCCACCCTCCATCCAGGCGGAGCCGTCGGCCGGCGCGCCGCGGTAGTCGTCGTGCCAGGTGTCGGCGCACCATTCCCACAGGTAGCCGTGCACGTCGTACAGGCGCCAGGCGTTGGGCTCCTTGGCGCCCACGGGCGGGTCGTTTCCCGCCGCGTTGCCGGTGTACCATCCGTATCGGTCCAACAGATCGACGTCGTCGCCGAAGGAATAGATCGAGGTAGTGCCGGCACGGGTCGCATACTCCCACTCGGCCTCCGTGGGGAGACGGATGACCTCTTCGTCGTCGATGAGCCCGGCGGCCCGCATGAGCGTAGTGGCCTTCTCGCAGAATCGCTGGGCGTCGTCGAACGAGAGCATCTCGACCGAGTTGCGCTCCCCTTTCCAGCGGCTGGGATTCGTGCCCATCACCGCCTGCCACAGGTTCTGGGGCACTTCGTAGCGGGCGACGGCAAAGGAGTAATCGAGCGTCACCTCGTGCGTGGGGCGCTCGCAATCTTCGCCCCCCTCGCCGCGACCCATCTGGAACGAGCGAGGATGGTCCCCCTTGCCGGGCGCTAGCGCGACGAACTCCTCGCGAAAGGTCTTCAGCCGCGCAAGTTGCGCGTCGTCGGGCTTTTCATCCGATTCCGCGGACTGCACTTGAGCGGCAACAGCGAGAATCAGTAGCAAGCCGACCATAGAAAGCAGCCCTGGCCGGAAGACCAGGGTTGAACCATCACGTCGCGTCGCGCTGGTGAGTGTCAAACTGGTAAGCCAATCCCGTGGCCCGCCGCTTATGACGCCTGCGACGAGTTGGCGTACAGGTTTCCCTTGCGGAAGGCGTCGGCCATAGCCATGGGCACCTCGGCCTCGGCCAGAACGAGCCGCGCCCGGTTCTCAGCCACCTTGGCCTTCATTTCCTGCTCGGCGGCCACCGCCTCGGCACGGCGCTGTTCGGCTTCGGCGCGGCGCTTGCGCGTGTCGGCCTCGGCTTGGTCGGCCTGCAGTCGGGC
>CAYQAJ010000166.1:0-11610 GCA_964415245.1 uncultured Pirellulaceae bacterium | reverse complement strand
CGAAACGTCGAGTGCCGAAATCGGCTCGTCCAGCACGATGAACCGCGGTCGCAGCGCCAATGCCCGCGCCACGCCGATCCGCTGCCGCTGTCCGCCGGAAAACTCGTGCGGATACCGGTTGACGTAGCTGGGGTCAAGTCCCACCCGCTCCAGCACCTGGCACACCCGCTCCAATCGCTGCCGCCGGTTGCCGATGCGATGCACCAGCAACCCTTCTTCCACGATCGAGCGAATGGTCATGCGGGGATTGAGCGAACTGAAAGGATCTTGAAAGACGACCTGCATGTCGCGGCGGAGTTCGCGCAGTCGGCGGCCGCGAGCATGCGTGACGTCTTCGCCGTCGAAGAGAACTTGGCCGGCGTCGGGGCGATACAGCCGTAATAGCGTGCGGCCGACGGTGGTCTTGCCGCACCCGCTCTCCCCCACTAGGCCCAACGTTTCGCCCGGCTGAATGGCGAACGATACGTCGTCGACCGCCCTCACGTGCCCCACCACGCGGCGAAGAATGCCGCGGCGCACCGGGAAGTACTTCTTGAGATTGACCACTTCGACCAGCGGTTTGGTCGCGCGTTCGACACGGGGCTTGAGTGCGGCGTTGGGCGAGTCAACGAGGGACATGGTCGGTTCTCATCCGAAGTGCACGGAGGCGCTGCTTGGGCGGTTTTTGCTCGCGCTCCGCAACCCGCGCTCCGCTGCGCGTCGCGGCTAACCGGGAACGTGGGGCGGCGCTACTTGGGCGCTTTCTATCTATGATTTGGACGCAATCGGCTCCTTGGGCCGAATCTCGCCGGCTTCGATCTGTTCCACAAAATGGCAACATGCCAAGTGGCCTGTCCCAAACGGGCGCAACTGCGGCTCCTCTTCACGGCAGCGATCCTGCGCGTAGGGGCACCGCGGATGAAACTTGCATCCGGACGGAAAACGCAGCGGACTGGGCACCATGCCCTCGATAATCTGCAATCGCACGTCGCGGTTCATGCCCGGCACGGGACGAGAACGGAACAGCCCGTGCGTGTAGGGGTGCTTGGGGTTTGCAAACAGTTCGCCGACCGGCGCCTTCTCGACGATCTTCGAGGCGTACATGACGGCCACCTCGTCGGCCATCTCGGCCACGATGCCCAGGTCGTGCGTAATCAGCAGGATCGACATGCCGTGTTCGGCCTGCAAGTCGCGAAGCAATTCGAGAATCTGCGCCTGGATCGTAACGTCGAGCGCCGTGGTGGGCTCGTCGGCGATGAGCAGGCGGGGATTGCAGGCCAAAGCCATGGCGATCATCACGCGCTGCCGCATACCGCCGGAAAACTGGTGCGGATACTCCTTCACCCGCTGCTCGGGGAGCGGTACGCGGACCTTACGGAGCATCTCGATGGCGACATGGCGCGCTTCGGCCTTGGATTTCTTCTGGTGCAGCCGCACCGACTCCATGATTTGGGCGCCGATGGTGAAAACGGGATTCAGCGAAGTCATCGGCTCCTGAAAGATCATGGCGATTCGCGAACCACGGTAGCGGCGCATCTGGGCGTCGGTAAGCTGTGAGAGCACCACTCGATGGCCGTCGTCGTCTAACGTGATGGTCCCTCTCGCGATGCGCCCCGGCGGCGGGATCAAACCTAGAATCGACAGCGCCGTGACGCTCTTGCCGCAGCCCGACTCACCTACCAGTCCCAGCGTCTTCCCATGGGGGATGGTAAGCGAGATGTCGTCAACGGCCTTGACGACTCCTTCGTCGGTGTAGAAGTACGTGCGCAGATTGCACACCTGGACCAGGGGCACAGCGGCTGTCTTGGACGGACTGGGCTTAGTGACGGACATCTGTTACTGAATACTACGCGTAATGGCAGCAGGGCACTTGAAGGGGAAGCTCCCAATCACAAATGACAAATCACAAACAGTATCTAATCATCAAATCCCAAAAACAGAGGTCACAACGATAGCTGCGCCGAAGCAAGTTGCGAAACGGACATCTCATGGTTTGATTATTTAGATTTGCGATTTGTTTGTGATTTGTTAATTGTGATGTGGAGTTTCACTTCCGCAGTCTCGGGTCCATGGCGTCGCGCAATCCGCTGCCGACCAGGTTGAATACAGTCACCGCCAAAAAGATCGCCACCGATGGCACGACGATCAGCCACCAGTTGTTGTAATTGGCACGACCCAAGTTCAGCATCGCTCCCCAACTCGGCGTGGGCGGGCGCACGCCGTAGCCTAACAGGCTCAACCCCGCCTCGGTGATGATCGCACTGGCCACGCCGAAGGGCGCCGAAACCAGCGCCGGCGAGATTGCGTTGGGCAGGATGTGGCGGAAGATGACGCGGAAGTTCGACGATCCCAGCGCCCGGGCGGCCACCGTGTAGTCGATCTCCCTCTGCTTGAGCACCTCGCCCCGGATGAGCCGGGCCACGGTCGGCCACCCGGTGATGCCGATCACCACCATCACATTGTAAATGTTCGGGCCCCACAGCGCCACGACCGTGAGGATGAGAAAGAACGCGGGAAACAGCAACACAACCTCGATGGCCCGCGACAAAAGCATGTCGATCACGCCGCCAAAGTAGCCCGCCAGCGCTCCCACGATCACTCCGATCGTGATGTAAAAGCCCACGGCCACAAAGCCCACGGTCATGGCGATGCGCAGACCGTAGATCATCAGCACCAGCACGTCTCGGCCCGTGTCGTCGGTGCCCAACAAGTGCAGGAACCCGTCGTTCGACTCGCGCCACTTTGAGGAATCCTTGGCGTACCCGGGACCTTGGTAGATACTGTCGAGGTCCTGCTCCTCGGAGCCGAAGGGAATCGGCGCGTAGATGCCCCATCTTTTGTCGGGAGCGTCGAACTCCTCCTCGGCGAACGTGCGCGCCCCATACAAGTTGGAAGGGCGGACGGCGCTGAAGGAAAACACCCCCACCAACATTACGAGCACGGCCACGAACTCGACGATGACCAGTCCCAGCCGCTGCCGGCCGGGCATGCCGCGGCGCTTGCACACCCAGTTGGTGACCAACGCCACCACAAGCCAGGGCACGAAACCCAACAGCGCCATGTTGAAAACGAAGTCGACGCCCCTGCCTGGGCCGGGGTTGAACAGCGTGCGAATCCAGGGAAAAAGCACCTGCCCATCGTCGAAAAAGACGAACGGCTGATTGGAGGCGATGGCGGGGGCGAAAATCGCCGACAGCGCCAGCGGAGCCAACAGCCACAACGACAGGTAGGCCGGCACGTTCTTCTTGAACTGCCGCCATACGATGTCGAAGTACGCCTCGCTCGCCTTTTGCGAGAGAGTGGGCTCCCGTTCCATTACGACTTCCCCTGTCCCTCGAAGCTGATGCGCGGATCGACCAGCACGTACAACAGGTCGGCCAACAGGATGCTGAGCATCACCACAATAGCGTCGATGTAGATCAAGGCCATCAGCGTCGGAATATCTTTCTGCTCGAGCGAGCTAAAGCCCAGCCGCCCCATGCCAGGAATGTCAAAAATCACTTCGATCAACACGCTCCCCCCGAGCATGGCCGGAAGGAAGTTGGCAAACAGGGTAATCACCGGAATCAGCGCGTTGCGCAGCGCGTGTTTCGACGTCACGAGAAACGGCGAGACGCCTTTGGCCCGCGCCGTGCGAATGTAATCCTGCTCCAGCACGTCGAGCATGCTGCTGCGAGCGTACATGGCCAGCGCGGCCAGGCTGAACAGCGACAGGCAAACGACCGGCAGTGCGGCGTGCCAGAAATAGTCGAGTGTGTACCGCACGAAGCTAAAACTATCGGCCCCGGGCGAGTGCAGCCGGTCCATGGGAAACCACTTGACATAGTGGCCGTAGCAGAAGAATAGCAGGAACAACATACCGGCCACGAAGGGGGGAATGGAATACAGCAGGAACAGACCCAGCGAGATAATCCGATCGACCCACCGTCCGCGGTTCACCGAACAGAGGATTCCCAGCGGAATGGCCAAGAAATAGATCACCAATTGCGACATGAGCATCAGCGGCGCCGACACGATTACCGCGTCCCACAGTTTTTCGCTCACCCATTCGCGTGTCTTGAGCGTGGAGCGGCCGAAGCGAAACGTCACCAGCCGCCACACCATGTGAGCGTATTGCGTGTCTGCAAACACGCC
Organism: uncultured Pirellulaceae bacterium; assembly: GCA_964415245.1. GTDB lineage: Bacteria > Planctomycetota > Planctomycetia > Pirellulales > Pirellulaceae > CAYQAJ01. The sequence continues at coordinate 7,497 of CAYQAJ010000166.1, read as the reverse complement.
GCCCAGTCGTTTGCCGAACGAGGGGTGGTAGCGGTCGTACGCCGCGTCGTAGTGGGCCAGCCAGTTGCTCGCCGCTTCCTCGACCCGGTCGGGTTCGGCATCCAGCGGCACGTCGAGCGACAGTTTCCTGCTTACGTACAGCCGCAAGAATTCGGCCGCGACCACCTTCTGCTCGTGCGATGCTTCGCCGAGCAGCACTTCCGCGAAAAAAGGGGCGTCCTTCTTGGTCACTCTGCGTTTCTTCAGCTCGTCGAACATTTCGGCCCGCGACATGGCCACCATCTCGTCCAGCTTCTGTTCGAGCACTTCGCGCCGGGCCGCGGGAACTTCGGCGAAACTCGATTTCTCCCGCTCCCACAGTAACTCCCACGTCGTGTGCACCTGCTCCGCCTCGGCCTCTGTCGACTCGCGCGAGTACGTGTAGACAAACGGCGTACCGACCATCGGCACCAGGCATTTGATCGCGCCGATCTTTCCCCGCGGCGTGGCCTCGTGCGAACGAAGGATGTCCATGGCGGCCGGCACGGGGTGGTCGCCCGCATCCTCGCACCACACCTGAACGTAGGCCGCAACGGCGGGGGCCAGCGAGCGACGTTTGTCGCGGCACTCCTGCTCCCACTCAGCGCGAGTCAGGTGCGACGCGCGAAGCTGCTCGTCGGAGAGGTCGGGAGGATTGAGTGTGCTATGGAACTGCTTAATGCCCAGCGACCGGAGGAATCGCAACCGCTGTTGCAGCTCTTCCTCCTCCGGGCGGCCGGCCAATCGCTCCAGCTCGTCGGCGACTTCGTCGTTGGTCATGGCCCGGAAGTGGGCCGCGATCGCCAAGTCGCGCGAGTAGTCGTGAAAGTAACGGAAGTTGAGCAAAAGGGGCCGGTCGAGCTTCAGGTCGCGCTTCTGAATCAGATAGCCTTCGCGCGTCTGGCTCGACTGTCCGGCCGTGCCACCCGCGCCCAGGCGGCTCAACAGCGGATCGCCCGGCGCAAGCTGCATGATGGAGAACGAAATGATGGTGATGCCGAACAACGTCGGTATCAGCAGCATCAATCGCCGGGCAATGTAGGTCCACACGATAGCTCACCGCTTGTGCGGCACGACGAGGAGAGAGACAGCCGTCACGCCGATGTGCCGACCGCCCGCAGGACCGTGCGTGTCGTGGCAGGGGTAGGAGTCGGCCGAGCCGGTTAGGTGGCGCATGGGCGGCCCAGCGATGGTTTCGTCCCGGCGATTGGATCGCCCCGGCGAAGGTTCGACGGGCCGCTACGGCGCCAGCACGCGCGCCGACTTTGCGGTCCACTCGCGGGTGTCGTAGCAGGGCCTAATCTTGTAGTACTTAATGTTCTCGAGCCGCGTGTCGTAGCCAGCCGTCGCTCGGTCCATGAACAGAAAGGTGTACGGCTGGTCGTCGTAAATGATGCGGTGGATTCTTTGGTACAGCTCCACCTGCTTCTTTTCGTCCATCGTGACGCGGAGCTCGTCGATCAACTTGTCGACCTCGGGGTTGCGATAGCCGATCGAGTTGGAGCTGTCGGGGACGTCGGCCTGGCTGCCGTGCCAAAGCTGAAATGGATCCCCCTTCCAGTTGAGCGCCCAGCCCAAAATGCAGGCGTCGAACTCCTTGGACCGCAGCTTTTCCAGCATCAGCGCCCACTTGGTCGGCGTGATGATCACCTCGATACCCGCTTTGCGACAGTTCTCACGAATGATCTCGGCGATCTGCCGGTACTGGGGACTGTCGGCGTAGATCATCAGATCGAACTTCGCCTGCACCTTCCGCCCGGAGATGACCTTGTCGACCACGCCGTCGCCGTCGGTGTCTTTCCAGCCGGCTTCTTCGAGCAGTTTCCGGGCCTCATCGAGGTCGTACGTCACCGGCGGAAGACTGTCGTCGCAAGCCGAGCTGCCAGGCAGGAAGGGTCCGGTGAGCCGCTCGGCCAAGTTGTAATAGATCTTGTCAATGATCTCGTCGACTGGCACGCAGTGGCTGATGGCCCATCGCACGTTGCGGTCCTTGAACAACTCCCGCTTCTGGTTAAAGCCCATGTAGCGGTAGCCCGGGTACTGGTAATCGACGAGCTTGACTTTGCCGGAGACGACATTCTCATCCGTGCGGCTCTGCATGTAGTGATCCTTCTGAGGGATCGATCCAAAGTCGAGCTCGTTCTGCAACACCTTCTGCAGCGCCGTGTTGGGATTGGAGACGTAGCGGTAGACCACGTGGCTGAAGTAGTACGGGTTGCCCCAATAGTCGGGGTTGCGATCCAAAGTCGCCTCCTGTTCCTTCTTCCACTCGCGAAAGATCAGCGGCCCCGTTCCGCACATTTTGGTGTTGGCCCAGTGCTTGTTGAAGGCGTCAGCAAACTCGCGGGAATCGCGATAGTCGAGCGAAATGGGCTCGCCATGCTCGTCGACCCCGTACACGTGCTCCGGCATGATGGGAATGCCGAGGGTGAACTCCGTAGCCATGAAGTACGGCTCATTCCACTTGACGGTCACCGTATAGTCGTCGATGGTCGTGACGTCGATCCGCACGCGCTTGGCAGGGTCTTCGGCCTCGGGGCTGGTGAAGTAGCTCCGCAGCGACGACGCCTCGACCCCCTCGTTGAGGATGCAATCAAAGGTGAACTGCACATCGCGCGCCGTGAACTCGGTGCGCGGCAGCTCCATGCCGTTGGGCAATGCCATGGGGTGCCAGAAGACGCCGTGCCGCAGGTGGATCGTGTAGGTGAGCGTTTCGGCGTCGAATTTCCACGACGTGGCCAGAGAAGGGAGCCACTTGTCGGGGTCGGCGAACGACTGCTCTGCCAGTGCCTCGTATACCTCCCGTTGGAACGCCGTGCTGACCGTGTCGTTCGAGGTAATGAGGTTTAACGTGTCCGGATCGTCGGCGTAATACAAGAGCAGCGAGTCGTTGGCGGCCGGTTTGACACCGCCGCGCGTCAGGTTCGGGTTGGCGTAGATCGCGTCGGCATCGGACTCGGACCCCGAACCGTCGGACGAGGCAGTCCCGGCGTCGGAGCCGTCGGTCGTGCCACCACTGGAGGCCGTGTCGCCCGCTCCGGGAGTCGTGTTGTCGGTGCCCGTTGTGTCGGTCCCTGCGGTGTCCGTGCCGGCCGTATCGGTGCCCGCACCGTCGGTCGTACCGCCGCTGGAGGCAGTGTCGCCGGCGCCAGGCGTTGCGCCGTCCTCCCCGTGCTTGTCGGTTGTCCCACTATCGGTGGCGCTCCCCGTCGCTGAACCATCGGTCGTGCTGCCGCCCGAGGCAGTGTCGCCGGTGCCGGGCTGTGCGCCGTCGGTTGCTGTCTTGTCGTCGGTCGCTTTGTCGCCAGTCGATTTGGGAGAGGAACCGTCGCGCGAGCCACGGTCGGCGACAGAGCCTGCTCGGCAGCCCAAGAGTCCGGCTGCCAGCAGCGCCAGCGCCACGAATGTGAAGGATGAGCGAATCACCATAGCACCGTTCCTCTCCGAGCGGGGGGCGATCTTTCGGGTTGGCACAACCCGTCGGATTTCGACAAACGCATACTACAGAATAAGTTGCGGCCGGTCAACGACGACCGGCGCCTGCCGCGACGCCACGCCCGCCATCGGTCTTTACCTCCGAGCGCAACTTCTGTTGCGTTGCGAATCGGTTTGCTGGTACTCTTCCGCCCCCTGAGTAATAGGGGCTAGCAGCTTGCGCGGGTCTATCCCCTTGATGCAATGGGGAAACCGGCCGCGGGTTTGTGCACCTTCGTGCCGACGGTAAGCGCCTAGCCAGACGAACGGCCGAACGCCCGATATGCGTTGCGTGCGGCCCGTTTGGGTTGCATTGTTCGCGCCCTCGACCAGCGTGCGCCTGCGATCGATCGCCTAATGGCTCGCGTGTAGCGGCGCGTATTCGCGTACCAGTCCATCCACAAACGGCTTAACCCACAAACGGCGAGGTGGCCATGAGACGCAGCTTCCGAATGAACAGTAGCCCGGTGCGGTCCCCAGCAGGGATACAACGGCTGCGGCACAACGAACATGCTGCCTCTCCCTGGAAGCGGGCTCGCTGGATTCTGGCTGGATGCGTGGCTCTCGTCCTCGCCGCGCGCGCCGGCGGGCCGGCACTGGCCCAGGAGGCGGAGTGGATCTGGTCGAGCGAGCACCGCAAGGAGGACGTGCCCCAGGAAGCCTGCTTCTTCCGCAAGAGCTTCAATCTGCGGGCGCCCGAGGCCGGGCAGATTGCCATCGCCGCCGACGATTCGTACGAACTGTTCCTCAACGGTCGTCGCATCGGTACGGGCGAGTCGGCCAATGCCCTCGATAAATACGATATCGGCGACAAGCTGGTTCGCGGCCGCAACGTGGTGGCGGTGCGGGCCAGTAATCGCGACGGCTCGACCGCCGCGCTGGTGGCACGGGTGATGGTCAAGGATAGCGACGGCGAGTGGCGGAACTACTCGACCGACGACACCTGGAAGACGAATTCCAGCCCGCTCCCCTTGTGGAATCTGTCTGTCTACAACGACTCGCGATGGGATCGCGCACAGTCGTTCGGCACGCTGGGTAGCACGGCCCCCTGGGATCGCCGCGAAAGCGTCGCCGTCGACCAGCAGCAGAGCCACGAGCGGTTTCGCATCTCGCGCGAATTCGCCGTCCAGCGGGTCGTCGATGAGGAAACCACCGGCTCGCTGATCGCCATGGAGTTCAACGAATTCGGGCAGATTGTCGCTTCGCGCGAGGGCGGGCCCCTTCTTCAAATCGCCGACTCCAACCGCGACGGCGTGCCCGACCAGGTTCGCGTCTACTGCGACAAGGTAACCAACTGCCAGGGAATCCTCCCGCTCAACGGAAACGTATACGTAACCGGCGACGGCCCCCAGGGCACCGCGCTCTACCGGCTGCGCGACGCCGACCGCGATGGCACGCTCGAGGAAGTGACGCCCATCATCACCTTCACCGGCGAAATGGGCGAGCACGGACCGCACGGACTGATCCTGGGCGTCGACGGACTGATCTACGTGGTGGTCGGCAATCATTCGGCCGCGGCAGTCGGCTACGACACCGACAGCCCGCATCGCGACTACTACGAAGGCGACCTCGTGCCGCGGTACGAGGACCCGGGCGGACACGCCGTCGGCAAGAAGGCGCCCGGCGGCGTGGTGCTCCGCACCGACCTCGAAGGCAAGCACGTACAGATCGTGGCCGGCGGATTGCGCAACGCCTACGACCTGGCAGCAAACCGCAACGGCGACATCTTCTGCCACGACAGCGACATGGAGTCGGACATCGGCACGCCCTGGTACCGCCCCACGCGCATCTGCCAGATCACGCCGGGTGCCGAGTTCGGCTGGCGCAGCGGCTGGGCCAAGTGGCCCGACTACTTCGTCGATTCGCTTCCCGCGGTGCTCGACACGGGTCGCGGCTCACCTACCGGCGCCGTGTTCTACGACCACTTCATGTTCCCCGCTCGCTACCACGGCGCGCTGTTCACCGGCGACTGGTCGGAAGGGCGCATCCTGGCCGTATCGCTCAAGAAGTCGGGCTGCACCTACACTGCCAACAGCGAGGTGTTCCTGGAAGGCGACCCGCTCAACGTGACCGACCTGACCGTCGGACCCGATGGAGCGCTGTACTTTTGCACGGGTGGACGCGGAACCGGCGGCGGAGTGTACCGCGTCACTTGGAAGGGCGAAGTGCCCGAGTCGGTGAGCAACCTCGGCGACGCGCTGAGCACCGCCATTCGCCAGCCCCAACTGCAAAGCGCCTTCAGCCGGCAGCGCGTCGCCGCCATCAAGGTAAAGCTCGGCGACGCCTGGCAGAAGAATCTCGATGGAGTCGCGCGAACCGCCACCAACCCCCCGCAGTATCGAACCCGCGCGCTCGACCTGTTGCAGCTCTTCGGACCGCTTCCCGAGTTGGACCTGCTTCTGCACGTCTCAAGCGACAAGAACGAGTCGGTGCGGGCCAAGGCGGCCGAGCTGATGGGTTTGCACCCCGATGATCAGGCGCACAAGCGGCTCACCGAGATGCTGGCCGACAACGACCGCACGGTCCGCCGCACCGCGTGCGAGGCGCTATTGCGGGCCGGGAACCAGGTGCCAGCCGAGACACTCGTCCCCTTGCTCGAATCCGACGACGTGCAGGAAGCCTGGGCGGCTCGACGGCTGCTGGAGCGCGTCGACCCCAGCCAGTGGCGGGATCTGGTGCTCACGACCGACAACCAGCGGCTCTACATCCAGGGCTCGCTGGCCCTGCTGATTGCGCATGGCAATCGCGAGAACGCCCTCGACGTGCTGGAGCGCGGCGTCGAGCTGATGAAGGGCTTCGTTAGCGATGGCAACTTCATCGACATGTTGCGGCTGATGGAAGTGGCCATCGTTCGCGGCGAACTGGAGCCGGACGACTTGGCCTTCCTTTCGGACGCGCTGGCCGAGGAATTCCCGTCGGGCGACGCAACCATGAACCGCGAGCTGGTGCGGCTGCTGGTGCGCGTGCAGGCGGATTCGGTCCTGCCGCGATTCCTCGATTACCTCAACTCCGACGTGCCCGACGTGGAGAAGTTGCACCTGGCCATGCACCTGCGGTTTCTCGAATCGGGTTGGACGCCGCCCCAGCGCTTGGCCCTGGTCGATTTCTACGAAAAGGCGCAGGCTCGCAAGGGAGGGGGCAGTTACCCCTACTACTTGATCAACGTGGCCCGCGATTTTGCCCGAACCTTCAACCAGCAAGAGACGCTGCTGGTGCTGGAGCACGGTGAAACCTGGCCGGCCGCGGCGCTGGGCACGCTGTACAACCTGCCCGAAACGATCGACGACCCGCTTCGCCGCAACATCGAGCAGCTCGACGCACGCCTGGCCAATCGCACGGGCGAGGCCGTCGAGCGACTGCAAGCGGGCATCGTGGCCGTGTTGGCTCGCAGCGGCGACGAGCAATCGCTTAGCTACCTGCGGCACATTTGGGACACGCAGCCCGAACGCCGCACCACGGTCGCGCTCGGATTGGCCCAGGCGCCCGACGGCGAAAACTGGGACTATCTGGTGCGGAGCCTGCCCGTGCTCGAGGGCCCAGCCGCTCCGGAAGTCCTGGCGAAGCTGTGCGACGTGAACCAAAGTCCGACAGACGCCGAAGCGCTGCGGCAGGTCATCTTGCGCGGTCTGGCTCTCAAGGAAGACGGGGCCGACCAAGCGGTCGCGCTGCTGGAACACTGGACCGGGGCGAAATTGCCGCACGGCGAAACGTCGCTGGCGACGCTCGTTTCGTGGCAGGAGTGGTTCGCCAAAACCTACCCCGATCATACCCCGGCCACCCCTCCCAAGTCCGACGAGGCCGGCAAATGGAATTTCGACGAGCTGCTCGCCTACCTGGGGGGCGAGGAGGCCGTGTCGGCGTCCGCCCAGCGCGGAGCTGCCGTTTTCGCCAAGGCGCAATGCGTCAAATGCCACCGCTTCGGCGATGCGGGCGAATCGCTGGGGCCCGACCTGACCAGCGTCGGCCGCCGCTTCACTCGCAAGGAAGTGCTCGAATCGATCGTCT
>CAYQAJ010000165.1:0-11615 GCA_964415245.1 uncultured Pirellulaceae bacterium | reverse complement strand
CCCGGCGCCGCGTGGACCTTCCATTCCCCTTGGTGCCGACCGTCGCCGCGTCTTCGAAACACCACAGGAATCTCTTTCCGATTGCTGCCGCGTACCGCATGAGCGTGGCGACCGTCGGGTTCTCTTGCTTGCCGTTCTCGAGCCGGCTAATCACCGCTCGGTCGAGGCCCGACTGATCCGCCACTTCGCCGATTGTCAATCCGCGTCGTTTCCGTTCGCCTTTTAGCGCTTGTAGTGCCCGCTGCACGTCGAAGTACATTCCCATCGTCACGACCGCGTCCGGATCGCAATCGCCGCTTTCGATTAGGTCATCGAGCGACGGCTTCGACTTTTGCAGCCTTCGGCGGAGGGATCGCTCGCGAGCCCGCTGCTCGGCCGTTTTCCGGTTCGGGCGGAAAATGCGTTGCGCCTTCACTGCTTCCTCGGCTTCAGCAGTCAATTCAATCCACCGAATATCCGGCAAAGAGAATCTCGTCGGGTCGGCCGTCCCGGTAGAGGACAATGTAAACGCCCTGTCCGCGTTCGACGTCCTCGAAGAACTCCATGCTTTGCTCGACCATTTCACGACTGGGTTGCGTCGTGCCGTAAAGTCTTTGCAGCACGTCATCCGGGAGCGGCGAAACCGCGAAAAACTCCGGCGTGTCCGAGACGTGGTCCAGGTCGAGGATCGAGCGCGTTCCCTCTTCACCTGCTTCTTCCATGACCTCTTCGATCGAAGTGTGCTGCGCTCCCGGCGAGGGTGAATCAGGTCCCGGCGGGAATTCAGGAAACGGAGTCACAGGACTATAGCGTCCGGCGGCAAACTCGCGCTGGCGGAGAGACTGCAATGAGGTGTTCACGTCTCCGCTGTGCTTCTCGAAATACCAATACGGTTCTGCGCCCATCACTTTCTCCTTCGTAGACTGGGAAAGCGTTGCGGTCGCCGGTCCTTTACTCTAACAACTCGGAGAATGTTTCGCGTCAAAGACTCCCGGCGCCGCTTCCGCCCAACTGACCACGGACCACGGACAACTGACGTCGCCCTCACACATCATACCCCAAATTCGGCGCCAGCCACCGTTCGACCTCGGCTACGCTCATGCCCTTGCGCCGCGCGTAGTCCTCCACCTGGTCGCGAGTGATGCGGTCGACCGTGAAGTACCGCGCATGTTCGTGACAGAAGTACCATCCGCTCACGCTGGCGGCTGGAATCATGGCCATCGACTCGGTCAGGCGAATGCCGGCGTTTTCCTCGGCCGCAAGTAACTGAAACAGGGTCCGCTTCTCGGTATGGTCGGGGCAGGCGGGATAGCCGGGCGCCGGGCGGATGCCGCGGTACTTCTCCTCGATTAGCTCCTCGTTGCTGAGCTGCTCGTCGCGTCCGTATCCCCAGTCGCGGCGGGCCTGCGCGTGCAACAGTTCGGCGAACGCCTCGGCCAACCGGTCGGCCAGCGCCTTGGCCATGATCGAATTGTAGTCGTCGTGCTGGGCGTGGAACGACGCGGCCAACTCGTCGCAGCCGATGCCCGCCGTCACCGCGAAGGCCCCCACGTAATCCTCCCGTCCGCTTTCGCGCGGGGCGACAAAATCGGCCAGCGCCCACAGCGACGTTTGCCCCTTGCGCTGCCACTGCTGGCGGAGCGTAAAGAACCGGCACAGCTCGTGCGAGCGGCTTTCGTCGGCAAAGAGCACGATGTCGTCGCCCTCGCTCGCCGCCGGCCAGAATCCGTACACGCCGTTTGTCGTGAGCCGCTTGTTCCGCACGATATCGGACAAGAGCTGCTGCGCATGATCGAACAGGTCCCGCGCCGCCGCTCCCAGTTTCGGGTCGTCGAAGATGCGGGGATACTTGCCCTTCAGCTCCCAGGTGAAAAACAGCGGCGACCAGTCGATGTAAGGCACGATCCGCTCCAGCGGAAAGTCGCGCAGCACGCGCACGCCGGTGAACTCGGGCCGCTCGATGGGCACGCTGCTCCAATCGATCGCGGGCCGCAGCTTGCGTGCCTGTTCGTACGGCACCAGCGCCGCCTGCTGTCGATGCTCGAAGCTGGCTACCAGCTCGCGCTGAAGCTGTTCGTTCTCGTGTTCGAGCACAGGGCGCAGGTCCGGGTTGAGGAGCCGATCGACCACTCCCACGCAACGCGACGCATCGAGCACGTGTATCGTGGGATGATCGTATTGCGGCGCGATTCTCACTGCCGTGTGCTTGGCGCTGGTGGTGGCACCGCCGATCAACAGCGGAAACGACAGGTCCTGCCGCTTCATCTCTTTGGCCACGTGTACCATCTCATCGAGGCTGGGCGTGATAAGGCCCGACAGGCCCACCACGTCGGCGTGCTGCTGGACGGCAGTCTGGAGGATTCGTTCGCAGGGGACCATTACGCCCAGGTCGATCACCTCGTAGTCGTTGCACCCCAGCACGACGCCGACGATGTTCTTACCGATGTCGTGCACGTCTCCCTTGACGGTGGCCAGCACGATTTTCGCCCGCGCGGCGCGCGGCTCGGCGCCGTTCCCCTCCGACTCATCTTCCATGTAGGGGAGCAGCCAGGCCACGGCCTTCTTCATCACCCGCGCGCTCTTGACCACCTGCGGCAGGAACATCTTTCCGGCGCCGAACAGGTCGCCCACCACGCTCATGCCCGCCATCAGCGGCCCTTCGATGATCTTGAGAGCGCGGTCGTATCGAGCGCGGGCCTCCGGCAGGTCTGTTTCGAGATACGTGTCGATGCCGTGCACCAGCGCGTGGCGCAATCGTTCCTCGACGTCGGCGTCGCGCCAGGCGAGCTGCTGCGGCGCCTCTTTCTTCGCGGTGGCGCGGTAGCTCTCGGCCAATTCGAGCAATCGCTCGGTCGCGTCGGGCCGCCGATCGAAGAGCACGTCCTCGACACGCTCGCGCAGCTCGACAGGGATGTCCTCGTAGACGGTGAGTTGGCCGGGATTGACGATGCCCATGTCTAGCCCAGCGGCAATGGCGTGGTACAGGAACGCCGCGTGCATGGCCTCGCGCATGGTGTCGTTGCCGCGGAACGAAAACGAAATGTTGCTCACGCCGCCCGAAACTTTCGACCCGGGACACTCACGCTTGATGATGCGCGTGGCCTCGATGAAATTGATGGCGTAGCGGTTGTGCTCCTCGATGCCCGTGGCCACCGTGAGAATATTCGGGTCAAAAAAAATGTCCTCGGGCGGATAGCCGGCCCGTTCGGTAAGCAGCTTGTACGCCCGCCGGCAGATGCGCACCTTTTCGTCGACCTCGGTGGCCTGGCCCTTCTCGTCGAACGCCATCACCACCGCGGCGGCGCCGTAGCGGCGAATGAGCCGCGCCCGCCGAAGAAACTCCTCTTCACCGTCCTTGAGGCTGATCGAGTTGACAACGCCCTTGCCCTGGGTGCACTTCAGTCCCGACTCGAGCACCGACCACCGCGAGCTGTCGACCATCACCGGCACGCGGCTGATGTCGGTCTCGCCCGCGGTGAGGTGCAGGAAATGCGCGATCGCCTCGTCGCCGTCGAGCAACGCATCGTCCATGTTCACGTCGATGATGCAGGCGCCGTTTTCGACCTGCTGCCGGGCCACTTCGATCGCTTCGTCGAATTTGTCGTTGCGAATGAGCCGCGCAAACGCCCGCGAACCCGTAACGTTCGTCCGCTCGCCAATCATGATGAAGTTGCTGTCGGGGCGAATCGTGAGCGCCTGCATGCCCGAAAGCTGCGTGAAGTGCGACGGCGCGGCGGGCTTGTGCGGCTTGCTGTCGCGAACCGCCTCGGCGATGGCGCGAATGTGCGCCGGGGTCGTACCGCAGCACCCGCCGGCAATGTTCAGCCAACCGGCTTCGGCAAACTCGCCGAGGTATCTGGCCATAGCGCTCGGGCCCAGATCGTAACCTCCCATTTCGTTGGGCAGGCCGGCGTTGGGATGGCAACTGATGCGGACCGGCGCGACGCGGGCCAGCTCCTCGATGTGCGGCCGCATCAAGTCGGGCCCGAGGGCGCAGTTCATTCCCACGCTGAGCAGGGGGAAGTGTGAGATCGAAACCCAGAACGCCTCGACCGACTGGCTCGACACGAACGTCACGCCGGCCTGATTGAACGTGCCCGACACCATCACCGGAACGCGGCGGCCACCCTCGTCGAAAAACTTGGCGATCGCAAACAGGCACGCCTTGAGATTGAGCGTGTCGATAACCGTCTCGGGCAGCAGCAGGTCGACTCCCCCTTCGACCAGTGCGGCAACCTGGCAGTAGTACGAATCGACCAGGGCGTCGAACGTGACACCGCGCTGGCTTGCATCGCCCACGGCCGTCGAAAGAGAGGCCGTCTTCGTAGTCGGGCCGATCGAGCCGGCCACGAACCGCGGCCGACCCGGCGTGCGGCGGGTCGCTTCGTCGGCCGCCTTACGGGCGCATCCGGCCGCGGCCACGTTGATTTCGCGAACCAGCTCGTCGGGCAGCTCGAACTCGGCCATGCCGATCAGGCTCGCGCCGAACGTGTTGGTTTCGACGATATCGGCGCCCGCCTCAAGGTACTTTCGGTGGATGTCGACAACGTCGTCGGGCCGGGTCAGGCAGAGGATGTCGACGAAGTTTTTGAGGTCCTTGTGGTGGCCGGCGAACCGCACGCCGCGAGCAGCCGCCTCGTCCAGACCGAGCGCTTGCACCATGGTTCCCATCGCGCCGTCGAGCACGAGGATTCGCTCGTCGAGTGCCTCGAGCAACAGCGATTCAGCGTCGTTGGGCGGGGTGGGGGGCATGGTGGACCCTGGTGGCGAGGCGAACGGGTGCGGAGGGTCAACTATCCCAAACACCCCCAGTTGCCGCAATATCGGCAGTTGGGGGCCGCATTCGTTTTCGGGCTTATCCAATCCTACCAGGCGTTCAATCCTGTCCAGGGCTCAAGATCGATGTAACCGAAACCGATAACACTCCTGGCGTTCGCCCCCGCCGCGCCCAGCGCATGCGCTGGGGTATCGGGCACAGGCTGCGCTTGCGTGGGTTCCCATCGGCGGGAGTGGGCGTCCGATCGGCTCCAAGGCGCCTTCCCTCGATTCCTTTCCACGGTCGCTTTGGCGGTTGCTCCCCGGGCGGGTCGGCCCTTTGGCCACGGATCGGACGAGTTGTTGCCATGACCAAGGTCGGTCAAATGTCGGACGAGCCACGAGACGAGAGTCTGGCCACACCCGCCTGGGCGTTTATCGCCGACACGGGCGCGTGGGACGCAATGCACGAAGCGCCGGCCGCCGGGATCACCGTCGGGACGACAACGTCCCCCGCAAGCGTAGACGGCCTGCATGCAGCCGAGACATCGCCGGCGCAGGCCAAGTCGATGCCGGCGCGAAAGGGCGCAACGCCATGGGCCGAACGCGACACGGCATCCGATCCGCAAGTGGAGGAAGTCGGCGTCGTCCCGGTGCTGATTTGTCTTCCCGACCTTTCGAAACTCCCACCCGAGGTGCCGAAGGCGTCTGCTGAACAAGCGGTAATTCGGGAATCACGCTCCCCTGCGGACGCCGCAGCTCAGCCGGACAACGCAAAGCAGCCAGGCAAATCGTCACAGGACCGCGAGTCCCAGCGCGAAACGCACCCTCAACCGCCCCGCAGCCGCGAGGCATCGCAGGGGCCGCCGTCACTGCCTCGCGCAACCGTGCGCGGCGACCTTCCCCCGCTGGAAGCGCTGCTTCGCCGCCGCCCGTCGAACCGGCGACGTGCCACAATTCTGGCGGCGATGTTCGGGCTGATGATTGTTACCGGCGTAGTTATTGTACATTACCGCGCGTCGCTGGGTCCGGCGGGAGGCCGCGCGTCGCGTCGTGCTAAGCCTGTCGCCGCAGAACCTGTCGCCAAGGATGCCGCATCGCGCAACGGCACCGATGCGATTCGTCCTCTTCCCGATCCTAACGCGCAGCCGTCGACAGGCAACGACATGCGCCGGCCGCCCTTGGTTCGCACCGCCGAGCAATCATCCGGTAACGCCCAAGACAATATCGCAGCCTTGCCGCGAGATGGCCGCTCGCCGACGCATTACGAACAGCCATCCGCCGATTATCCACACACCGACCCGGCCACGTATCTCTTCCCCTCGGACGATCGTTCCGGAGGGCCGAAAGTGAGCCGAGCGGGATTCGCCGAAGGCACACGCCAGCCCGCCGAGCGGCAGCCGAAGACCCGCGAGCCGGGCGTTGCCTCGTTACGTGGAATCATAGAAACCGTGCCCTTCAACGTGCGACGATGAGCCTAACCGATCAAGCATTCATCAAGGCCTACGGCAAAGGGACGGACGACACCTCCGCCTCGCCGCGCCCCATGCGCGCCCTTCGAATGTCTAGCCATCCGACGCCGCTGAGCTTGCAGCGAGGTTCGAGTACGAACCTCGACGAAGCGTACGATGCCGGCGCGTGGTACCGGCCCGATACGGAGGCGCCGACGGAGCGGCTGCGCGACACTGGTCTCGCACGTTCCGAGGCGGCTCGAGTCGGGCCATCCCCTGCGCGGCATTCGACCGACACGCTCGCGCCGGACGTCGTGCTTCGCATTGATGCGGCAAAGCACGGCGACATCCCGGCGCCTCGCAACACCGCTGCGGTTTTCTCGGCCATTGAGGCAGAGGTTGCCGAGGCGCCGCGCGCGCCTTCGCACGACGACACTTTGCATCTGCCATCGCCGGGCGACGCGTTGCGCTTGCCTTCACAGGGCAAGGGGCGGACCGCGCGGACGGCCCGTACCGAGCCGTTTGTCGCCGCTTGGGAGGTTGACGAGCTTCGGTGGCCCGCGAGCTGCCTTCGTCTATGGCAGGCCAGTCAACACGATATCGCCCAAGCGGGTGAGAAGCTGCTGTCGGCCGCGCGGCGCGGACGCAAGATCGTCGTTATCACGGGGCTCATGCGTGGCGAGGGGCGCTCCACGCTGGCGATCTGTTTGGCTCGCTGGGCCTCGACAGCCGGCGCTAGTACGGCGCTGGTCGACGCCGACACCGCCAACTCCTCCTTGTCCGACAAGCTCGCACTCGATTCGCCCCATGGCTGGATCGACGTTGCGGCGAACCGGATTCCGCTCGCCGAAGCCGCGATTACGTTGCGTGGAAGCGGGCTAACGATCTTTCCCTGTGTGTCCACGGACCCGTCGTCGCACGCTGGCCAGGCGACGCTCGCGCCATCGAGTGAGGCCGAACATCTGGCGGCGACACGGCCATCCGATATCCAACACGCTTCGGTGCTGCCTGCGCTGCTTGTCGAGCTTTCGTCGGCCTTCGAGCTTGTGTTGGTGGACGGCGGCCCGCTGGGCGACGAAATGTTTACGAAGAGCGGCGTTGCCACGGCAGCCGACGTGGCGCTCGTCGTACACGACGTGCGACGTAAGAGCCAGGCCGACGTCGACCGAGCACTTGCGCAGTTGCAGGCCAGCGGAGTGCACGCCCTGGCGATTGCCCAAAACTTCGCACCAATCGCGTCGCGCCAAAACGCCGAGCGATCATCGACCCTTTGCTGAGCTGAGCGGATCCCAACCATGTACGAAGCACATTGGAAGCTGGAGACGCGACCCTTCGAAAGCGGATCGGACTCGCGCTTCTACTACCCGGGCGCCTCGCACCAAGGGGCGCTCTTAAAGCTGCGATACGCCGTGGAAAACCGCCGTGCCGCCGCCGTGCTCTGTGGAACGGCCGGTTTGGGCAAGACACTGCTCGTGCAGGCATTGGCGAAACAGCTCAGCGAGACCTACACGCCGGTCGTGCATCTGGTGTTTCCCCAGATGCCGGCGGACGAACTTCTCGCCTACCTGGCCGATGAGCTGGAGGACGGCGTTGCCCGTGCAGCCGGCAAAAGCGGCCCTGGCAGCATCGATGAATCCACAGGTGGCACTGGGGGCAATGGTTCCATCAGCAACGGTTCGCACAACGGGGCGAATCGCAGCGCAGACCGAGCTCCCCCGGTTGAACAGAGCGTACGCCGATTGCAGCGCGCGCTGGTGCAAAATGCTCGCGCCAGGCGGCACGCGGTGGTGATCGTGGACGAGGCCCATTTGCTGGCTGCTTCCGGATCGCTTGAAACGATGCGCCTACTGCTGAACTTCGAGCACGAATCGCGCCCGACCATGACGTTGATCCTGGTAGGCGCGCCTTCGCTGCTGCCGGCTTTGGCGCGATTCCCCGAGCTTGACTCGCGGATGGCGGTCAAGTGCCTGTTGCGCTCGTTCACACTCGAAGAGTCGCTGGCTTACGTCGATCATCGACTCTCGGCCGCCGGGGCTCGCCAGCCTATCTTCGATCGCGAGGCGATGGACTCGGTACACGCGCTGTGCAACGGCAATCCTCAGCGCATCAATCGGCTGTGCGACTTGGCTCTGCTTATCGGCTATGCCGAGGAACAGCACGGCATCCACGCCCCTCAAGTGGAAGCGATCGCCCACGACCTGGTCGCTGTTACGCCCGAGTGACACGACGCGCGTGGCCCGATCGTCTCGCTCGGCGGCGAATCGCCTTCTTTCGGCGGCGCCGCATGACTCGAGCGTTTCGACGATGCTAGAATGCGCCTTCGTTTTGCCGCGATCTTCTTGATCGACCAATGGGGGCTCTCTGCCCCTTTTCCCATAGGGGGTGCCCTATGAATAAGGCACGGGAAGAATCTTCCAGCGCGATCAATACGCGCAAAGTCGCCGGGCGGCGGATGCTACGCTTCGAGTCGATTGACGAGGCTCTCGCCGAAGCGGACCGACTGGTGGCGGCCGAGAAGGCCGGTCAACTCGACGCGTTGGGGAACTGGACGCTGGGGCAGGCACTGGGCCACCTGGCTGCCTGGGCCGAGTACAGTTACGACGGTTCGCCCACGAAGCCGCCGTTCTTTATCAAGTGGATCGCGCGCCTCATGAGGAGAAGGTTCCTTTACGGGCCGATGCCGCCTGGGCTGAAGATTCCACGCGTTGAGGGGGGTACCTATGCGATCGACCCGATGCCGGTCGACGAAGCATGTTCCCGGCTACGGCGCGCGCTGAAGCGGCTAGAAACCGAAGCTCCCACGATCCGCAACGCGATGTTCGGGTACATAACTCACGAAGAGTGGATCGCCATCAATCTCCGGCATGCGGAGCTGCATCTAGGTTTTTTTGTGGCGCTGTAATCGGCTTTGAGCGGATGCTTTGGGCAGTGGGTGGAAATACGGCGCGATTTGTGTAACCTATGGGGTTAGTTCGATGGGGGTCGGGAGGGCTTAGCGAGGCGGTTCGCGAGCCCGTCGCAAGCTTCCAGCACGTGAACGTGACGAAAGGAGACGGCGATGCGGTTCTTTTCCTCTGTGCAATTTGCGATGGCGGCGTGTTTGCTCGCCTGCGCCCCGTTGTGCCAAGCCGACGATTTCTGGGGCTTAAAACCGGGAAACGTCGAGCTGAAATCGGCCGGGCCGCTGGCCTTTGGACCTGACGGCATTATTTTTGTCGGCGACACGAAGGCGGCCACCGTATATGCGATTGCGACCGGCGACGCCAAGGACAACCCGTCGACGAATGCGGTCAGCGTGTCCGATGTGCAGGCGAAGCTCGCCGATCTGTTTGGTGCCGACGCGGAGCAGGTGCGCATTCGCGACCTGGCGGTAAATCCGGCGAGTGGCAACGTGTTCCTTTCGGTGTCGGCCGGCGACGCGACTCCGGGGGCGTTGGTTCGTCTCGACGGCGAAGGAAAGTTCAGCGCGCTGTCGCTCAAAGACGTCGAGCATCTGAGCGTTGAGCTGTCCAACGCGCCGGAGAATCGTGAAGGCGAGCGGCGCAACCCGCGCAACGATTCGATTACCGACTTGGCTTACATGCAAGGAAAGTTGATTGTTTCGGGCCTGGCCGCCAGCGAATCGCCGTCGATGGTCCGCGAGTTGGCCTTCCCCTTTGCGGACGAAGATAAAGGGACCACCATCGAGATCTACCACGCGGCGCACGGCCGGTTCGAGGACTTCGCGCCCATTCGCACCTTCGTTCCCTTCACCGTTGACGGAGAGCCGACGCTTCTGGCCGGCTTCACCTGCACGCCGTTGGTGAAACTTCCGCTGGACGAACTGGGATCCGGAAAGACGGTGCGCGGCACGACCGTCGCCGAGCTGGGCAACCACAACCAGCCGCTCGACATGTTCGTCTATAAAAAGGACGGCAAGGAGTATCTACTGCTCGCCAACAGTGCCCGCGGCCTGATGAAGATCAGCACCGAGCGGCTTGAGGAGAACGCCGGCCTCACCGATCCGGTGCGAGGCGGAGGAACCGCCGGTCAGCCCTTCGAGAAGATCGACGGGCCGGAGGGTATCGAACAGATGGATCGCCTCAACGACCAGTACGCCGTCGTGCTCACCAAGGCGAGCGATGGTTCGCTCGAGCTGCGGTCGTTCGAGTTGCCCTAAGCGCCGTTTCCCGCACTTATCGCCGCCGGGCGCGCGTTCCGTGTCGCCGCGCTGATGGTTGCTGGCATGCGCGCCTGACACGCGCCCGGCGGATCCCGCGGGATGTAGGAGTTCTTTCTCCGTTCGATTTACGAATGAGTGACCGACGTTGGCGTGAAGGAATAACTTCGCGCTTCAAGGCGATGGGGTTTGGTCTGGGTGTGCGCCCTGGCCGGCCCGGAGGGAGCCCTGCGAAACGTAGGAGGCATTTTGATCAACTGAACTGCATAAACCGGACATCTCGCTGCTTGGGGGACAGCGGACGAGAAGAGGACAGGGGATGGGCAGACCGAATAAGGCGCACACGGCGACCGCCAATCGCATTGCGTACCGATACGGCGCCAAGCTGGACACCAGTGCGAACGACGGCGAGATTGACATCCAGGCCGACGGTTTCTCAATCGCGGTGGAAACGACCGCCACGCTCGAAGAGAGCGTTCGCCGCTGGAGCGGCCACGACCAGCCCGTTTATGTGGCGGTCACCAACCGCGAAGGAATCGCCGAAGCGCTACGTCTTGTCGCCGACACGCGCGTCGGCGTGATGGACCCCCAGGGAGAAATCGTCAAAGAGGCGGTACCCCCCTGAGTTGCTCGCGCCTCACGCCGAGGCCGTGTGTCGACGTGCGATGGGGGAGGGGGCTCGGCCGCAAGCGGCCGGCGTACCGGTTCCGCTCGCGTCGTGGCAAGAGGGGGGCGCGCTTGGCGCGGTTACTGCACCGCGGGACGGTGCCGCACATCTACGTCTTGGCGCCCATGCCCTTGGTTAGCGCCATGAAGGCCGATTCGAGGGTCACCTCTTCTTCGCGGAACAGCGTGAGCTTGTGGCCCGCTTGTACCAGCAGCGTGGGCAGATCGGAGTAGTCGTCGACGCCGGGTCGCAGCGTAACGACGATTTTCCCGTTCCGCGCTTCTACGCTCTCCACTCCGTCATGTCCGTTGAGCAAGCGTACGGCGGCATCGTTGTTCTCCGCCACACCCACGTTCAGCACCGTGCGGCTTCGAACCTGCCGCATGACGTCGGCGACCGCCGCGTTTACTGTCAGCACGCCCTGGTCAATGATGCCGATCTTGTTGCAGATGTCGGCCAGCTCCGGGAGGATGTGGCTCGACACGATGATCGTCTTGCCCATCTGCCCGAGGTTGCGGAGCAAGTTGCGCATACCGATGCGGGCTCGCGGGTCGAGGCCGCTGAGAGGCTCGTCGAGCAGTAGCACCTTGGGATCGTGCAGCAG
>CAYQAJ010000164.1:0-11654 GCA_964415245.1 uncultured Pirellulaceae bacterium | reverse complement strand
CGCGCGCGGCGCCGCAAATGAGAACGCCCCCTACAGGGTCGCGGACGCTTCGTGGTGGATTCCCCGCCCCCAGGCCTTCAGCCTGGTCTGACAGAACGCCCCCGTCAGGGTCACGGCAGGCCAGTGCAGAGTGCGGAATGCAGAGCGCAGAGTAGGGAGTACGGCAGGTGGCTCATTCGGCACTCGGCAATTCGAATTCGTTCCGCGGGCCAGCAGCCCGTTACCTGAAGTACCGATCGTCAAGAACTGGCCGATACGGCTCGCGCCGAATGGAATCGGTATCGCGACTCAGTGCGTGGAACAGGTAGCCGCACAACAAGACAGGCCAGGGACCGGAACCTTCGAGTCCCAAGTCTTCTCGACGGATAATTCCCCTCTCCATCGCGTGAATCTCACGAGTGTAGGCTACACGAAGCACGGCAAGATCCACGCCAGGAAGCGCGTCCAAGCCAAGCAATCGGATCCGTGCGAACCTGTAAGCCTCAAGAACGAAGCCAGCACAGCTAAACAGCGTTCGGCAATAGCGTCCGTCGTCTTCGCTGTAAGGGCGCGAATGAGGCCGAATGCAGTACATTTGGGGCACGGCGTTCAGCAGTTGTTTCCCGTGGAAATGCTGAAACGCGAGATGCTCATTCGCATGGCGATCGACAAAGGTCCGGATTTTCTGTAGCTCATCGTGCGTCAAGTTTGCCGTACCCATTGCGTGCGCGCGTATGTGATTTCCGGTGCCGCTTCCGTGAAGTGGTGGTGCCATGTCGATCACCGGCACCTTTTCGCAACCGTGCGAACCGGCCGACTCGGCGAGTCCCGTGTGGGCGACGAATCCGGGTTCGTCGCCGTCCCGCCCCACAACATCGAATTCCTTGAGCGAAACCCGCGGTTCGGTGACACGAAAAGATGGCACGCTGCTCTCCCACCGCTGCGATCACACGTTTGCGAGAGTGCTTGCCTTCAACTGTTCGAGCCAGGCGGCGGCCTCGGGGCTTTTTGCGATCCACTTCTCGCGCAGCCTGTCGAGGTCGTCACTGACGATCTCCGCAAACCACCGATACTCGCATGCCGCGGCTTCGCTCAATGCCTGCGCGGCAAGTGCGCTCCGCATGGCGACGACGGCGTCGATGGCCAAGGAAGCGGCCGCCGCGTATTTGTCGCGCGGCAAAAGTCGCGGATTGATGTACGCCTGCGCCATTTCCCACAGCAGCTTGGCCAACTCTGGATACGGGTCTACTGAGATTGGCGGATGAACCTCGAAATTGCGGAAGACCATCTTGGCGATCTCGATCTCCAGCTCTATCGGCAAAGGCGATCGAGTGCCCGTTTCGAGCAGCCTGGCCAGGTCTCCCATGCGACTCATGGGCATCATGGCGATGTACTTGCGGACCGCCGCCGCAACCGCGATCAGTTTGGCCCGATCGTTGCTGTCGCGATGGTCAATGATGAATTGCCACAGCAGCGGCAGAAGTTCTTCGCGCTGCGCTGCGTCGAACCGAGTCAATTCGACCGCGCAGATGAGGGCAGGCGAAGGCTGTGCACCGGCATCCTTCAGTTGAGCTAGAAGTGCGGCCGGCGCAACCGCGATACTTTCGCCACGTGGATTCGTAGGAACAACGGACGGGGAATCGATCACTTGCGGATCGGTCGATTCGTGACGATTACGCTGTGTTCCTCGCAAGAACACATGGCCTTGGTCGGTATGCAATGACGCATCGTAATCGCCTGAGGGCAGCTTTTCGAGGACGCCCTCCGTAACCGTCAGCATAGAGTGCTTTGGTACGCGACCCCTCTTAAGCGATTTGAGCGTCTCCGTGAAGCTTTCCCTCATCGCCGCCGTAACAGCACCTTCGAAATCCTCGATTTGTTGCTTTATCACAGCCTCAAGCGCGCGAAGGACGGTATCTTGGCGTCTCGAATCACTTTGTGTCTCGCCCGACTGCGTCACGGTGATTCATCCTCACCAAGCGTAGACTTGGTTCTCGGAATGGTAATTGTGGAATGCGTCAGAAGGTCTTTGATGATTCTTAACTTGCGACGCGCCTCTTCGATTCTTTCGTCAAGCTGTGTGATTTGCTTCTCTGTCACCCGCATCTCTACGACGGCGCTGTCACCATCGGGTTTCGTGTACTCCAAACGTAAAATGGTGATCGGTACAGCCCCTTCGATTCGTTGGCGTCCCTGGTCAAAAACGGGACGGATGTCGCAGATGATCCGAAACGCTTCGAGTTCTCCGCCAATGGCATCGACCAACTGGCGAGCCTTGAACTGCTTTGCGAATCCAATCGGCTCCGCGACCAACTTTCTCAAACGGTCGACGAGCGTGCGTCGCTCGTCGGGTTTGAGCGACGTGGACTTCTCATCGATTGCCCTGCCCAACACGTCCATTGCCTCACTTGCGGCCATGTCCGCATCGTGCACGATCTGGGCGATGCCATAAACAACCTTGGCGAGTCGATCCGAACCCTCGCCGACCGCCTCGACAACTACCGGGGCCAATTCGGAACGACTCAGGAATGTATCTGCCTTGCCCAGTTGCGTGGCTAGGCGCCGATAAGTGTCTTCGCTAAGGCTAAGAATGAGTCGGGCATCATCGAGAAAGTCGTCGTCCTGCGCAAGGTGCATAGCCAAAAACTGGAACGGCGGCTCCCCGAACAGTCTTCTGAAAACGGCCATCTGCCTATTTCCTCGCCAATTGCGAGCAAGCTGGCGCTAAAGCGACGGTGGTTGCGTAAGACGTGATATCCAACGACCTTACATCGCCGGTAACTCGTTTGTCAACCCGGTGAAAGGGAACCTACGACGGACCGCGATAGTGGTAGGCACGCTCGGTCGTGCCGGAACCTGGGGCAAGCTAGCGCGTTTCGCTCGGCAGGCGGGCGGCACGGCGCAGAGTGCCTGTTACTTGGCGGAACCAGCCCCACGGACAGGAGTCCGTGGGCTTTGGCGGATGGTGGCTGCCCGCTCTCCGCTTTCCGGCTGACGGCTGATCGCTGACAGCTACGAACGACCCGCCATCTGCGTCTACGCCAAAATGTCGTGCACCACGTTGCCGTGTACGTCGGTGAGGCGGAAGTCGCGGCCTTGGAAGCGGTAGGTTAGCCGCTCGTGGTCGATGCCCATGCAGTGCAGGATCGTGGCGTTCATGTCGTGGATGTGCACCGGGTTCTCGACGATGTTGTAGCTGTAGTCGTCGGTCTGACCGTAGGTGATGCCCGGCTTGATGCCGCCGCCGGCCAGCCACATGGTGAAGTTGCGGGGGTGGTGGTCGCGGCCGTAGTTGTCTTTGGTGAGGGTGCCCTGGCTGTAGACGGTGCGGCCGAACTCGCCCCCCCACACGATGAGCGTGTCGTCGAGCATGCCGCGCTGCTTCAGGTCTTTGATCAGGGCGGCGGTGGGCTGGTCGCACGCTTTGGCGAGTTGGCGGATTTGCGGCGGCAGGTTGCCGTGGTGGTCCCACCCGCGCAAGAACACCTGCGTGAACCGCACGCCGCGCTCGGCCAGCCGACGCGCGAGCAAACAGTTGTAGGCGTAGGTGCCCGGCTCTTTCGCTTCGGGGCCGTACATGTCGAGCACCGACTGCGGCTCGTTCGAGATGTCGATCAGCTCGGGCACGCTGGTCTGCATGCGAAAGGCCATCTCGTACTGGGCGATGCGGGCCGAGATTTCGGGATCGCCCACGCCCTGGTAATGCTCTTCGTTCAGCCGGGCCAGCGCGTCGAGCGTTTGGCGGCGGGCCTGGGCGTCGACGCCGGGGGGATTCGACAGATACAGCACGGGGTCGCCCGAGCTGCGCAGCGCCACGCCCTGATGCCGCGTGGGCAAAAAGCCGGAGCCCCACAGCCGGGAGAACAGGGCCTGCGGCTGGGAGCCGCTGGCCAGCCGCGAGTGGAGCACGACGAACGCGGGCAGATCGGAGTTGGGGCTGCCGATGCCGTACGACACCCAAGAGCCCATGCAAGGCCGGCCGGGAATCTGGCTCCCCGTTTGGATGTAGGTGATGGCCGGGTCGTGGTTGATGGCCTCGGTGTTGAGGGTCTTGACGACGGCGATGTCGTCGGCCAGCGAGGCGATGTTGGGCAGCAGCTCGCTGAGCCACGTGCCGTTCTCGCCGTACTGCGCGAACGAGAATACCGACGGCGCCACCGGCAGCCGCGACTGGCCCGAGGTCATGGTGGTGATGCGCTGTCCCTTGCGAATGCTGTCGGGCAGGTCTTTATCGTACTGCTCGGCGAGGTTGGGTTTGTAGTCGAACAGGTCGAGTTGCGACGGCGCATCGGCCATGAACAGCCAGATGACGCGCTTGGCCTTGGGCGGGTGGTGGAACGCCTTCATGGTGCCGAGCGGATCGTCGGCCGAGCTTCGGTCGCGCCCGTCGCCTTCGCCGGCCAGCAGGTTGGGGATCAACAGCGAGCCGAGGGCGGCGGAACCGAGCCCGGCGGCGCAGCGTCCGAAAAAGTATCGGCGCGTTTCGCGGAGGATGTGTTCGTGGCGGGGATCCATGGGGGTGGCCTTCGTGCGAATGGCGAGTGTGTTAGCAGTTCAGGGCCGGGTTAATGGGGCGGCGTGTGGTGCAGATGACCAAGGACCAAATCCAAATGCCCAATAGCAGACGAGAAACTCCTGTCCTCATTACTGGTCATTGGGTTTTGGAGAATTGGTGCTTGGCCGCGCAGGCGGGCCCATTGGTCATTTGGATTTGGTCATTGGTCATTGCGGGGCGCCGATCCGAAAACCGTCCGGAGCAGGGGACAGGCACATTTTGCTCCGCGGACTGCGCAAAATGAGCCAGTCCCCGACGGTTTTCGGATAGGCGCTCCCGCGTTACTCCTTCGTGATCGTTTCATCCAGGTTCAGGATTACGTTGGCGGCCAGCGTGTAGGCGGCTTGTTCGCTGGCGTCGAGGGTTTCGTTGCGAGGCGACTCGCCGACTTTGAGTAGCGCGGCAGCCCCTTCCTTGTCGGCGCGGAATCGCTCGAGCTGCTGATCCAACAGCGACGCGAGCACCGCCAGCTCCTTGTCGCTGGGAAAGCGCGACGTGGCCAGGCGGAACCCATACGACAGCCGCTCAGCGGGCGACGCGCCCCCTTCGGTCATCATCCGCTCGGCCAGGTGCCGGGCCGCTTCGACGTATTGCTCGTCGTTCAATAGCACCAAAGCTTGCAGCGGCGTGTTCGTGCGGGAACGCCGCGCCACGCACTTCTCGCGCGAGGGGGCGTCGAACGCGGTGAGCGAAGCGGGCGGGCTGGTGCGCTTCCAGAACGTGTACATGCTGCGGCGGTACAGCGCCTCGCCGGTGTCGCGCTTGAATTCGCGAGTGTCGCTTCCCAGAAATCCGACCGCCTCCCACAACCCGGACGGCTGGTACGGCTTGACGCTGGGTCCGCCAATCTCTTCCTGTAGCAAGCCACTGGCGGCGAGCACCGTGTCGCGAACCACTTCGGCATCCATGCGGAACCGCGGGCCCCGGGCGAGGTAAATGTTTTCCGGATCGCGCTCCAACAGTTCGGGCGTGGTGCGCGACGACTGGCGGTAGGCGGCCGAAGTGACGATCAGCCGCAGGATGTGGCGCAGGTCCCAGCTGCTTTCGCGGAACTCGACGGCCAGCCAGTCCAACAGTTCCGGGTGCGTGGGCCATTCGCCCTGCGAGCCGAAGTCCTCGGCCGTTTTCACGATGCCGAGGCCGAAGAACTGCTGCCAGAAGTGATTCACGGCGACCCGCGCCGTGAGCGGATTGGCAGGATCGACGATCCACTCGGCCAGGCCCAGGCGGTTGGAGGGCGCACCTTCGGGCAGCGGATTGAGCGAGGCGGGAACGCCGGCGGTCACCTTCTCGCCGTGCTTGTCGTAGGCGCCGCGAATGAGCACGAAGGTTTCGCGCTCCTGCGGCATGTCGGCCATGACCAGCGTGGTGGGCACGTTGGCCTCAGCGTCGGTGCGCTGCTTGTTGAGGGCCTCGATCTGTTGGTGCAGCGGGTCGAAGAGGGGCCGCGTTTCGCCGTATACGTTTTCGAGAAAGTAATCGCGGACGAGCTTCTTCTGCTCGTCGTTCTGCTGGTCGGTCGGCACCTTCACCGCGTCGCGCACGTTTTGCGGAGCGGTGGACTGCGACTGTGCCCGCTCGTACGCTTCCCACGCGGCCAGCGACTTGAACGACTGGCCGTCTTGCGGGGTGCGGGTGACGATGCCCGCCTTGTCCCAATAGACGAGGCCGTCGTGCTGCGTGAAGGCCCAACCGTTGAGCACGCTTCCAGGGGGCAGGCCGACTTTGGCCGCGTCGACTTCGAGGCGGACCCACTTGCCGGCCTCGGGCAGCGCGCCCATGGGCTGCCGGCTCGGCTGACCATTTTGTCCCCACGGGATTACGTCGTCGCCCCAGATGGCGCGATGCTCCCACGAGCCGTCGTTGAACTGGAGCATAACCTCCTTGGGCGGGTTGTTGGGGTCGAGGTAGCAATAGGCGAACAGCTTGTCCCCTTCGCCGATCTTGAGTCCCGGGCCGGCGCCGGTGAAGAAATGTTGGCTCAGTCCCTGGGCCTCGCGACGGGTCGACTTCTGTCCGCTGTAGACCGGGTGATCGGGGGCGGTGACGAACTCCCAAGCGGAGTTGCCCTGCAGGTTGGCGCCGTTGGGCGCTGCGTCGTCGATCCACACGTATTCCTGCGGCTCGTCGCTGGGGGCGGTAGTCGTCGCCGGGGGTTCGCTGTAATCGACCTTGGCCAGGGCGTCGGCGATCTTTTGCCGCGCTTGGGCGATTTGCTCGTCGATGCGGCGCATCTTCTCCTGGAATTCCTCGGAGGGCACCTTGAGGATGGGCGGCGGCGTGCTCACGTTGCCGTCCATCGCCGCGTCGGCCGTGCTGTTGAAGAACGCGAAGAGGCTGTAGAACTCTTTTTGCGTGATGGGATCGTACTTGTGGTCGTGGCACACGGCGCACCCGGCAGTGAGGCCGAGCCACACGGTGGCGGTGGTTTCGACGCGGTCGACGGCATAGCGGACGCGCACTTCCTCGTCGATCGAGCCTCCTTCGTTGGTCGACACGTTGCAGCGATTGAAACCGGTGGCGATCCGCTGTTCGATGGTGGCGTTGGGCAACAGGTCGCCCGCCAATTGCTCGACCGTGAACTTATCGAACGGTTTGTTCCGGTTGAAAGCGTCGATGACCCAGTTACGGTACATCCAGATCGACCGCTCGTTGTCGAAGTGCAGGCCGTGCGTGTCGCCGTATCGGGCCAGGTCGAGCCAGTAGCGGGCCATGTGCTCGCCGTACCGCGGCGACTTGAATAGCCGCTCGACGACCGTTTCGTAGGCGTGCGGCGAGTCATCGGCCAGAAAGGCGTCGATCTCGGCGGGCGTGGGGGGCATGCCGGTCAGGTCGAACGTGACGCGGCGAATCAGCGTTACCTTGTCGGCCTCGGGCGAAGGGGTGAGGCCCACCTTCTGCATCCGCTTCAACACGAAGTTGTCGATCGGGTTGCGCGCCCACGCGGCGTCGCTCACCTCGGGCACTTCGGGCCGCTCGGGAGGGATGAACGACCAATGGCCCTGCCACTGCGCGCCTTGCTCGACCCACCGCTTGAGAGTGTCGATCTGTACCGGCGTGAGCTTCTTGCCGCTGTCGACGGGCGGCATGCGCTCGAATTCGTCGGTCGAGGTGATGCGGCGCACCAGCTCGCTCGCTGCAGCGTCGCCGGCAACGACCGCGTGGCCATTGCCCGATTCGAGATCGCCGAACGCGGAGTCCTTCCTATCGAATCGCAGGCCGGCCTGGCGCTCGTTCTCGTCTGGTCCGTGGCACTTGTAGCACGTGTTCGAGAGGATGGGGCGAACGTCGCGGTTGAACTGAATCGCGTCATCGGCCGTGGCGACGCCGGTGTTCACCGCCAGCAGTATGGCAAGCGAAAAAACGCCGAAACTCGCGCAAAGCGCGCCGCTCGCGATACCGCGCAGACGCGAACGAATACTGGCGGAGAGAAAAGCTGTCATCGGCGGGACCTTCACTAGGTGGGCAATCTGACAGACTGATTATAAGCAATCCTGCATCAGCGAGGGAAGACGCGCGGCGGAAGTCGTGCGATATGGGGGAGTTAGCGGCTTCCAGACGAACCAGAACGCCGCGGAGGGCGCGTTCCCTGCAGAATTGCACCGCATCCTGTAGCGAACGGCCTCTGTGCCGTTCCCGACGACCTATAATTCCCGCCTGCGCGGGAATGACCGATGAGGGGCGTCGCGCCGGGACCCGTCACGCCAGTATCTCGCCAATCACGTGCCCATGTACGTCCGTCAATCGTCGGTCGATGCCGTTGTGGCGGAATGTGAGGCGCTTGTGGTCGATGCCTAACAGGTGCAGGATCGTGGCGTGCAGGTCGTAGCAGTAGGTTTTGCCCTCGGCTGCTTGGAAGCTGAAGTCGTCGCTGTGGCCGTGGGCCACGCCCGGTTTCACGCCGCCGCCGGCCAGCCACGATACGAACGTGCCGCCGTTGTGGTCGCGGCCCGTCGCTCCTTGCGTGAACGGCATGCGGCCGAACTCGGTGGTCCACACCACGAGCGTGTCGTCCAGGAGCCCCCGCTGTTTCAGGTCGGCCAACAGCGCCGCGATGGGCTGGTCGGCGCTCTTGGCGATGAACGGCAGCTCGTTGGGGATGTCGGTGTGGTTGTCCCAGTTTTTGCTCGGGCCGCCCATGCCGCTCCACACCTGCACGAACCGCACGCCGCGCTCCAGCAGCCGCCGGGCGATGAGGCAATTGCGGCCGATGGCCGACGTGGCGTCGTCGTCGAGGCCGTAGCTGGCGCGAGTCGCCTCGGTTTCGCCCGACAGGTCGAGCACCTCGGGCGCGGCAAGCTGCATTCGCGCGGCAAGCTCGTACGAGGCGATGCGAGCTTCCAGCCGCGTGTCGCCGGGGTGCTGTTGGAGGTGGTCGGCGTTGAGCGAGTTCAACAGCGCCAGGCCGTCGGCTTCGCTCGCGTCGGTAATTTCGGTGGCCGAAGCGGGGGGGCGGATGTTGGCGATGGGCATTGCGGCGCTCGGCTTAATGACGATGCCCTGGTGCGCCATGGGCAGAAAGCCCGACGAGAAGTCGCCGCCGTTGTTGTAGGGCAGGCCGCGGGGGTCGGGCAGCACCACGAACGCGGGCAGGTCGTCGTTGAGGCTGCCCAGGCCGTATGAAATCCACGCCCCCATGCAGGGGAAGCCAGGAAAAAGAAAGCCGGTGTTCTGCATGTAGCTCGCCGGGCCGTGCACGTTGGTCTTGGACGCCATGGCCATGAGGAAGGCCATGTCGTCGACGTGCCGGGCCACGTGCGGCAGCACGCTGCTCACCCAGCGGCCACACTCGCCGTGCTGGCGGAACTCGAACGGCGACTTCATCACGGCACCGGGCGTGCTGGTGACGGCCGACTTGAGACCGAAGTCGACCATTTCGCCGTGGCGCTTTTCAAGCTCGGGCTTGTAGTCGAACGTGTCCATCTGGCTGACGCCGCCGTTCATGAAAAGCTGCACGACGCGTCGCGCTTTGGCCGGGTGGTGGAGCCCGCCGTTGAGGTCATCGCGGGATCCGCGCGATCGAGCGGCGGTGCTCGCCGCGTCGTCGCCCATGGCCAGATCACCCTGGGCAGCCAGCAGTTGGGCCAGCGCGATACCGCCCAGCCCACCGCCGACGTTCCACAGAAACTCGCGCCGGGATGATTGTCGTGTGTGCTGCATGGCGTTAATCCACAAACAGGAACTCGTTGCTGTTGATGAGCATGCGGCAGGCGTTGGCCAGGCCGTGCTTGGCGGCGTAGTCGGCGACCATCGTGCGCTCGTGCTCGGTCGGCTGGCGCCCCAGGATTTGACGATACACCTCGACCACCTGATCGGGCAATTCAGTTGTTCGGCGCGACGCCCGCTCGGCCAAGTGCTCGCTCTGCCGAATGATGAACTTGTCGTTGAGCATCGCCAGGGCTTGCAGGGCCGTGACCGACTCGCTCCGCTTGGGGGCAAGCTGCGACGAGTCGGGGCAGTCGAGCGCGTCCATGAACGGGTCGGGCAGCGTGCGAAAGATGAACCGGTACACGCTCCGCCGCCGGTTCGCGGGGTCGTCGGGGTCGAAGCTCGCGTAGTCGACGTTGGGAGTGACGTGAATGCCGGGCGTCTGGATGAACTGCTTGACCGACGGCCCCCCCATCGTCAGGTCCAGCTCCCCCGAAGTGGCGAGCACGGCGTCGCGAATCGACTCGGCTTCGAGCCGCGTGCGATTCATTCGCCACAAGTAGCGGTTGTCGGCGTCGCGCAGCGAGTGCTCGGGCTCGTCGGCCGACGACTGCCGATAGACGGCGCTGGTCACGATTAAGCGGTGCATTCGCTTCAGCGAGCCGCCCGAGCGCAGCATTTCACCCGCCAGCCAGTCGAGCAGCTCCGGGTGCGTGGGGGGCGAGCCCATCTGCCCGAAGTCGTTGGGCGTGTCGACGATGCCGCGGCCAAAGTGGTAATGCCACAGCCGGTTGGCGATCGACCGCCACGCGAGCCCGTTGGCCGAATCGGTGAGCCAGCGGGCCAGCGCGGCGCGGCGCTCTCCTTCGTCGTTCGGGTCGGCAAGCTCGAAGCGGCTATCGAGCCCCGGCACGCACGACAACGCGCCCGGCTGAGCCAGGTCGCCCGGCTTGGTGATGTCGCCGCGGGTGAGCACGTGCACCTCGCGCGGCATCGGCGTGGGCTTGAAGCTGTTATCGGGGGCGAAGTGGTTCGTGCCGCAGTAGACCATGCTTTGCGGCGGCAGGGCGCCAAGAGCGCGATCGACCTGCTCCGCCAGCCAGTACACGGCCAGCGCCGCGCGTTGTGCATCGCTGCGCTCGGCCGCGGGGACGGCGACCGCTTCGGCCACCGCGGCGGGAATCGGCGCGACATCGAGCGGCCAGGGTGGCGCTAAGTCGGTAACGGAGAGACGTGGGCGACCAATCAAGTGACCGCCGCCGTGCGACTGCTGCAACGTGAATTGTAAATGGTGAACGTGGCGGTGATCGGCAGCCGCGCCGTCTTCGCACTCGACCGGCTCAGCAAACTCGAACACCGCCTGATGTGGTTTGCCCACCTCGGGAAAGATGCCCCACGCCGTGGCGTCGTTGCCGTCGATCGCCCGATCGATCGACCAGCCGTCCTGATTGAAGTCAGCCCGGGGGTTAACGAGAGTGAGTGGCTTGGATTCGGTCGCAGCTTTCTCGCTGACGACGTCAGCCCCGCCGGCCGCCGCTTCGTTTCCGCCGACCGTAACGACCGCCACGCGCAGCTCGTTCAGGTGCAGGTTGCCGTTATCCTGCCGACCGGGTCCTTTCATCGGCAGGCTGTCGTCGGTCAGCACCTCCAGGCGGATGCCGGTGATACGGCGAAGCTCGCTGCGGGCCGTGATGACATAGGTATCCTTGTCGGGTCGCTCGCCGCCGGCCAGAAGCGAACCGTCGTCTTGAGGCGTGAGCGTCGCTCCACCCTCGGATACCGCCTGGTCGATGTCGACGATGTGCCACGCCTGCTTGAGCGCGTCGGTCGACTTCTCCCACGCCGCGACGGATTCGAGCAGCGCTTCGACCGTGCGCGGCGATTCGGCCTCTGAGTTTTCCGTGTCGGTTTCCAAACCGTCGGGGACTGGCTCATTTTGCGGAGTCCGCGGAGCAAAATGTGCCTGTCCCCT
>CAYQAJ010000163.1:0-11681 GCA_964415245.1 uncultured Pirellulaceae bacterium | reverse complement strand
CCGCAAGGAACGGCTGACCGACGTGTACGGGAACGTGATCGAGGACATCCTCGCGTGAAGTGGTAAGATTGTCCGTTGTCAGTAGTCAGTTGCTTGGAAGCTGTCGGCTCTCAGCTATCGGCTCTCAGCTTCGGGCAGTCACGTGCTCTTCCTCGAGCGTTTCAGTTATCCGCTGTCCGAAACTGAAAACTGAACACTAGCGATCCCTTTTGTGTTTTCGCTTTTTCGCGCCATCGCGACTTTCTCCTGACGATATGCCAACGCCTCGCGTCGATCGTCGCGCGTTTCTTCGCTTGGGCGCCACAGGTGCAGTCGGGCTGATCGGTGCTGGCGCGTTTCGATTCGCGTCGGCTCAGGACGACCCGTCCGCTCCGCCGCGCAAAGAGCTGATCGTCCACAGCAAGGATCCGCCCAACGGCGAGCCCGTGCTCGAACGACTCGCCGACGAGGCGCTCACGCCGTTCGAGCGATTCTTCGTTCGCAGCCACGGCTCCACTCCCGCGATCGACGTAGCCGAATACCGTCTCGAAATCTCGGGTCTCGTGCGCAATCGGCTCGCCTTCTCGTTCCAGCAGCTTTGCGTCCGGTTCCGTCCCCAGAAGATCGAAGCCACGCTTACCTGCGCCGGCAACCGACGGAGCGAACACAGCCTCACCAAGAAGGTCGAAGGAGTGCCGTGGGGCGCGGGAGCCATCGGCAACGCCCGCTGGACCGGCGTGCCGCTTTCGGTGCTGTTGCGCGCCGCCGAGGTGAAGGAAGGCGCCAAACACGTGTGGTTCGAAGGGCTCGACAGCGTGAAGCGCGACGACGGCGCGATTCGCTTCGGCGGCTCGATCCCGATCGAGCGGGCCATGGCCGACCCCGACGGCGGCGCCCCGTTGATCGCATACGAAATGAACGGCCGGCCGCTCCCCGCCGAGCACGGCTACCCGGCCCGCGCGATCGTGCCCGGCTACATCGGCGCCCGCAGCGTGAAGTGGGTCGGTCGCATCGTGGTGAGTGACCGCCCCTCGGACAACCACTTTCTGCAGGGTGCGTACAAGATCGTCACGGGCGACGACCCCGAGGAGCTGTCGAACGCCCCGCCCATTTATGAGTACCCCATCAACGCGGCCATCTGCGTTCCCGAGAGCGGCGCGATGGCGAAGGCGGGCACGATCGACGTCCGCGGCTACGCGCTCGCTCCGGGCGAACCGGGCCGCACGATCGACCGCGTTGAGCTATCATCCGACGGCGGCGCCACCTGGACCGCGGCAGAGTTCACCACGCCTGCCCGGCCTTTCTGCTGGCGGCTGTGGAACGCGAAACTGCCGGTCACGCCCGATACGCGGGAGCTAATCGTGCGCGCCGTCGATTCGAAGGGCGACGTGCAACCCGAACGGGTCGACTGGAACGCCAAGGGATATCTGTACAACGCCTGGCACCGCGTGGGCGTGCGGGTAGACTCATAGCTGCGCGGCCCGTTCGCCTTGTGTGACGTGGTGGCGTTGCAGGCCGCGAAATGACCAATGTTCCAATGACAAATAACCAATAGATCCGCGCTTCGATATTGGTCATTTGGTCATTTGG
The DNA here is from genome assembly GCA_964415245.1 of uncultured Pirellulaceae bacterium. Classification (GTDB taxonomy): domain Bacteria; phylum Planctomycetota; class Planctomycetia; order Pirellulales; family Pirellulaceae; genus CAYQAJ01. The sequence goes on along the minus strand of CAYQAJ010000163.1, from coordinate 10,112 downwards.
ATTTGGTTATTGGCCATTGTATCGATCGCCGGTCTGTCGAACCTAGTCGTTCGATTCTGCAACACTTTAGCTCCACCGAGAGACGACCATGAAAGCAGCCTACATCGAACAAACCGGTCCGCCGGACGTGATTCGCTACGGCGATCTGCCCAAGCCCGAGCCCGCAAAGGGGCAGGTGTTGGTGAAAGTCGGGGCCGTGGCCGTGAACCCCGTCGATACGTACATCCGCGGTGGCGCCAACTACTGGCCGCTGCCCCAGCCGTTCGTCATCGGCTGCGACGTGGCGGGCGCGGTCGAAGCGGTGGGCGAAGGTGTAACGCGGCTCAAGCCTGGCATGCGCGTGTGGGCCACCAACCAGGGTCTGATGGGGCGGCAGGGCACGTTCGCCGAGTATTGCGCCATCGACGAATGCTGGCTGTACGAAACGCCCGAGGGAGTGAGCGACGAAGAGGCCGCTGCCTGCTCGCTCACGGGCGTGACGGCGCATCTCGGCTTGTTCCGCGCGGCGGGGCTCCAGTCGGGCGAGAGTCTGATGGTCAACGGCGGAAGCGGCGGCGTCGGCTCGATGGTCGTGCAAATGGCCAAGGCGGCCGGAGCGCGAGTTCTCGCCACCGCCGGCAGCGACGAGAAGTGCGCCGCCTGTCAGAAACTCGGCGCCGATGCGGCCGTCAACTACAAAACGGGCGACGTGGCCCAGGCCGTGAAATCGTTCGCGCCGCAAGGGCTCAACGTGTACTGGGAAACCACGCGCGAGCCCGACTTCGACCGCATCGTTTCCTTCCTGGGCGAGCGCGGGAGAATCGTGCTCATGGCCGGGCGCGAGGCGCGGCCGCCGTTTCCCGTGGGCCCGTTCTACGTAAAGGAGTGCTCGCTCTTCGGCGTGGTGATGTTCAAGGCCACGCCCGAGGAGATGCGCCGCTCGGGCGACGACATGAACCGCTGGTTCCACGAGGGCAAGCTCAAGGCCAACATCTCGCGCGTGATGCCGCTGTCCGAAGCGGCCGAAGCCCACCGCCTGCAGGAAGCCAACACGCTCAAGAAAGCAGGCACGCTGGCGGGCAAAATCGTGCTGAAGCCGTAGCGGGCGGAGTGGGGATTGGGGATTAGGGGTTAGCGCCAGAGATCACGGCACTGGCTACGGTTCTGACTTTTCCTTTTCGTCTCTCGGGTCAGCCGGCGCGGGCGCTGGTTTATCAGGCGGACCCGATGAATCGGTCGATTTGTCGGGTCCGGGTGCGGTGGGAACGTCGGGGATGATGAAACCGTCGTCCTTATTCTTCTTCTGGGCGTCTTCCATCCGCTTCTGGAAGTCGCGCTCCCACTTCTTCGAGTCGGTATCGGGATTGTACGACAAATCATCCTCCGTCATGTCGTCGGTCGTGTCGAACACCTGGTCGGGGCCGGCGCTGCGGACCACGTAGCTACCGTTCTTGGGCTCGTATCGAATCTGAATCTTCCAGTAATCCATAGTACCTTGAATGAGGGCATTCCCTACGGTCTCGTTGGGATAAGCGCCGTTTTCGGTTTTATAGTCTTCGATTTTGCGACGCGCCTCGAGCAAGGCAGATCTTGTTGCCACGATGGGCTGCATGGCCGCCCCGAAACTGCCGCAAGTTCCCATGCAGGCCAGAATCGCGGTGCCGTAGAGCAATACCGCACCCCCAACCAACACGGTTCCCACGGCGCCGATCACCGTCCCGGCGATGGCGAATCCCTTGGGCGGAGTGCGCAGCCCAAACAAGCTGACGATAAAGCCGATCGGGAAACACAGCGCGCACAACAGACCGCACATCGACAGGATGAAGCCCACCAGCCCCGCGGCGTTCACGGGCTGAGGGGCCGGGGCGCCCATGGGCGCGTAGTACGGGCCCGGCGGAATGGCACTCATGCGGACCTCCGACGACCGAGAGAAGGGAAGATGGCGAAGAGCACGTCGAACGCTTGCGCCCAATCTATCGCCCGGCCCCCCCACCGGTCAACGAGATTCCGTTCGGCAATTCAGCAGTGTCGCCCCAGCGTTCGCGCCCGAGTGCGGTCGAGATAGCGTGCAGCTTGGCCAGCGCCAGAATCGAAACCGCGGTGATCAGGATCAGCCAGCAGGCGATTAAAGCGTGCACGTCGAACTTGGGCGGATCGCGCTCGAGCCAGCCGGACTGAACCCATCCGAGGTCGCATGGCCCGGGAACGCCGATTAGTGGCTTTCCGCTCTCATCGGTTTCTTCATAGAATCCTCTGCCGACAGGCTTCAGTGCGCCGGGTCGGGCGAAGCTGGCTAACTGCAACTTACCGAATTGAACCCAAATGTCGTCTTCCATTCTTCCCTGGACCGTACCCGCCGACGAAATGTCGATCTCGGTGACGTCGGATGGAATGGTGACACCCGGTTCAAGGCCGCATGTTGTGCCGTTGATTGCGATCTGGCCAAACGCGTCGATCTCAAAGCTGCCGCGGCGCGTATATCGATATTCCTCTGTCGTGCGATCGTACACGCGGAAAAACCCCGGGCCAACGATCGCCAAATCCATCGATCGGCCCGTGTGCTCGATGGCCTGCTTGTTTGTGGCGAACGATCGGCCCGCCATGTAGCTGCACAACACGGTCACGACCCACAACAATACGGTCAGGCGGAATTGAATTCTCCGCCCGCCCGTGTGTCGCTTCGGCGGAGTCGCATTGGGTGCATCCATGCGGTTGGCTCCTGTCGCGCGAATCGTAGCTGGCCACATCAGGACTTGTGGCAGCGGCCATTCTAGCGCGGCGCCCGGCCCTGTCCTAGGCGAACGTGGCGTGCGGAACTCCCGGGCAGACGGCAACTGAAGCTGCCGGCTATCGAACGGCCCGCACAATCGGCACCACCGGCACAGTTCTCCTAAACCGCATAAGCGGACCGGGCCGATTCACCGTAGATGAGGCGCTCGCGCTGCGCCTAAGCCGCATTTTGCGCCCCGCTGGAGCGACGCTAGCAACGCTTGCGAGAGTCCTCGTGGAATCCGCAGCAATCAAACCAATGTCGAAGCGATTCACGGCGGCATTGCCAGTCATCCTCGTGTGGTGCGTGCTCGTCGCGCCTGCCATGGCGCAGGACGAAACCGCACCGTTGCAGCAGCCACCCGCGCTGTTTCCACTCGATGGTGGCTCGCCTTCCGCTCGGCTGACGATCAGCGCCGACGATGATTCCACAGACGCGTCAACCGACGCGCCACCAGCCGCCGAATCGCCCGCCGCAGAGCGAGTGTCGTTCTCCGCCGCGGCCATCGTATCGCCCATTCCGCGATCCACCTCGTTTCTCAATGCGGCGGATGAACCCGCCGCGTCCATCGGCCAGCCGATCGAACTGTTTCGCGCCGGTCCGCCCATGCCTTCGACTAGCCGCACGGCCGCCGCTCGATTGCAGCCCGAACCTGGCCAGCCACGGCAAACTCTCCCCCCCATCGACGTATTCCCCGACGAAGACGACGAGGCCGACTTCGACCCTTTCGCCACGGGCGATCCCAAGGGCCGGCCGCTGGAATTCCCCTCGCTGTCAGGCCAGGTGATCGGCGGCGACAACGACTACGGCGGCCTCGATAGCGCGCTCCGCGGCCAGCAATCGCTGTTCGACATCCCCTCGCTGGGCACCATCGTCGACCGCATGCAGCTTCAGGAGAAAACGCCCGTCGATATGTTTCACGCCCTGCAAGGCGAAGTGGGCGTGCTGATGCAGGCCACGGCCCGCGGGCAAGCGGCGCCGTTTGTGCGCGGGCTCACGGGGCAGCAGGTGCTGATCCTCATCGACGGCGTGCGGCTCAACAACTCGACCTTCCGCACCGGCCCCAACCAGTACTTCAACACCATCGACCCCGGCATGGTCGAGCGGATCGAGGTGATTCGCGGCCCGCAGTCGGTGTTGTGGGGGAGCGACGCATTGGGAGGCGTGATCAATGTCGTCACCCGCAGTCCTTGGCCGTGGGGGGGCGACTACACGGGCGGTTCGGTGGTCGAATACTTCAGTACGGCCGACAACGGCTCGTACACCCGGGCCAACGCCGAGGGTTGGGTCGGCACGACCGGGGCGTTCCTGGGTGCCAGCTACCTGAACGTGAACAACCTCGACCGCGGCGGCAACCTGGGGCGGCAACCGTTCACCGATTACCAGCAGTACGCGGGCGACGTGAAGATCAACCGCCTGATCGGCGACGACCAGATGCTCACGTTCGCCTTTCAGCACTTTGCCCAGGAGAACCTGCCGCGGAGCGACCGCTTTGAACCTTTCGTTTTGGGTCCGCCGGCCAACACGCCCCGCCCCACGTTCTTCGACCCGCAGATGCGCGACCTGTTTTACGTCCGCTGGCAGGGAGTGGTGTGCGACGGTCTGATCGACGCCTTCAGCTTCACCGCCTCGTACTCGCGGCAGCGGGAAGCCACCACCGAGCTGCGCTCCGCCACGCAGTTCGACGTGGGGCAGTTCGTGGTCGACTCGATCGGCTTTACGCTCGCGGGCAGCCGCGACATGGGCGACCTCGGCGTTCTCACCGGCGGGGCCGATTACTACTACGACGACGTTGACGCGTTCAAATTCCGCCTGAACCCCTCCGACCCGAACGCGCCGCCACAAGTGCGCAATCCCCAGTTTCCCGACGACAGCATCTACGACCGCATGGGCGTGTTCTTGAACTGGGTCGTACCAGTGGCCGAGTGTACCGACGTGACCGCCGGCGTGCGGTACGAAAACGTCAACGCATCGGCCACCGTGAACGTAAGCAACACCGACATCCCTTTCGAACGCGCCTACAGCGATTGGATCGGCAGCGTGGGCATCGTGCACGCGCTCTCACCGAACCTGCGGCTCGTGGGAGGCATTTACGAGGGCTTTCGCGCCCCCAACCTCGACGACCTGACGACCGACAACACGGTGCAACAGGGGAGCCAGGACTTGCCCAGCCTCGACGTCGGGCCCGAGCACAGTTTCACCTACGAGGTGGGCATGAAGTTCGACGGGCCGCGGATGAGCATGCAGCTTGTCGAGTTCTGGACCGACCTCGAGGACAACATCCTCCGCGAGGACACGGGGGGCGGCAACTTCATCCGCGCCAACTTCGACACGTACATCAACGGCACCGAGTTCGTGGGCGAATACCTGCTCGACGACACGTGGAGCGTGTACGGCAACTTTTGGTACATCTACGGCCGCGACCGGGTGCGTGAGGAGCCGTTGAGCCGCATTCCGCCCACGCAGGGAATTGCCGGAGTGCGGTGGCGAGCCCTCGATCGATGTAGCTGGTTCGACGTGTACACGTGGCTCGTCCGCCGGCAGGATCGCTACGCCACCCAGAACCTGACCGACTCCCGATTCCCCGTCGGCGGTACGCCGGGCTACGGCACGCTGAACCTGCGGGCCGGCACCACGCTGGGCGACTGCGACCAGCACCGCGTGAGCCTGACGCTGGAGAACATCACCGACAAGGCGTACCGCGTACTGGGAAGCGGCGTCGACGGCCCCGGCTTCGACGCCATATTGGGCTACGAGTACGTGCGGTGAGCGGGCACGAATCCCCGTGCGTGGGCGGTTCGGGCACTGTATAATTGGAGCGCGGCTATCCCTCGCATTGGTCATTGGGATTTGGTCATTGGTCATTGCCATTCGCGCCATGTGCTGTCGCGTTCTCCACTCGCTGCTTCGCCCGACCGGCGCCAAGTCGGTGGTCACCTCGGCCGTCGTTCACGTGACGGTCGGCGCGCTGGCGGTAATCGGCAGCTTTTGGGTCAGCGCCACGGAGCCGGCCAGGCTGCCGGGGCAATCGCGGGTAATCGAGCTTCAGTTGATCCAGCAGCCGCCCGAACCGGAATCGCCGGTGGTGCAACTTACCGTGGCTGAACCGGTGTCGCTCGCGGACAATACGCCTTCGCCTCCCGAGGAGTCGGTGCTGGTAACTCCCGATCGCGCTCGACTCGCCAGCCGCACGTTCGTTCCCGAATCGACGGTGGCGGATGCGTGGGAGATGCCCGACCCGACTGATCCGCTGCTTTCGGAGCGCGTGGCGCAGCTCCCCTTGCCGGCTCGGCCCAGCGCGCCCGACTCGGCCGCTTCTCCGCCGACCGAGACCGCATCGCCCCTCGAACGAACACTGGCCGCGCGCCGCCCGCCGCAGGTCACCAGCGCGGCGACGCCGGTACCGCAGCAGGTGGGCAACGACGATCAGACTCCGCCCGACTTCTCGAACAACCGCCCGCCGCGGTATCCGCAAGTGGCCCAGCAGCGCGGGTGGGAAGGCGTCGTGATGCTGCGAATCACGATCGCTGCCGACGGTCGCGTGACGCGCGTCGAAGTGGCCGAGAGCAGCGGCTACTCGGTACTCGACGCCGAAGCGGCCAACACGGTCCGCACGTGGCGCGGCACACCGGCCCGCCGCGGCGGCAAGCCCATCGAAACCGAAGAACTGCTGCCGGTCCGCTTCCGATTGGATCCGCCCTAATTGCTCCGTGTACTGCGCGTAGATCAGTCCGCGTCAAACTCGGCAAGTAGGTCAGGCTGTGCCTGACGATTCACTGAGCGTCATCTCGTTGCCGAACCCGCAAAGCGGCGGAAATTCGGCTCATCGAGAAACACCGCCTGCCGCATGAGCTGGAACATCAGGGGCGTTTCCGGCCAGCCGACCGAGCGCAGAAGCTGGTCGAACTCTTTGGGGGGGCAGGTTCCTTTGAGGTCGAGGAGCATCAGCGCTCCGTCTCGGTCGAGCAAATTGCCGTCGACCTGCCACGGCTCTTCGCCCGAGGGGCTGACCCACACGAACGAGCCGTCGGGCTCGAGGTACATCCGCGGGAGTAACTGCAGGGCTTCGGCCGCCTGCTCGAAGCTCACCGACATGGGCGTGGCGAGCATGGCGGGTTCGATGCCCAAAGTCGGGTATTCGCCGCCATCGATCGCAATCTCCGGGCCCGGCGCAACCCGCGGCGGCAAAGCATGAACGCTGACGTGAAAGCGAAGCATGGGGCGTGCGGCGCGATATGAGAGGAATTGCACAAAATGGCGGTCGAACCGCTAGACGACGTGACGCATAAGGAAATGACCAATGACCAAATCCAAATGACCAATTTCAGCGCGAAGCGACGCTGCCGACATTGGTCATTTGGATTTGGTCATTGGTCATTCGCATGCGTCATTGCGTCATTGGCCTGCGTCGACCGAGCTTTCGAGCCATTTTAGGTAGGCGGCGTTGCCGGTGGCCACCTCGGTCGCCAGGATTTCGGGCACATCGTAGGAGTGCAGCTCGAGGATGGCCCGTTCGAGGGCAGGGTAGAGGTTGGCCTGTGTCTTGATCGTGCAAAGCCACTCCTGGGACGTTTCGCGCTTTCCCTGCCAATGGTAGTGGCTTTCGATGGGGCCGCTCACCTGCACGCATGCGGCCAGTCGCCGGTCGACGAGGGCCGCGGCAATGCGCTTTGCGTCGGCCTCTGAACCGGCGGTGGTAACGACCTGAATCGCTCGTGCCACGGCGGATTCCTTGGATGGATGGATCCTACCGGAAGTTCGCACTTGCAGAGCCAGTGGCAGCTCGGCAGCCCATCACCGATGCGCATTGGCGGCGCTGCGCGACGCGGCCGGCATGGCGAAATGCGGCGCTCGCGTCATGCCCACTGCCGGCGCGGTTCGAGCCGATGCCGCGCCACTCTGTGGCTCATCGACGCGGCGGACCACGCCGTCGCCACCGGGAACCGAAAGCGTGCCCGACCAAGTTTCAAACGGCCGCCCGCCTCGCTCATCTCCCTGATAGAAGGCCAGGCAGGTGAAGTGCTCGATGGGCATGAACTCGGTCGGGCCGTCGGTGTGCACGGTTGGGTGCAGCACGCGCCGCCACGTGCCCGCGTTGAAATACAACTGGTTGAGCACGAAGGCGTCGGCGTGGCTCGCTTCCAGCGGCACCGTCTCGGCGCGGTGTGTATGGCCGTACACGATGTAGCGAGCACGGCGGTTGCGGAAGTCGGCCTCGGCCAGGGCATGCCGGGCATACGCACCCTGACGGGCCTCCAGTCGTCGGCAGGCCGCGATCGCGGCGCGGCGGTCGGCCGCCGGTCCGGTTCGCAGTGCAAGGGCTTCCCGCAAGTCGTCGAGGGGCAGGTGGTTGTGCGCAGCCATGTCGCGAACGGCCGGAATTGCGAGCAAGGCGTCGGCCAGCTCGTTCCACAGCGATTCGATCTTTGCCGAGAGCGCCGCCGCCGGACACCACCGCGCCAGCATGGAGGAGAGCCAATGCGGCACGGCGGTGAGCGGCCGAACATGATGCATGTTTTCGAGGCCCGCCAGCGCCGCATCGGGCACTTCGCCGGCCAGCTCGTGGGCAAGCGACAGGTGGAAGCGGCCCAGAAGCTCGATCAGCAGGGCGTCGCCGATGCTGCTCTCGTCGCGATGGGCACTGAAGCTGATCGGATCGAACACGTCGCCGTGCCGCGCGACGACGCGGTGACGGCGGAGCACTTCCAGTAGCTCGCCGCTTTCGCTGGGATCGTGTGGCCAGACGCCGCCGGCGGATCCGGCCAGTCCCAGATGACGCGCAACTTTTCGGCGTAGAAGATCGTAGTCGGAACCGGCCGAGTGCATCAGCCAGTCGCGGTTGCCCACCATGTAGTGGATTCGCACGGCCACCGCCTGCTCTTCCACGGGCCGGCCGGGATAGCCGGAGTGCGTCGCCAGACGGACCGACCCCTCGGCCGCCAGGGCCCGCAGCGCCGAGAGTGATCGGCTGTTGTGCCGCAAAATGTCGTCGACGATGCCGCAGACGACCTCGACGGTCGCCGGCGCCTGGGAGTCATGCCAGGGGCGCGTTGCGCTCCGCAGCCAGCGGGCCGAGTCTACGAGATCGAGCGTGTCGCCCAGCAGCACCAGGTCGATGCGCGACAGTGGCCGGTACACGCCGTCGGCCCGCCACGAAGCGTGCTGGGCCAGGTCGCGGATCCGCACGGTCAATAGGTCGAGCGCGGCCGGGTGCAGCGTGGGAGCGGCGGTTCCGTCGGTTAAATGCAGATCGCTGACGATGACGAGCATCGGCGTCGCCTTTTCCTTGGCGTCGGCACGGTGGCACGGTGGCGATCCGTTGCCACCAGCGCAGGGTGTAGCCCCAGGGAGCTATGGTTTCCCTCCCGATTTATCGTCCCCCGACTTTGCGGATCGTAAGGATTGTTGCGAAAATACCGATTGTGCGGCGCCCACCGTCTCCCTGAACCGCCGCAATATCCCCATTGCCACCGACGCTAGCAAACCACCCCGTTCCCCACCCCGCTTGCGGGTTAGCGCTCCGAAAAACACCCCCCCAACAACCCCCATGTGCGGTCGCTTCACCCTACGCACCCCGGCCCGCGTTCTCGTCGAGCACTTTCGCCTTCAGTCGGCGCCGCAGCTCGCGCTGCGATTCAACATCGCGCCCACACAGGAGGTGGCAGCCGTTCGCGCGAGCGCCGACGGAAAGCGCAGCCTGAGCATGCTGCGGTGGGGGCTGATCCCAAGCTGGGCCAAGGACCCTTTGATGGGCGCGCGAATGATCAACGCCCGCGGTGAGACGGTGGCCGAGAAGCCGTCGTTTCGCACGGCGCTGCGCAAGCGGCGATGTCTGATCGCGGCGGACGGCTACTACGAATGGAAAAAGGAAGGCAAGGAGAAACGGCCTTTCCACATTCACCTGCCGAAGGACCGCGTGTTCGCATTTGCGGGCCTATGGGAATCGTGGTCGGGCGGCGCCGCAAAGTCTGACGAGCAAGGCGCCGGCGGCAGAAGCGCCGGTCCGCTAGAGACGTGTACGATCATCACCACCGACGCCAACGACGCCACCCGCGGCATTCACGACCGCATGCCCGTAATCCTCGACGAATCGGACTACGACGATTGGCTCGACCCGAAACTGCAAGACGGCGACGAGCTCCAGCACCTGCTCGTGCCGTACGAGGGCAAGCTGTTCACCGACGAAGTAAGCCGCTTCGTCAACAACGCCCGCAACGACGACCCTCGCTGCCTGGCGGCGGAAGCGCAATGACGCGACTTCAAAACCGTCGGGGACTGGCTCATTTTGCGCAGTCCTAGGAGCAAAATGTGCCTGTCCCCTTCTCCGAGACGGTATTGAAACACGCTCTAGCTTTCGTCTTCC
>CAYQAJ010000162.1:0-11712 GCA_964415245.1 uncultured Pirellulaceae bacterium | reverse complement strand
CAGCGGCGGGTGCGATACGAAGTGAAGGTGAAGGGGAGTCCAGCGCAAGGGCTGTTCGCCACGACGCCGCGGCAAAGCGTAAAGCCGATCGACGAGAACACCGTCGAGGTCGAAGTACGTGCCGACGAAGGTGGGTCGGATGCGTCCGACGGTTCCTCCGATCTGTCCGATTCTTCCCGCGGCTCGTCCCGTGCGTCGGACAAACCGACCGACGCCGATCTGGCTCCGGGCAATTACATTCAAAGCGACGACCCGCGCGTTGTGGCGCTGGCGGCCGAAGCAGCGCCGGAGATGTCGGACAAGGCCGCACTGGCGCGGCGGCTCGAAGTGTTTGTACACGATAAGATCCACAACAAGAACTTCGCCCTGGGCTTTGCCACGGCGGCGGAAGTGGCCAAGAACCTGGAAGGAGATTGCACCGAACACGCGGTGCTGCTGGCCGCGCTGTGCCGCGCTCGCAAAATACCGGCGCGGGTGGCGATCGGACTCGTGTACTGGAAGCCCAGGTCCGATGATTCGGCGTCGCCCGGATTCGCGTTTCACATGTGGACCGAGGTCTGGACCGGCGACCAGTGGCTATCGCTGGACGCCACGGCGGGGCGCGGCGGCACGGGAGCGGGCTATCTCAAAATGCGCCACTCGAACTTGAGCGGGTCCGATGCCCTCAGTGCCATGGCTCCGGTAGTCGATGTGCTGGGCCGACTGGAAATCAACGTTCTCGATTTCGAGTAATGCGTGGCGGCCGCACCGCGATTGTCGAGACCACCGTTGTGTCGCGGTTTCCCGACCGCGGCACTTGGCAGGAGACCTGCGGTGGTTTGCGTGGCACGGTCGGGAGACCGTGCCACAACTTGACGCACGGTCGGGAGACCGTGCCACAACCTGACGCTAATCTGCGTCACCCACAACTTGACGCTAATCTGCGTCACGCGCGAACCATTTGAGTCGACTTCGACTCATCACCTCAGACGGCCGTCCGCCGGCCGAATCTCGTTTGCCCAAGAGGTGTTTCCCATGTCGCCGCAGCCCACCCTCGAAACATCGCGGCTCGTACTGTGCCCGTTCACATTGGCCGATGCGCCCGCCGTCACGCGACTTGCGGGCGAGCGGGAGATCGCGGCGAACACTCTCAGCATTCCGCACCCCTATCCCGACGACGCGGCCGAAAAATGGATCGGCACGCACGAGGAGGGTTATGCCGCCGGCACGCTGGGCTGCTTTGCCGTCGTCGAGCGCGAGTCGCAGAATCTCGTTGGCGCCACGGGACTGGTCATCAAGCCCGATCACGAGCGCGCCGAGCTGGGCTACTGGATCGGCAAGCCGTACTGGGGCAAGGGCTACTGCACCGAAGCCTCGGCCGCCGTGTTGGCGTGGGGATTCGAAGAGCGCGGGCTGAATCGAATCTTCGCCAGCTACTTCACCCGCAATCCGGCCTCGGGGCGCGTCATGGAGAAGCTCGGCATGACCCGCGAGGGGCTGTTACGCGCACACATCAAGAAGTGGGGCGAGTTCCAGGACATGGTGACCTACGGAATCCTGCGCAGCGAGTATCGCCCTGACGCCTGATCGCGGCCTGGCGCACTTTGGGGGGGTTCACCAGGGACGGGCAGCTTCGGCGACGGACCGCCGACGGGCACAAGGGCGGCGGGGCCCAGGGCTCTGCGCGTTAGCCAGCGGCAGATTCTCCCTTCTCGCGCTGCCTCGGCTGTCAATCTCGACCCGCGCACGTTGCGACGCTACCTGAGCCGAATGTGGCCAACTTACTGGCTCCGCTGCACTTGCGCTTGCCTGGCGCCGCTTGGAATGGCGGCGGGCATCGGCTAAGATAAGCCCTTCTGCAACGAATACGCTCTCGGCGTGCGGTGCATGGCCGCCCTTCGGCCAGGTAGCCGCCGACGGTTCGTGACGCGGGGCCGTTCGTCGGCACGGTGGGCGTGCTGCCGGCCGCGTCGGGCCCGCTCGGGGGCTGAGCGCGCACGCCCGTTTTGTGCGTCCCGGTTTTAGCGCCAGGGGAGTTACGCCCATGTCAGAGCAAGCGACCAGCACGGAGCGCAAAGGCACACGTGTGACCTTTCTCGATCAGACCGGCGCCAAGAGCGTCGACGCAGTGATCGCCGATACCGTCACGGTCAAGCGCATTTTGCCCAACATCATCACCAAAATGAGTCTTCCCGTGATGGGCCCCGACGGCCAGCCCATGAGTTACAGCCTCGACCACAAGGAAGGAGGGCGGCGGCTGCGGGAAGACCAGACCCTTCCGGTGGCCAGCGTGCGCGACGGCGACCACTTGATCGTGTATCCTGAGATTGTGGCCGGTTGAGCCGTAGCGGGATTCGCAAGAATTCCGATCGCACAGGCGACGATCGACGGGCTGAGTACTTGGGAATTCAGCTACCACGGCGGAGGCTGAATTCTTGGGAATTCAGCTACCGTCTTCGAGTGGGAGTGTCAGGAGGAACCGAATGCGAGAGTCGCCTCGGGTGCGACGGCTTCGCAGCGATTTCAAAGCCGTCGAGCAGCTTCGCAGCGAGAGCACCATCTTCGAGTTCGAGGCCAAGGGAAGCCCGCCGCACATGTACTTGGCGCGGTTTCGGGGCACTGGTCTGTGGCGGCCTAACGGCACGTCCGACGTGTTGGTGCGGTACGATCACGAGGCGGCCATCGAGCTGGGCGCGGCGTATCCCCGCATGATGCCCGCACTGGGATGGCGCACGCCCATCTTCCACCCGAACATTTCGGCCAGCGGGGTGGTGTGCCTGGGTGGCTATGCCACGCACTGGGTCCCCAGCGTAAACCTCGACGAGCTGTGCATCATGCTGTGGGACATGGTGCGGTACGAGAACTTCGACGTAGAAAGCCCCTACAACCGCGACGCCGCCCTTTGGGCTCGGTCGCAGCAGAGGTATGGCTTCCCGGTCGACGGCCGGCCGCTGCGCGACAAGGTGCTGATGTCTCGCGCCATCGAGCCGCAAGAGAAAGCCCACTCGGCCAGTCCACCGCCCGTGCGCGAGGAGTCGGTGACTTTCATGGATGCCGAGATGGCAGGCGGCGAAGTCGTCGACGCCGAAGTGATCGATGGCGACGGGCCCGACATCCTGTTTATCGAGTGACAGAGCAAGAGTTCGAGGTTCCAAGTTCGAGGTTCCAAGTTCTCGGTTCCAGCTTTCAACGGTCATTCCCGCGCAGGCGGGAATCCAGTTTGAGGTTGTTCGTTCCATGTTCCGACCTCCGCTACTTGTCCCACTGAAAACTGAAAACTGAACACTGAACACTCGGAAGCGGTGGTTGCATGTTCAAGTCGCGCACCGGACGGCGCCAGGGCGCTCGCGACGCCGTCGCGGGGGAGACCTATGGCGCCGTGCACGACGATGCCGTCGCCATCGTCATGCGCGGCTCGGTGCTCGACGCGGTGATCGAATACTCCGAATCGGAACCGACGCGCGAGTTGGGAGGGTTTCTGGTGGGCCGGCACGAGTCGAAGGGACGGCCGCGAGTGGTGGTGAATCACTTTGTTCCGGCGTTTGAGGCCCGCTCGGCGGCCGCATCGCTTACGTTTACGCACGAAACCTGGTCGGACGCCAACCGGCAGGTCGAGCGGCAATACCCGGACGATCAAATCGTCGGCTGGCAGCACACGCACCCGAATTTCGGCATATTCCTGTCGGGCTACGACTTGTTCATCCACCGAAACTTTTTTTCGCATCCCTGGCAGATCGCGTTGGTGGTCGACCCGCAGCGCCAGGAGCTAGGGTTTTATCAGTGGCGGGGGGGCCAGGTGGCGGATTGCGGGTTTGTGTACGTGCCGGATTACAAGGAATGAAACTGCGGCGAGTCGCTTCGCGCATTAGCATGTAACCACGTCCGGGAAAATGACCAATGACCAAATCCAAATGACCAATGTTTTGAAGCCGCGTTGGTCATTCGGGCATTGCGTTATTGGTCATTCGCAAGAAGCTTTGTCGCACGAACGACGTTAAGCCGAATCGCGCGCTCGAATACATCATCAAGGACTACGCATAGTATGACCGACTCCGCGCTGGTCATCGACGACGACGACCGCTATTCCCGCTTGCGGCTCATCGGTTGGTGGGACCAGGAGAAGCTGGCCGCCGCCCGCATCATCGTGGTGGGGGCCGGAGCGCTCGGAAACGAGGTGCTCAAAAACCTGGCGCTGTTGGGGGTGGGCCGGGTGTACGTGGTCGACTTCGACGAGATCGAGGAGTCGAACCTCACGCGATCGGTGCTGTTCCGTCACCGCGATTGCGGCCGCCCCAAGGCCGAAGCGGCGGCCGACGCGCTGCGCGACATGAATCCCGATACCCGCGTCACGCCGATGGCGGCCAACATTATCACCGACGTGGGCCTGGGGCTGTTCCGCGATGCCGACGTGGTGATCGGCTGCCTCGACAATCGCGAGGCGCGGCTGTGGGTCAACCGCCAATGTTGGAAGGTGAATACGCCCTGGATTGACGGCGGCATCCAGGAAATCAACGGCGTGTTCAAGGTGTTCGTCCCGCCCGACAGCGCGTGCTACGAATGCGCCATGACGGAGAACGACTACCGCCTGATCAATCTGCGGTACAGTTGCCCGTTGTTGCGCCAAGACGACCTGCAGGCGGGCAAGGTGCCGACCGCTCCCACGATTTCGTCCATGATCGGCGCCTTGCAGACGCAGGAAGCGCTCAAGCTGCTGCACGGCCTTCCGGTCGAGTCGGGCAAGGCGTGGATCTTCAACGGCGTGGCCAACCAGTTTTACTCGACGGCGTTTCAGCGGCGCGACGACTGCTTGAGCCACGAAACGTACCCCGATCCGATCGAGCTCCCCTTGTCGGCAAAGAGCAACACCGCGCGGGACTTGCTGGCCGCGGTGGGCGAGCAAACGGGCGACGGCTCGAAGGCCAGTCTGCTGCTGGATCGCGATCTGGTGGTGTCGCTGGGGTGTACGAATTGCGGCATCAGCCAGTCGGTAATGCGTCCGTTGCCGCTGGTGGGCATGAGCCAGGCGGTGTGCCCCGAGTGCAAGCAGCCGCAGTTGCCCGAGCTGTGCCACGAGGTATCGCTCGACGACGGCATGGCCGACCGGACATTGGCCGACCTGGGCGTTCCTCCCTACGACATGGTTCGCGTTTCGACCGCCGGGGGAGAGCAGGTGTACCAGTTGGCGGGCGACCGTGAGAGCTTGGCATGACGATCGACCAAGGCATCCAATTCGGCGACGTGGAGCATGTGCCGCCCGAGGTGCGGTTGCGCCCCGACGGCGACAAGCACTTCGCGGTGGCCGCCGTGGGTTCGCCCGATGAGGTCGATCTACCGATCTTCGTCGACGTCGACGTGATGCAGGACATGGAAGAGCACGCCCAAAGCAACACCAACGTCGAGCTGGGGGGCGTGCTGCTGGGCGGGCAGTATCACGACGCCGACGGGGCGCCGTTTATCGTGGTGACCGACAGCCTGCGAGCGCAGCACTTCGAGGCCACCAAGGGGAGTTTCAAGTTCACGCACGAAACGTGGACACAAATCTCGCGGGAGCGCGACGGCTTCGGCGAGCACCTGCACATGGTGGGGTGGTACCACACGCATCCCGGCTGGGGCGTGTTCCTTTCCCACATGGATACGTTTATCTGCGATCACTTCTTCAACAAGCCGCTCGACGTGGCGCTGGTCATCGACCCGTGCCAGGACGAGCGGGGCTGGTTCCAGTGGACCGGCGCGGCGACGCGGCAACTCCGGCGGACCGGGGGCTTTTACGTCACTGCCTCGCGCTTCCGCTGGGAAGAGCTGGAAACCTACGCAGCCCTATGGGAGGGCGAATCGGCCATGACTCTCGAAACGCGATCGCGCGGCATGTCCCGCGCCCCGGCGGCAGGTCGCATGACCTATCCCGCGCCGGTCGTAAACCTGAGCGAGAACCGCAATCCGTGGCAGGGCATCGCGGTGATGGGCATGCTGACGATGCAATTCTTCCTGCTGATGCTGATCGCCTGGCGCCTGCTTCCGCCCGGCGGGGGCGAAGCGGCCGCATCGAGTGACACAGCGGCGGTTGTAAAGAAGCTGGATGAGCTGATGGCCGAGCGAAAAGCCGCCGACCGCGCCGAAGTGCAAACGGAGGTGCTGGAAAGTGTGGTGGCGGCCATGAGCGACTCGCCGCCGGGACTGGTCGGCGAGGTGGAAGCCAAGCAGCGCGAGGCCGCGAATCTCCGCAGAGACCTCGATGCGCATCGCTCGGATCAGCAGATGCTCATCGCCCAGCGTGATCTGCTCAATTCAGACGTAAGCGAGTTGACGCGTGCCAAGGCGCGGGTCGAGAGCCAGCTTGAAACCCTGCGAATGGCGAAAAAGAAGCTGCAAGACGACAAAGATGCCGAAATCGCCCTGTTGAAGGATGAGCTAAAGGCGCTGAGGCCTTCCGAGGACGCCGAGGCGGCTGACGGTGTGTTGTCGATCTTCAGCGGTCGCACGGCGATCTGGCTGTCGGTGGGGCTGGTCGGGCTGGTGGTACTGATCGGGGGGGCCGGGATGGCGTTGGTGGCGATTCGACGGCGTAACCTGGAGGCGAGCCTGGAAGAGGGCGAAGAGTCGAACGGCGACGAGCCGCCATCGGACCGCTCAGTAGATTCCTCCTCGGACGATTCGCCGGAAGTAATCGGCCCATAACGCAGCCCGCGCGACGAATAACAAATGGCGACTTCCGGCGACACGGAGACTCGGCGAGACCAGAGCTTTCAGTTTTCAGTTACCAGAATGGAGGTCGGGCCGCTTCGATCTCTCCGACTGAACACTGAAAACTGAACACTGAGAACTTATCCGGCAGGATCCTCGAATGAGCGGCATCGATCGCGGACAGCGACTGCAAGACGAGCACGAAGCGCTGCTGCGCCTGAAGGCGGCCAGTTCGTTGTTCGATTTCGAGACGACGGGCGATCCGCCCGACCGCTACACGTTGATCTTCCGCGGCAAGGGCATGAAGCGCGGCACGTCGTCGAAGGCGGAAGTTGAGATCGTCGAGTTGCACCGCTGCGACGTGCGGCTGCCGTATTCCTACCCGCAGCGTCCCCCCGACATTCGCTGGTTGACGCCCATCTTTCACCCCAACGTCTCCTTCAGCGGCTATGTCGACGTGAAGGACATCGGCCTTCCCTGGGACAAAAACCTGGCGCTCGATGTGGTGTGCGAGCGGTTGTGGGATATGGTCCGGCTGGCCTACATGGACCTCGACAAGGCCTCGAACTATGCAGCCAAGAACTGGTTCGAGGAGCACGACGAGCTGGCGCGACCGGTCGACCTGCGCCCCCTGCGCGACAAGGAGGCGTCGGGCGGGACGAACGTGGTGCGGTATCAGCGCCGCGGCGCCCAGCGACCCACGACGCCGCAGGCGTCGGCATCCGGGAGCGTGCTGTACATCGGCGAGGATACTCCGATTCCACCGCCGGCGACGTCGGAGCGTCCCTCCGCCGCGCGCACTCGCCGGACCAGCTCCGGCGACGACGATATCCTGTTTATCGGCGACGAATAGTCCGGCGGCTGGTTCCCGTCCCCGGCGGATGCGCGGCAGCGTAGGCGCGTGGCCGCCTTCTCTCGACCCCGTTGATCCGCGTTCCCGCGTCTGCGAGGCTGCCCTGCGGCGTGAGCCTCAGGCAGGCGCGCGGCCCGGGAGCATGGAGAACGCCCGACATCCGTCGATGCGCCGAATCTTGCCGGATCGAGTAAAATGGGAATCGGGCTTGCCGGGCGGAGTTGCGCGCCGGTGCGCGATCGCGGTTACGGTAAGGGGAGCCGCCTCCGAGCGGCACGCACGAGGAGCCGACGGTGGAGTGTTTCTTGCTGTTTCTGTCGGTTACGTTTGTGGTGCTCGTAATCAGCATCGTGGGCGTTGCCGCGCACGTGCGCTCCGACCGCTGGAATCAGTCGTACTATCAGCTTGCCAAGCGATTCGGTGGCCAAGTGATCCCGGGCGGCATGCTGGGCCGTCCCTCGGTGCGGTTCCGATACGGCGTAACGCATGCGCTGTTGAACACGTCGTCGCGCGGCGGCCGCACCTGGACGCAGATGCACATCAGTTGGCCCGACCACGATATTCGGGCGGAGATCTATCCCCGACACCGCAGCGACGAGCCGCGCAAGCTGCGCGGCACCGACGACGTGGCGACCGGCCTGGACTGGTTCGACGATCGCTACGTGGTCCGCGGCAACGACGAAAGGGCGGTCCGCGCGTTCCTGACTGAAGTGGTGTGCCAGCAGATTGATCGGCTGACCCATTTGTTCGACGTGCGGGACATGTACATCTCGCTGTCTCGCGGGCGGATCCTGATTCAGAAGCCCCTGCTGCTGCGGCGCTACCCGGAAATGGAGGATTTTGCCTACGCGGCTCTGTCGGTCTACGACCAGGCCATGCTCACCCGCTCGCAGGGAATCACGTTTGTCGAGAACAGCCTGGCGGCCCTCGACACCGAGATTATCTGCAAGGTGTGCGGCGACGCGATCGCCGGCGAGATGGTGCTTTGCCGCCGCTGCCGGACTCCCCATCACCACGAGTGTTGGGAGTACTACGGATCGTGCGCCATCTACGGCTGCCTGGAAACGCGGTGGCTGGTGGTGGAGACCCCCTCGAACGGATCGGCTCGCGCGCCGAAGCCGACTCCGGCCGCGAAGCGAGGCGGCAGGGATTAGGCGGCCGGGATTAGGCGGTCGAACAAGGGAGACAGTCCTCCCAGTCAATGGTCGGCTAGCCCATCGGCCGCGGAGGCGATGCATGGAGCCCTCCCAAGCAGTCTGTTTTGCCGGGGGATTCATCGCGATCGTCACGGTCGTGATCGTGGTCGGTGTTTCGTACCACGCGCACCAGACGGCCGAATGGCAGAAGACGTTTTCGCGACTGGCCGATCGCTACGGCGGCCGGGTCGAGCGCGGCGCGGGGTTTTCGCCCTGGCCCCGCGTCGAATTCCGGTACCGCGGTCATCGCGTGCTGGTCGACATGTACTCCACCGGAGGCAAACACCCGATCCATTACACGCAATTGCGGGCCACGTGGCCCGAGCAGCGCTCGCGGTGCGAAGTCTATCCCGACAGCTTGATGACGCGGATCGGCAAGTTCTTCGGCATGCAAGATATCGAGATCGGCTCGCCGCAGTTCGATGCCGACTACATCATTCACGGCAGCGACGTCGGCGACGTACGTCGCTTGCTCACGCCCGGCGTGCAATCGGCGATCGGCCGGCTGCGGCGCTTCGGGTACAACCTCGACATTTACGTGAATGTTTGCCAGGGCGTGCTGCTGGTCAAGAAGCGGGGCAAATTCCCTCGACCGCGGGACTTGCTGGCGTTCACCTCGTACTCGCTCGAGCTGTTCGACGAGGCGCTGAAGTCGCAGATTGAACTAGGGGAGGGAATCGAATTCGTCGAACCGAGCGACGGCCAGCGCGCCGATCTGGAAGCGGCGATCTGCCAAATCTGCGGCGAGCCGATCGAGGATCGTGTGGTGTATTGCCGCGCGTGCCGCACGCCTCACCATCGGGATTGCTGGGAGTATTACGGCGGCTGCTCGACGTACGGCTGCAACTGCCGCGAATTCACAACTCGGCAGAAGCGGCAGAAGAGCAAGCAGGCGGCTCAAGCGCCGGCGCCGCGGAAGTAGGCGTCGACGTGGGCCAGCAACGGGTCGATGGTCTTTTCCTGAATCTTGTGCGGCGGCTGCCAGGGGAACCATTCGTAGTCGACGTGCTCGGTGACCAGAATGCCGGCCGGGCGCTTGAGCCGGGCCAGAAAGATCACCAGCGTCTTGTCGCGCATTTCCCCCTGGTGCAGGCGCGAGCGGACCGGGTACTGCGTGGTGAAGCGAAAGCCGGGGTCGATCTCGATGTCGGCGGCGTCGATGCCCGTCTCTTCGGACAGCTCGCGCAGAGCGCAATCGATCTCACTCTCGCCGGGATCGACGTGCCCCTTGGGCAAATCCCACCGGTCGGCGTGCCGCATCAACAGAAACGACTCGACCGGCTCGGACCGGAACAAAATCACGCCGCACGATTTGGGGTCGTCGTTCACGGCTGCGGGAGTTGAAAGTCGGCGATAAAGAGTTGGCTGCTGCGATCTTCGCTACGGGTGCTGGTCCACATCAGCCGTTTGCCGTCGGGCGAAAAGACGGGGAGCACGTCGGCGGCGGGGTTGTCGGTCACGCGCACGGGCTTGTCGATCGTGAACTTGCCGTCATCCGCGTGGTACCGCGCCAACCACAGGTCGTAGTTGGGTCGCACGTCGGGGTTGGAGTGGTCGGCCCCGGCCCAGATGAGATAGGGCTCCGTGGGGTGCCAGTAGGGGCCCCAGTTTACGCCGACGTTGTCGGTGAGCGCGGTTTCGTTCTTGCCGTCAATGCCGATGACGTAAATCTGCAGCATGTCCTTCGCTTTGCGGTCGCTGCGAAAGATGACCCACTTGCCGTCGGGCGAAATGAACGGCCCACCGTCGTAACCGGGGGCATCGGTCAATTGGCGCAAGTGCGTGCCGTTGGCGTTCATGACGTAGATATCGGGGTCGCCGTCGCGATCGCTGCAGAAGGCGATGAGCTTGCCGTCCTTCGACCATGCGCCCTCGGCGTCGTAGCCTTTGGCGTCGGTGAGCCGCTTGAGGTTCTTGCCGTCGAGGTCGCCCACGAAGATGTCCATGTACGGGTCAAAGTCCCACTGATAGCGGCGACGGACGCCCGAGCGGCGGTCTTCCTCGGCCTGACGAATGGCGTCGGCCTCGGTCTTTTCGAGCTTGGGGTCGAGATGGCTTGAAGCGAACAGAATCCGTTTACCGTCGATCGAAAAATAGCTGCACGTGGTGCGGCCGCGGCCCGTGCTGATGAGCTTCGGCTTACCCCCCTCCAGCGGCTGCGTGTAAATCTGATAGAAGGGATAGTCGGCCTGGATGGCCTGGTAGACGACTGATCGGCCATCGGGCGAGAAGTAGCCTTCGCCCGCTTTCTCGAAGCCGGAGGTGACCTGCCGCACGTTCGAGAGAAACGTTGGCTCGACGGAATCGTCACCGCGGGATTGGGGTGTGGCCAGCGGAATGAACCACGCGGCGATGAATGCAACCGCGAGGGCGCATGCGACCGCGATCCTCCCCAGGTTTCGCATCTTCCTAAACTGTGCGGAAATCGTATGAATGAATGCCACGGTTGAACTCCCACAAGTACTGGCTGGTTGTGAGGCGTCGCCCGACGCTATTATAAGCGCCCGGTCGCGCTCGTTATACCCGCTGGCGCCGCGCGGGGTATGTGCGGGCGGAGTTTCGAGCCAGGGGATGGCCAGGGAATAGGGAATGAGGGCAGTCCACGATCATGACCGGCAAAATCTATACCAAAACCGGCGACCAAGGCGAAACGGGCCTCTTTGGCGGACCGCGGCTGCGCAAAGACAATACGCGGATCGAGGCGTACGGCGCCGTCGACGAGCTGAACTGCGTTCTGGGTGTCGCCCGCGCCACGGGACTGGCGGCCGACATCGACGAAGTGCTTGCCGCGGCGCAGCACGAGTTGTTCGGCCTGGGGGCGGAGTTGGCGACGCCCGATCCCGCGAAACACAAGACCATCTTTGTGCAACCGCTTCAGGTGCAGCGGCTGGAAGAGGCGATCGACCTCTTCGAAGCGCGCCTTGCGCCACTGAGCGAATTCATTCTGCCGGGCGGCACGGGGCAAGCGGCGGCGCTGCACCAGGCACGTGCGGTCTGCCGCCG
>CAYQAJ010000161.1:0-11721 GCA_964415245.1 uncultured Pirellulaceae bacterium | reverse complement strand
CGCGACCTGGAAATCCGCGGCGCCGGCAACCTGCTGGGTACGCAGCAAAGTGGGCACATTGCAGCGGTGGGGTACGAGCTGTACTGCCAGCTTCTGGAGAACGCCGTCCGCCACCTGCAAGCGCTTCCGCCGCGGCGGCCGATCGAGGTCGATGTCGTGCTCCCTGGTGAGGCGTATCTACCCGCTCGGTACGTGCCCGACACGCGGCAGAAGATCGACCTGTACCGCCGGTTGACGCAGGTTTCCCACGCCGACGAGTTCGATGCACTGCGCGAGGAACTGAACGACCGGTTCGGCCAACCGCCTCCCGAAGCGACGCGGCTGCTGGACCTGGTGCAGATCAAGCTGGCGGCCGCCCATTGGCGGATTCACGACGTGCACCTTGAGGATCGGAACCTTGTGCTCAACTACCGCGATCGTCGCCGCATCGCCGAATTGGCCGCCCGCGCCGGGGGGAAGCTCAAGGTGGTCGACGAGCGGAGCGCCTATCTTGCCTTGCCGCAGGAGGTTACGGAGCCCGACGCGATGATCGACTTCGTGCGATCGGTGTTGCGGCCGGCGTGAGGGGATGGCTATAATCCGCCGCCCTTTGCGGGAAGCTCCAAATTACAAATCTCAAATCACAACGTCCCCTCGGGCTTCGGCCATCCGTTGAAGTTTCGCGTGTCCGTCGCCCTTTGTGATTTAGGCATTGAAGATTGTTTGGGATTTGAGATTTGGAACTTCTTTGCGCTGATGCCCCCAAGCTCGTCTAGTATCGCTCCGCACGAAGGCTCGTCGCGTGATCCGCTCGCTCTCTCGCCTGACCACGTTGAACTGCGCAGTTGTCTGCGCGGTCTGGCTAGCACTCTGCCTAACGCCGTCCTCGCGAGGCCAAGACTACCCCAATGATGTTCGCCAAACCTCGGGCAGCGAATCGCGGTACCCTGCCGATTTGCCGACCACAAACAGCGACTCGCAATCTCCCACCACCGGTCCCACCATTCTCGAGTCAGCCCAGATCATAGCCGTCGTGGGCAACGAGCCTATTCTTGCCGGCGAGCTGCTCTCGGTCGTCAACCCCTTGATTGACGAGAAGCTGAAGGGCGCGCCGCCCGACATCATTGAGGAACAGCGCGAGAAGCTCATGAAGCAGCTCTTGACGATGGTCATCGACACCAAGCTTTTGTATCTCGACTTTCTCCGTCAGGTGCCCCCCGCAAATCTCAAGGAGCTGCACGCCAACCTGGACGAACACTTCAACAAAACGCAGCTCGATACGCTCATGGAGCAGGCCAACGTTAGTACGGCCGGCGAGCTCGACACCGTGCTGCGTTCCTACGGCACGTCGCTGAAAAAACGGCGACAACAGTTCGGCGAACAGGTGTTGGCCCAGCAGATACTTCGCCAACACGTCGACTTCCAGCCCGAGATCACGCACGACGAGGCGGTCGACTACTACCACGAGCACGCCGCCGATTACGACGTACCGGCCCGCGCACGCTGGGAACACCTGATGGCGCGATTCAATAGCCTTTCGGACAAGGGCGAGGCCTATCGCACACTGGCCGAAATGGGTAACGAGGTAATGCGCGGCACTCCCTTGGCCGAAGTGGCCCGCAGCAATTCGCAAGGCGTGCGGGCCGACGACGGCGGACTGAACGACTGGACCACCCAGGGAAGCCTGGTATCGCGCGTGCTCGACGAAGCGATCTTCGCCTTGCCCATCGGCAAGCTGAGCCGCATTCTCGAAGACGAGCAGGGGTTTCACATTATTCGAGTCGTCGAGCGCGAGGAGGCAACCCGCGTCCCCTTCGTCGACGCGCAGGTCGAGATTCGCAAAGCGCTCACGAAGAAGAAAGTGGAAGAGCAGCGCAAGGCTTACCTCGACAAGGTGCGCGAGCAGACGCCCGTGTGGACCATCTACGACGACAAGAACGCCGCCGCTCCGCGCCCCTGACTCGCACGCAAGCCTACGCACCGCAAACCCACGCACCGCAATCCCACGGACTGCCGTCCGTGGGTCTCCGAACGCCAACAACACGAATTGCGGGCCAGTCTGTCGCGTAGCCCGGCACCGCATGCGGCGCCCCACCCCCCGTGCCGCATCTCACCCCACCGCGGCCAAACCGCGTTCGGCCGCCTCGCGAATGTACTGCTCCGAGTCGGCGTCACGAGTCTTCTTGAGATGCTCGTAGATCCGCCGGGCGGCGTCGGTGTCGCCGGAGTCCGCCAGTTTCTCGGCCAGCACCAGGCAGTGCTTTGTCGCCTGGATTCTTTCCCAGCCCTTTGCGCCGTCGGCGGCCTTGAGGAGCAGTTCCGCCGAGTTTGCATTGCCCAGTTTTGCCAGACCGGCTGCGGCCGCGATGCGCACCTCGCGGTCCTCGTCGCGAATCCCTTCCTGAAAGAGAGGGCCCGACTCCGGCTCGGCCAGTGCGGCCAGGCCGTCCATGATATGGCGACGCAACACGCCCTGTGCTTTCGGCCACGCCGCGCGAAACTCGGCAGCGGCGCCTTCTCGAATCGCCGCCAGCGCCATTGACGCCGGAGCGCTTAGCTCTTCGTCGGTCAGCAGTTTGGCCAGCGCCGTAGCATTTTCGCGGCGGCCCGCCCAACCCAGTTCCTGGCACAGGAACGCCTGAACGTATTTCGGCCGATCGCCACCAAGCTGGCTCGCGAGCACTTCGCAAAGCTGCTTGCGTCCCGGCTCGTCCTTGACCACCAACACGTGGTTAACCAGACAGTGCAGGGCGTAGCGGGGCTTCACGTCCTCTTCGCTCCCCGGCTCGGCGAGCATGTCGACCAGCCCCAGGACGTTCTCGCGGCCTCCCTCGTGAATGGCGGTGATCGCCTTTTCGATCTTCTCTTTGTCAATGTTCTCGGTGTACATGCCGCGCCCGTCGGCGTCGGGCATCTGTTGGACGAGGTTCTTGAGTTGCTCGCTGCCTGCCATAATCTGGTTTCCTTCGATTATCGAATGGATTGCTGTTCGTTCCCGTTGGGCGACGTTGATGAAATGGGCATATCAGGGCGCCGGCGACGCTACGACAATCGCCATGGCGCCCGCATCGGCTGGTTGGCTAGGCGGTTCGCCTCTTCGTCGCCGATGATCTGATCGGTATCGGGGTCGAACCTGAGCGTGCGGCCGGTGCGAAAGGCCACGTTGGCCAGGTGATAAATCGTGGCCACGCGGTGCGATGCGTCGGCGTTGCCACCGGCTCGTTTTCGTGTCCGCACGGCATCGGGGAAGGAGACCAGCGGCTCGGGATCGGGCAGCTCGTCCAGCTTTTTGCGGTCGGCTTCGCTCAGCATGCTGAGAATGTCGCCCTCGCTGGTATGTCGATCGTCGAGTCGGTCGTAGCGCTGGCCCCACTCGTCGCTGTCGAAAACGATCGTGAAACCGTCGGCGTACTTCAGCTCGCACCAGCCCCACATGCCAACCGCCTCGGGATGTTGCGGCGGCGCGTGCGGCACGATCTCGACCGGCGAGGTCAAGTCGCGGCCGTATTCGTAAGCCAGTCGGTCCAGGTGATGATGCGACATGTCGGCCAGCCCACCCCCTTCGTAATCCCAGTAGCCGCGATGCGTGCCGCCGACGCGATGCGGGTTGTACGGCCGCAGCGGCGCCGGCCCACAATACATGTCCCAATCGAGATTGCCCGGCACGTCGCGCACGTCGTAACGGACCTTGCCGCTCCACTCCTTCACCTTCTTGCCGCCGCGCTGCACGACGACGGTATCCACCTTGTCGAGCAGCCCGCTCTCGAAGATCTTTCGCATGCGGCGGTTCCCCCCGAATCGGCCGTACGTGCCGATTTGGAAGATGCGGCCGAAGCGGCGTTCGGCCTCGGCCACGGCGCGGCCTTCGGCGATGAATCGCGTCATCGGTTTTTCGCACAGCACGTCCTTGCCCGCTTCCATGGCCGCGATCGAGATCGAAGCGTGCCAACCGGGCGGCGTGGCGATGGCGACCACGTCGATGTCGTCGCGCTCGAGCACGTAGCGAAAATCGGTGTAGAACGTTTTGTTGTCGGCGCGATCTTTGTACTTCACGTCGCACGAGGCCAGTCGCCGCACATTCGGGCCGAGCCCCTGGAACGTCGATTCCCCGCGACCGCCACAGCCAATCAGCGCCCCTCCCAGCATGTCGCTGGGGGCCGTCTGCCCCGACCCGCCGAGGACATTGCGCGGCACGATCGTAAACGCGGCCGCCGCGGCTGCCGATCCGGCCAGAAAGCCACGCCGCGAGAGTTTTCGTCGGGTTCGTTTGCTTTCATCACTCATACCTGGGTTCTCCTCGCTTGTGATGGGTCCCGCCTCGTCTTTCGCTTCACGAACCAACACGATAGCGCATTGAACGACCGGTTGCAAACAACTTCCCGGATTCGGTCGGACGGCGCCGGACGGGGTCGATGCCGTGGCACCAACCAGTCCGCCTCAGGCCGATCCGCCAGAGCTGGGCAAGCTGTCTCGACCCGACGTCTCGCTTCCCTGCGCCGTGTTTGAGTACGCAAAGCGGGCAGCCGACGGCGACAGGCCCAAAGACGAACCGCCCTTTCCCAGGCGGCACTCGGGACGATACGATCGCGGTAGCGCGCGACAAGACACATTACCCACCACCGTGGATGCCGACCGATGCGACTCTCGATTCTGATCCCCGCCGCCGTGGTGTTGCCCGCGGTGTGGGGATGGTGCGTACACTTGCTGATGCAGCGGATTTGGCCCGACTCGGGCGCAAAGGGAGAAGGGAGCGACAGGCGTTCCCCCGACGATTTCCCAGGCACGCCCGTGGATTATCAGATCTAACGAATCGGAGCCGAGGCGATGTCGCCGGAGATTGCCGAGTTTCTGCTGCTGGCTCCGCTGGGACTCGCCGTCGGCGCGTACGGAACGCTGGTCGGCGCCGGGGGCGGCTCGCTGTTGGTGCCCGCTCTGCTCATTCTGCTGCCCAACGAGTCGCCGGCAACCATCACCGCCATGTCGCTGGCCGTCGTGTTCTTCAATGCTTACTCGGGCACCATCGCCTACGTGCGGATGGGCCGCGTCAACTACCGCATCGCCACGCTGTTCACGCTGGCCAGCTTGCCGGGGGCTGTGGTGGGCGTGCTGCTGGTGCACGAGGTGCCGCGAGCCATTTTCGAGCCCGTTTTCGGCGTGCTGCTGTTGACCGTGGGGTTGACGCTGGTCGTAAACCCCCTGGGCGCGCGGCGGGGCCAAGAGCCCAGCGGCGCGAGCGGACTATCGCCGAAAGTGCTCTCGTTGGTCGGTTGCGTGGGGAGCGCCTACATTGCCGTTCTGGCGAGCCTGTTGGGTATTGGCGGAGGCATCATTCACGTGCCGTTTTTGATTCGCGGCCTACGAATCCCGCCGCATTCGGCCACGGCCACATCGCATTTCGTGCTCACGTTCATCGCGCTGACCGGCACCATCTGCCACGTGGCCCTGGGGCAGTTCGAGGGGGGCGTCGCGCAAACCATGTACCTGGCCGTCGGCGTGATGATGGGAGCGCCCCTGGGAGCCGCCCTTTCGACCCGGCTCCACGGCTCGATCATCGTCCGCCTGCTGGCGATCGCGCTGTGCCTGGTGGCGGTGCGGTTGTTTCTGCACGTGATTTGGTAGCCGATACGTGATCGCACTCCGCACTGCGGCATGGAGCATGGCGGGAGCCGGAAGGCGCCCGCGCTGCGCATCATTTGGCAGCATCGGAGAAGTAACCTGAGTTCTCCGTGACGTAGCGGCCGTTGCCGCCCGGCGGAAGGCGGTCGGTGGGCGAATCGAACGTTGCCAATTCGAAGGCGAAACCGAACGGCGCGCGGCCGGGTCGTTCGACGTACATGCTGTGATTGTTGGCGTCGCCCCAGCGGCCCCACACGTTCCCCGGCGCGGCGATATCGAACCGCGTGAAGGCGTGCCTCCGGCGATCGTATTCGATGCGTCCGTACAGCGGAGTGGCGAAACCCTGAGCCAGCGGCCCATTCGGGCTCGTGGCCTGTCCTTCGTCGTAGTCGCTGCCCCAGTGCACGAAGCCTTCCAGCTCCATGCGAATCTGATCCGGCGTCGCCTCCCGCACGACCAGCTCGCCACGCGCCTCCTCCAGCGACCGCTTGTCGACGATTCCCCCTTCGCTGGTCGTGGCGCGTTGGGGAGTCAGGTGGAAGCGAGCCATCCGCTCGACGATCGCCGTTGCCACGTTGAGCCGTTGTCCCGGCTCGGGATCGGCGGGCACGAGCGATTGCCACTCCTGGCGCGTCAGCCACATGTACTCGGTATTCGGTTCGAGGAACAACTGCCATTGCTGCCGCACCTCCGGCTTGTCGCGCATCAGGGGAAAGTCGGCCGTGCTGGCGCGGCGCAGCACTCCATCGTCTCCCCGCGCCAGAAAGCGGGCGTATACGCGGAGAACGAGGCCCCCTGGCGGCGGCGCGGGAATAACTGTTTCCGACGGCGCCAGATCGCGGACTGGAATCGCGCCGGGCCGGCGTTCCGATTCCGGCAGTTTCCAGAACGCATCGAGCACTTCCTGGCAAGGGCGCCCTCCCAGCAGCTTGCCGCTGGCCGATACGCAGTGCATGTAGCCGCTGGAAGTAACCCAGTGCTTATCGATATCGGCGCCGCGGAGGAATTCGCCTTCCGGCGAGTCGCTGCGGCAGACCCATGTCGGCACCGACGCGGCTACGAAATTCTCACGGATCAAGCGAATGGTGTCGTCGTTCCACCAGGTGAGCTCACGGCTCACGCCTCGTCCGGCCGTTCAGCAGCCGGCGGCCGGAGCGCCGCCGCTTCCCGCCATGAGAAAGATCGGCTTGCCTTCGGCCGCGGCCTTCTGCCGAGCTTCCCACACGCTGGGGTACCAGTCGATCTCCATCCACCGCGACTCGCCCGACTGTGGCTTCACCAGAGCATGGAGCCGGGCGAACTCGGCATCGCCGATCGTGCGGGGCTCGTCGGCATAGAGCAGTCCCGCGGCAAGTGTCGTAAGTGCGGCCAACGCGGCGGCAAGGATTCGATGCACAATCATCTCGTTTCTCCCCTGCTGGCAACCCGGCTTGAGATCATTTCCACGGCAGTCATCATAATACATCTTTCGGTGCGACGCGGCCAAAACTCCTGATCGAGCGGAGGTTGATGCTGGAACGTACAAACCGCCCAGCCACCGGTTAAAGCCCGGCCCCCGTCGCGGTTGTATTGCTGGGCCGAGAGTCTTGCGAAGCACGGGCTTCGCGCGGCGCCCGCTAAGCAGCGATCCGGAAAGCGTCGGGGACTGGCTCAATGCACGCTCGGCGGTTGTTCCGCCGCAAGCGGATCAGTGGTCGGTTGCACGTTTCGCTGCCGGCTGAAAACTGAAAACTGAACACTGAAAACTTCTAGAGTGCCCGTCCCCTTCTCGAAGACGCTTTCCGGATAGCCTCTGAGCCCGGGTTTCCGGTCGGGAGGGTTTGAGTAGTGTCTCTTTCGGAAGTCACGACTGCCCGGCCTGCCCGGTTGTCGCGCCCGGCGCTGACTCTACATCAGCGAAACGTTGTCGAGTACTTCGACGACACCGCGGGCGACTACCGGCTGCTGTGGGGCACCGACCGGAATCTGGGCTTGCACTGCGGCTACTTCGACCACCGCCACCGTCGCCACGACGACGCGGTACGGAACATGAATCGCGTTCTGGCTGGTCTCGCCGGCATCGCGGCGGGCCAGCGCGTGCTCGATGCCGGTTGCGGCATTGGCGGCAGCGCCATCTGGCTGGCCGAGCATCTCGGCGCATCGGTCGTGGGCGTCAACATTTGCGCGGGGCAGATCGAGCGGGCGCGACGACTGGCCCGCGAACGACGGCTCGACCAGCAACTGCGGTTTCACACGGCCGATTACTGCGCGACCGGACTGGCGGCCGAATCGTTCGACGTGGTATGGGCCCTCGAAAGCGCATGCTACGCCCAGGACAAGAGTGGCTTGCTCGCCGAAGCCTGGCGGCTGCTGAAACCGGGCGGCCGATTGATCGTGGCCGACGGCTTTCTCACGCGATTCGATCTGTCGGCAAGTGAACGGCGGATCGTGGAGCGCTGGCAGCGCGGCTGGGCGATTCCCAACACGCCCAGCAAGGGCCAGTTCGCGCGGTCGCTGTGCGATGCAGGGTTTCACGACGTCGTATGTCGCGACATTACGCAGCACGTGGTCCCCTCGTCGCGGCGAATCTATCGCGCCAGCCTGCTTTTCTATCCGCTCGGCGTCGCGCTGTATTGGCTCGGCCTGCGATCCGCCATCCAAACGCGCGGAATCGCCTCCGGCTACTACCAACACGTGGCCCGCCGCCGCGGGCTGGGCATTTACTGCATCTTCACGGCGCGCAAATAAAGCGGTTGTTTCAAAGCCGCCGGGGACTGGCTCAGCGCGAGTTTTCAGTTTTCCGTGTTCAGTTTTCAGTTGCAGAAGGCGGAATACGGACGTTGATGGACGATCGTGAAAGCGAGCAGCGCTCCGGTGCGCCACCGGTGACGCCAGTGTTGCCCATTCCCTCTCCGAACTGAAAACTGAAAACCGAACACTGAAAACTCTGGCCGCGCAATGTCGCGACGACCCACAAATGTCGCCCGCGACGTCGGCTGTTAAACGTCGTGCTTGGTTGGAGTTATCGCCGTTTTCGGGCCTTGTGGAGTGCCATGTCGCGTGAAAGCTCGTCGCGAATCAAGATCGAAAGCGACCATGCCCCAATCACGCGAAGGGCGCGCACCGCGAGCGCGGCCGGATGCCAGCGACTGACAACCGATAACCCACGACTAACCAATGCGAATTGCCAAGGAGCGATCGTTACACCCTGATTGTACGCGCCGGGTCGTTGAGATGTCAATAGGAGTTGTTCAACATTTGTTTCTGACTGTGCGGAACCGCGCGCCCGCTCTCCGCTGGGTTCACGCTGGCTCTCCGCTGGGTTCATCCCAGCGGAAGCAACGACTGACCGGCTACCGAGCATCTCATTCCACGCCACAAGTTCCCGCTCTCGGCAAGGTTTACCCCAGCGGAAGCAACGACTGAACGGCTACCCGCGGCCGCTCGCCATCCATTCCATTTGGCAGCCGCGCCCCTAGCCCATCAGTCGTCGCTCCCACCGCGGCAAGCGCGGTGGAGAGCCGGAGCGCGAGAACTTGGCGGCGGCAGTAGCTCGTCAGTCGTCGCTCCCACCGGAGCAAGCCCGGTGGAGAGCCGGAGCGGGAGAACTTGGCGGCGGCAGTAGCTCGTCAGTCGTGTCTCCCACCGGACTAAGTCCGGTGGAGAGCCGGGAGGCGAGTGCAGGAGGGTCGCTCGCGGTCCTCAGGGGGAGGGTCGGGAACATCCAGCCGAGGGGAGGCCACCGTCGACCGATCCGCCCGGATTCGCACTTTTCAACGCCGGCGTCTCGACCACAACATCATTGCCCAAACTCGCAACAACCCATTACAATCCCCGGCTGGGTGTCCCCTGGCTTTTGCCGTGGGCCTGGAGGCTGAACACAGGTACGCGGAGCATCCCCGTGCCGGTACCCTCTATTTACCACCACACGAACCCAAGGGCCTGTTGGATCCCATCGGCTTTCCCGATGCAGACATAGAGTTTCCCTTATGACTATCCCTCCGCGCTGAAAGACCCTCGCGAGCGTTCACATGCGAATGCGACACCTGATTCATTGCGACACGGCACTACGTGGTGCGATCACGCTCGTATTGGTGATGCAAGTAATGTGTTACTGCTCGTCGCATCTCTGCGCGTCCGATGCATTATCGCACGAGGGTTCCCACACGAAGGCACTCGCTGTACTAAAGGCTGCTGGCGCGTTGATCGAGATCTCCGAAGGTGTACCGGGAGACGAATGCGTGTCAGTGTATTTGTCCGATGAACTCGGCTGGAGGAATAACGCGGACCTCGGCTGGCTCAAGTTCATTCAGGGTCTAACCAGGGCGATTGCGCCACATTAGGTAATCTGTCATCATCTTGGTAAGGCGACCGCGATACGATGGCGAGGGGTGCTCGCCGCGTGCGTCGTCGATGCCAGGAGGGATGATCATGTCGGAGATTACCACGGCGGGAATCGCGGAGCACTTTCAGGACTTGGCCGATCCACGGCGTCGCCAAGTTACGTATCCGCTGGTCAACGTGGTGGTCATGGCGCTGTGCGCGGTGATCAGCGGGGCCGATGATTTCGTGTCGATTGCCAAGTGGGCCAACCTGAAAAAAGATTGGTTGGCGCAGTTTTTGGACATGAGCGCGGGCGTTCCTTCGCACGACCGGTTCAATGCCATCCTGGGGGCGCTGAAACCACCCGAGTTTGAAAAGTGTTTGCTGAGTTGGATCACGGCTCTGCATGAAGTCAGCGACGGGCAGGTGATTGCCATCGACGGCAAGACACTGCGACGCAGCTTCGACGCCGCCAGCAGCAAGGCGGCCATTCACATGGTCAGTGCGTGGGCCACCGCCAATCACATTAGCCTGGGACAAGTGGTCACCGACGCCAAGAGCAACGAGATCACGGCTATCCCCACGCTGCTGGAAATCCTGGAAATCCAGGGCTGTTTGGTGACCCTCGACGCCATGGGCTGCCAGCGAGAGATCGCCCAGCAGATCGTCGACGCCCGGGCCGACTACGTGCTGGCGGTCAAGGAGAACCAGCCGAAGCTGTACGACGCCATCCACGATTTCTTCGCACAACATTTGGAAGATGACTGTGAATCGATCGCCTGCCGACGCCAGGAATCGCACGAGAAGGGGCATGGCCGCGTTGACGATCGTTACTACTATCTGGCCAAGCTGCCGGAAGACTTTCCGCTCCGCGAGAAGTGGCCTGGCGTGAAGGCGATCGGGATGGCGGTTCGCGTTACCGAACACAAGAACGGCAAAAAGAGCGACGACGTGCGATACTATATCGTGAGCCGGTACCTCAGCGGCAAGAAGTTCGCTGCCGCGGTACGCGGGCACTGGGGCGTTGAGAATTCGCTGCACTGGCAACTGGACGTGACCTTCGGTGAGGATCAATCACGCATCCGCAAGGGGCACGCCGACGCCAACTTCAGCCTGCTGCGGAGAGCGTCCCTCAGCCTGCTCAAGAACAACAAGACCCACAAGGTCGGCGTCAAGAACAAACGACTCTGCGCCGCCTGGAACGACGACTACCGCCTCGAAGTCCTTCGCGGAAAGTGAATTATGGTGCAATCGCCCTGAGGGTCTAACGGAGTTGGACGTGACGGCCATCCAAATGTCCGACGATGATATGGTACATTTAGCTCCATTGACATCCCTAAAGGAACTGAGGTTGTCATTTCGCAGGAACTCTTCCATTTCAGATGCAGGCATGGGACACCTCCGAGGGCTCACCAAACTGACACAGCTCCTGCTGGAGGGGCGCGACATTTCGGACATGGGTATTTCTCAATTGCCCGATCTACCTCAACTTGAGATTCTCTCTCTGCGCTTTACGACTGCGGGCGATGAATCGATAGAGAAGCTGTGTCGCGCGGATGGGCTTCGCGCGCTGGATATTGCCGACACTGCGATCAGTGACCGGTCTCTCGAAGTGATTGGCAAATGTTCGAAACTCGAATTCCTATCAATCGCAGGTACGAAGGTGACTGACGAAGGGCTCGTTCATTTGGCCGGACTGGCGAGGCTCCAAAGGCTCAACGCCGCGGAGACGTGCATTACCGGGGCTGGACTGCGACATTTGGCGAAATGCGAGAGTCTAGAGTCGTTAAGTTTGTACAGAACAGAATTAGAGGCCGGAGCGTT
>CAYQAJ010000160.1:4573-11725 GCA_964415245.1 uncultured Pirellulaceae bacterium | reverse complement strand
CGGTGTTGCCGTTCCCCGTTCCCCAGGCCTCCGCGGCTTCGGCCTGGGCTGATGGAACCGACCCTTCAGGCCGGCGGACATTCGGAAATAAATCGTAAACATTTCATGTTGACATATCAACGACCCGCGGGTATCATGGGGACGGCAGATGTGAGTCTTTGGCAATTCGTGCGGTGGCCCAAAGCGAGGCCGGAGCCTCGAAGATAGTGCGTTCCCAGGCGCAGCCTGGGAACGAGGGAAACGACGCAAAGCACTTTGCATTTACTCGTCGCTGTGGTGCGCCGAAGGGGCGGCGCGCACCGTTGTGGGGCCCCCGGCATGGGGTTCTCGGTGCGCGAGGGCCGGTTTGGCGCACCACGGGGCGGCGGGGCGGCGGGCGATGGAACAGGAGGGCGCCGAGGGAGCAGAGAGTCGATCTGCCCTCCGCTTCCACTGCGCTCGCCTGTTCGGCGAGCGGAGAAAGGGACTGGCACGTTTCGCCCCCCTGGCGCCAACGGTTTTCGGATCATCGGCCGCACTCGCTCGTCGCCTGAGAAAACGCATTACTTCAACGGGCTGCTAGGCCTTGCACGCGCGACGCAGCTCTGGACTCTTTTCCGGCGAGCCGCAGGGTGCGTTCCGGCAGACTAGGTCGGAAGGGGCAGCGTGAGGAAACGAACACCCGTCGCGATCCGTCGACGCGGAAGGGCTCGTTCTGGTGGTCTGCCGCAGGCGGAGACAGCGGGCGGGCGGACCGGCAAATGCAGAGTATAGAGTGCAGAATGCAGACTCGGATCGTAAAGCCCGTCCGCGTCAGCCAGCAGCGTGCGATAGATGGCACATAGTTCCAACAAGGCATGCCAGTCTTTACACGAGCGTGCCAGCCGGCTCATCTCCAGTCCCAGGATCAGACCGACGCGATCGGAACTGACCTCCTCCAACAAGCGTTGAAACCCACTCCGTCCCTCCGCGGAGCTGCCGCTGTGGCCTTGATCCTCATCGATCACCTGCACCGCCGCCGTGGGCCAGCCCAAAGCCACTGCACGATCGGCCAATGCGTATTGTCGCGCCGTCGACTCGCGATGCTCCAACACCTGCTGTTGCGTTGACTGTCGCACGTACACGATGGCCAGTCGCGCCTCGCTGATCTTGTCTGAGCGAAGGGCGCCCCCCTGCGGATCGGGTCGCAAGTTGGCCCGACGGACTGCTGGGGAAGTGCTGAGTTGTGCATTGGGTCGCAGCACACCGGAAAGCGTGGCATTACTCATGAGCGGCCTCCTTGCTTTCGGCGGGAGGCAGACGCTGAGCCAGGATCCGCGTCAGTTGCCTGAGCAGTTCCTCCCGCCGGATCGGTGGAAGCCGCGGCCACAGTTGCTCCAACGGTACGATCGTCGCCAACTCCGGTGAGCCGATCGTGGGGCGCGGGGGGGAGCCGTGGTTGCCATAGGGAGCCTCCTGGCTCGTGATTGCTGGCAGAAAGGTTGCTAGCAGCTTGCTGCCGACACCAGAACGACAGCTTCAGCAACGCAGCGGCCGAAACCTTAACCTCAAGCGGCGAGTCGATACAAGCCTGCGCTTGATGCGTATTCTGGCTGGTAGACTTCGGCCTGCCAACGGCACTGGTACAGCCGTGCGATCGTGATCGCTGGCAAGGTGAAGTTGTTGGTCAGGAACACCAGCCGTCGCTGATGCTCGGTGTCGTAGAACGTGATGCGACGCAGAGGATCGGGGTACAGTCCCGAGGACTTCGGGCCCGCCAAGACAATCGTGTGGTCGCTGCGAAGTCCGGTCCCTTTGTCCACGGCACGTCGAACTCGGCGCGTGTAGTCGAGATTTTTCTTGGCCCGGGTCACGAAGAATGCGCCACACGACGTGAGACGATGCAGGCGTTGGAAGTCTCCGTAGCCACGATCCTTGACGTAGAGCGATCCGGGCTCGATGGGCAACCAGTCGAGAGCCGTCACGTCAGGCATTTTCCCGCGAGAAATGTGGATCAAACAAGGGATGTTGCCCCGCACATCGACCAGCGTGTGCAGCTTCACGGCACCCTTGCGTCGGCGAAAGTGAGCCCAGCGAAACAGTGTCAAACACAAGTCGATCGTCGTCGAGTCGAGTGCATAGACCGTTTCTTCGAGTTCGACCGCCAACGGCTCGTGCGCGTAGAGTTGGCGTGCTCGGCGAATCAGTGCCTGGCCAAAGTCGGCGCAGATTCGCCAGTCGTGCGTGCGGCTCGCATCGGCCAGCGTGCTCCGCGAGACTTTGCCGTGAAAATCGGCATGGTACAGCTTCGGCCCCATCGCCCGCATGCACGTCTCGATGTCGCGGAGACTTTCGCGAAACGTGAGTTGCGCGAAGGCCAAGCACAAGAATTGGTCGCGAGACGAGAATTCACGCAAGCGCCGATTGCCTTGGTAGCTGCCGACGCACGCGTTGAACTCGGGCCGCGGCAAAAAAATCCATCAACGGCGTGCACACAAATTGTTCCTCGAACACAAGACCTCCTTGGCCTGCATGGCAAGAAATAGTTCGCCCTGCAAAGGCTTAAGTGTGCTCGACGGTTCAGATCGTGTACAAGCATTTCGTTTTGCAACCGGTTATTCCCTAATGCGTTATTGAAACAGACCTGTCCCTTAGTCGGACAGTAGTGATCACAAATAGCAATTCACAAACAATGTCCAACTCTCAAATTCCCAACAGAGACGCGGGGGATCCGCGTCGGTGCGGCCATTGATCCGCTTTCCGCTCCCCGCTTTCAGCTTTTGCTGCCTACCCCGGGCTTTCCACCACCAGCTCGGGCAGCGGAGGAAGATTCGACCAATCGCCGTTCGCGGCCGATCGCTCGAAGTCGTCGAGCACGCCGGGCAATATCGCCGCCACGTCGGCGCAGCGCTGTGCGACGTCGTTCACTTCCCAGCGGTCGTCCGGTTTGGCGAACAGCTCGACCTGGGGAGCCGAGTCGACTTCGGACATCGCCCGACGCAGAAACCACGCTGGGGTACGGATTGCCCGTTGTGCCGCGGCCAAGCAGCACGTGCGGTCGCGATGCGTCTCGCGCTCCAGGCGGACCAGCGGCAACAGACTTGCGGCCGCCGGAAGCTGCATATCGCTTTCGGCCAGCAGCCAATCGACCAGTGTGGCGTAGATGTCGGCCGGTTGGACCAGTGCCTGGTTGCGGCACGTGCGCGATTGTGCGTCGGGCATTCGCACAAGCAGCGGCACGTGCAGCAGTTCGCCGTACAGCGCTTCGTCGCATGGGCCGACTCGCAGATGCTCGCCCAGCGGGTAGCCACGGGGCGACGTAAAGATCACGAGCGTTTCAGGGGCGAGTGCGCTTTCTTGCACGGCGTCGACCAGCGCCGCAACGCACATGTCGGCCACCGAAACTTGGCCGGCGTAAGCGTGCGCGAAGCCCAACAACTCATCGGGGTCGAAACCTTCGGCCAGCCGCATCTCGGGCGGCACGATAAGGTCGGGCGGAGTCGGGTCGTCTTCGTCGGCCCAGCGGCGCCGCAAATCGCTGGGTGCGTCCCACGGTCCATCCATGCCGCGCGAGTGCAGCCATATCAGCGACGGTTCACTAACCGATTGAATCTGGTTGATCGCGGCGGCGAAGAGCGCGGCGGTCTGCGTATCCTCCACATCATCGGCGGGATGCGCGACCTCAGGCGGGTCAATGATCACCTGGCTCGCGAAACCGCCAGCGAGTGGATGGCCCGCGATGCGCTGCTCGTCCG
Source organism: uncultured Pirellulaceae bacterium (assembly GCA_964415245.1). Taxonomy (GTDB): domain Bacteria; phylum Planctomycetota; class Planctomycetia; order Pirellulales; family Pirellulaceae; genus CAYQAJ01. Next base: position 8,012 of record CAYQAJ010000160.1, on the reverse strand, counting down.
TGACCAGCATCGAGCGCATTCCGCTCGTGGCGAGGCGCGTTGCCAGCGGCAGTGGCGAGCGCGCCGCATCAGCCACTTCGGGGCACATCGCGTGCAGCCCTTGCCAGTACGAGCGGTAAACCGTTTCGAGCCGCGGCGAATCGGTCAGCACGTGCTCGAAGAGAAACGACTGACTGGCCAGCGCGTTGAAGCCCGGCGTATCGAGCCACGTATTCCCATACGGCCCGAGAAACCCGGCCCCCAACCGATCGACGACAACGACCACGGCGCAGTGTTGCATGGCGACAGCAATATACCCGATTCCTCGACCGAAAACGGTCGGGACTCGTTCTGTTGTCCGATGCCCGTTCGTGATACGCTTGACTGCCTCGGTAAGTGGTGTCGTTCAGCATCGCGGGAGGTTCAGAGATGAAGGCGAGTGCTTTTTTGTTGGTCGCGTTTCTTGTCGTGTCGGCGGCGGTCGCGCGTGGCGACGAGCCCAAACCCATGCCGGGCGATGAGCAGGTGTGGTCGGAGGCAGTTGGCGGGCTCGAAGCGCGGGTTACGCTGGTTGAGAAGGGGAGGATCAACGGCACGCGGTCGATTGTGCCGTATCTTGAGCTGCGCAACGTGAGCGATTTGGCCGAGCCGCTCAAGGTGCGGTGCGATCGCCGCCACGTTAAGTTCGAACTGGTGAACGCCGACGGAGAGGTCGTTGACGAAGGCTGGTTGCTCGCCCGTAGCGGACCACACGCTGACCCGGGCACCGTCTCGCTTCCATTGGATAGCTCGATGCGGATCGGCATGTACTGCAGCAATTGGGGCGTGCCCAAGGACGCGGCCGCCATGATCGCCACCGACAGCGGCGCCTGGGTCCTCCAGCCGCGCGACAAGGGCAAAGTGCTCCTGCGGGCGACGATCAAAGGCGAGGAAGTGAAAGGCGACCCCGACCGCACCTGGCACGGCGAGATTGTTACGCCGGCGGTGAGAGTCGACTGGAGTGAGTGACAGCCGACAGATTGCCGGTCGGGCTACGCACCGGCCGGGCGGCTGCCGCGCCATTCGCGCCACAGGAGGCGGGGGAAGATCCAGGCGTCGCGAGCGTAGCGGGCGGCGAGGCGGCGGGGTTCGGTGAGAACGCGGTGCATCCATTCCAGCCCGCAGCGCCGCATCCAGTGGGGGGCGCGGCCCTTGTTGCCGGCCAGAAAGTCGATCGCCGCCCCCACGCACAGCGCCACCTTGGCGCGAATTTCTGATCGGTGTGCGTGAACCCACAACTCCTGCTTGGGGGCGCCCAGGCCGACCACCAGCACGTCGGGCTCGGCTGCCGCGACAAGCTCCAGAATGCGGCGGTTCTCGCCCTCGTCGCGCTCGAAGCCCAGCGGCGGGCTGTACGTGCCGACGACCTCGACGGCCGGCCAGTCGCGCCCGATTAGCGCGGCCGCCCGATCGCCGACTCCCGGCGCCGCGCCCAACAGAAATACGCGCAAGTGCGGAGCGCCGTCTTCCTGCTCCTGCGCGCGAGCGAAAACTGCCGGCACCAGATCGGCCCCGGTAACGCGCTCGGGGAGCGGTTTGCGCAACAGCTTCGAGCTGAGCACGACCGGCATGCCGTCGGCCAGCACCAGATCGGCGTCGGCATAGGCCCGACGGAACGCCTCGTTACGTTCGAGCATCACCACATGGTCAACGTTCGGCGTAACCACCGTGCGGCACCGCCACTCGGGCAACCGCGACCACTGGAGCACCCGCGCCGCCGCCTCGGGCATGCGCAAAGGATCGATGTGGATGCCGAAGAGGGAAACGCGGTCGGTCATAATCGTTTAGCCCGGAGCCAACGGCGACGGCGCTTCGAAAAGCGGAAAGCGTTGCCAAAGCGGAAAGCGGAAGGAAACGGATCGCGATCGCGCAAATATACGTCGCCGCCGCACGGATAGGCGCCGACCGATGCGGGATGTAGCGAGTAGGCCGAATGCGCGGGCGCGGGTTGTGGCAGCGTAGGGTTGTGGCCGGTCTCCCGACCGAGCCACTGCGGCCGACCGTAGGTCGCAATGCAGCAACTCTGGCGTCAAGCCGACGCGCTCGAATCTGGAGACCTTCGGTCGTTAAGTCGGCGGGGTCGGGAGACCCTCGCCGAACTTCAGCAGGACGTCAGGTCCCGCTCGGCAAGCGGGTTCTACTTCGCGCTACTTTCGCGCCACCACGCGGTGGAAGTGGAGTTGCACTTCGCCCGAGACTACGCGGCGGACGCCTTCGACCAGGCACTGCGGCTCGTTCTGCACTTGGCCGATGCGCTCGATCTCGGCGAGCTTCATGCCGGGGGGCACGGTGTAGGTCGCCTGGTAGATGATCTGGTTGCCCGCGTCGAGGTCAGGCACGATGAAGTGGCACGTGGCCCCGAACGTGAGCATGCGGGCGGCGTACGCCTCGTGATACGGCCGCAGCCCGGGAAAGCTGGGCAACAGGCCGTGGTGCAGGTTGATGATGCGCCCGCCGGCGTACTTCCAGCAGCTTGCCGGCGGGAGCACGCGCATGTAGCGGGCCAGCACGACGTAATCGACGTCGCACTCGTCGAGAATCGCGATCAGCGAATCGTCGTCGGCGTTGCCGGCGTCGTCGCCGATCATGTGCCACGGCACAGCGAACTCCTGAGCCAGCGCGCCGCACGTCGGCCGGTTGCCGATTATCACGGTCGCGTCGGCCGGCAGGTGGCCGTCGCGAATCGCTTCCAGAACCGCGCGGGCCGGTTCCGGGCGAAACGTGGTACACAGCGCGATTCGTGGCCGGGCGGCGCGCCTCCCGGGCGACCACACGCGCACTGAGAGATTCTTAAGGCGCCCGATTTCAGCCAGCGCCGTGCGGGCCTCTTCGTACCGCTTGTCGGGCAGTTCGACCCGCAGGAGCATGGCGAACAGCGCCTGCTCGTCGTGGTCGTACATCTGGATTTCGGCAATGTTGGCCCCCTGCCCCGTCACGTAGTGAATGATGGGGTCGGCCAGAGCGACATTGTCGGGCCCCACGGCGGTAATGACGACTTGCACGGCTTGCGCCAAGTTTTCAGTTTTCGGTGTTCAGTTTTCAGTTTTCAGTCGGCAGGCGTAGCGCGACGCACTCAATTATAGATGCGCCCGAGCGGCAGATAGCCTAGGGTCGATTCTGTTTCCGACTGAAAACTGAACACTGACAACTGAAAACCTTTGCCGCTTCAGAATTCGCGTTCACCCGCGCCGTTCATTCCACGTTGACCCACTGCCCGCTCTTCGCGCTGGAGAGTACTGCATCGCACACTTTTTGTGTGACGAGCGCTTCGCGGAACGTGGGCGAGATCGGCTTGCCGTTGGCCAGACCTTCGAGAAAGTCGGCCACCTGGTGCACGAACGAGTGCTCGTAGCCGATTTGCAGGCCCGGCACCCACCAGTGGTCCATGTACGGGTGGTCGCCGCCGTGGTCGGTGACGTGA
>CAYQAJ010000160.1:0-4563 GCA_964415245.1 uncultured Pirellulaceae bacterium | reverse complement strand
GTAGCTTTCCTTCGTCCTTGTGTCCGAACCACTCGAGGCGGTGCAGGTCTTCCAGGTCCCACTTGATCGACGCGTGCTCGCCGTTGATCTCGAACGTGTACAGCGCCTTGTGCCCGCGTGCGTAGCGCGTCGATTCGAACACGGCCAGCGAACCGTTGCTAAACCGGGCGAGGAAGGCGCAGGCATCGTCGATGCCCACGGGCTCGACCTTGCCGGTGAGCGTGTGCTTGCGCTCCTTGATGAAGGTCTCGGTCATGGCGCTGACGCCGGCGATCGGGCCGTTGAGCCAGATGGCCGTGTCGATGGCGTGGGCCAACAAGTCGCCGGTCACGCCGCTTCCGGCCGCGGCCGCGTCGAGCCGCCACAGCGCTTGGCCCCCTTGGGGCAGATCGGCCGAGATGGTCCAGTCCTGCAGAAAGACGGCGCGGTAGTGGAAGATGCGCCCGAGGCGGCCTTCGTCGATGAGGCGCTTGGCGAGCGTCACCGCGGGCACGCGGCGGTAGTTGTACCACACGGTGTTGGGAACGCCGGCCTTCTCGACCGCCTGGCACATCTTCTCTCCCTCGGGGGCATTCATCGACAGCGGCTTCTCGCACAGGATCATCTTGCCGGCCTCGGCGGCAGCCACCGCGATGTCGTGGTGCAGATTGTTGGGCGTGCAGATATCGACGGCGTCGATATCCTTTCGCTGGAGCACCTTTTGCCAGTCGGTCTCGATCGACTCGTAGCCCCACTTGTCGGCAAACGCCTGTGCTTTCTTGGCATCGCGGGCGCAAACGGCCTTGAGCACGGGTCGGTATTCGAGATCGAAAAAGTTATTCACCCTGCGATAGGCATTGGAATGAGCCCGGCCCATGAAGCCGTAGCCGCACACTGCGATATTGAGAGGTTTTGTCATGTGTGAACCTTTGTCTGGATAGTCGAAACGCTATACCGTTGCCAAATGACCGATGACCAAATCCAAATGACCAATGACGGACCAGCCAGCCACACTCAGTGTGCGGAAACGGAGGAGTCGCGGCGTCGGCGATGGATTTGTCGCAACATTGCGCAGTGCTTCTTCCGTTCCAATGACCAATGACCAAATCCAAATGACCAATGACGGACCAGCCAGCCACACTCAGTGTGCGGAAACGGAGGAGTCGCGGCGTCGGCGATGGATTTGTCGCAACGTTGCGCAGTGCTTCTCCCGTTCCAATGACCGATGACCAAATCCAAATGACCAATGATCCGGCAAGCCGCGCGATCAGCCTGAATCGTTCGACGAAGGGCGGCTACGACGATGAATGGTCGCGAAGATGCGATTCAACTCGTCCACTTCCTTCCACAACTGTCTGGCAGTTTCTTTGTGGTCAGGACAGGCCGTGGCCAGCATTCGCAGCCAGTGTTTTGTTTCGCGCGCCTCGCGAACGCAGACGTTGATGCGGTACCGAAACTCCTTCTTCGACGAGGCCTCATCTGCTTCGGCATAGTTTGCACCGATACTCGTCGCAGCCCGTACGAATTGCCGAATCAGCGGTGACGAAACAGCGTCGACCCCGATTTGTCGCGCGAGGCGAATTGCATCTTCGCCGAATCGGGCCGTACGCTCTGTCAGATCAAACTTCCTGCTGACGTCATGGCTGTTCGCCGCGGCATCGTCCATAGGCATTGGTCATTTGAATTTGGTTATTGGTCATTTGTTGCACCGTCGTCCTCGCTACACTTTCGCACTTCCGCTCTGCGCCGACATTGGTCATTTGGATTTGGTCATTGGTCATTTGTTACGGCGCCGCCCTCGCCACTCCGTCGTGCGTCCGCCCTTCTCCGTCATTGGTCATTTGGGCTTGGTCATTGGTCATTTGGCTTATGCCCACCCGTGTGCTTCCCTCACCTTCGCCATCGTGGCCAGGATCGTGTTCCACGTTTTTTGTTCCTCGAGCATGGCGTTGGGGAACATGCAGCCGTCCCAGCAGATGTGGCGGATGCCGCGCTTTTGCGCGCCTTGGAGCCAGTAGCCGGCCGTGGCGACGATGTCGAGCTTGCCGTTGGGGTCGTCGGCTGGGCAGTGGCGGCCCGTTTTGTCGTGCGCGCCCGTGCCGTGCACGCTGCCGTCGTTCTGGGCCACGTGGAAGTCGATCGTCCAGGGGCGGAGCGCGTCGGTCATCGTTTTGTAGGCGGCGTCGAACTCCTTTTGCGTGTAGCCGGGCTTGAGCAGTGCGTGCTCCGGCGCGTTGTAGCCGAGCAGGTAGAGATACGTGTGCGCCTGGTCGGCCTGGAAGCCGAGCGTCTCGGGCATGCCGACGGCGTTGAGCGTGTCGAGCATCGTTTTCCACGAGTGCATGCCGGCCCAGCAGATTTCGCCCTCGGCGGCCAATCGTTCGCCGTGATCGTGGGCCACCTTGGCGGCTTCGCGAAACGTGGCGGCGATTTTTTTGGTGTTGCCTTCGGGGTCGGCGGCCCAGTGCGACGGGCTGTCGGCCGAGTCGATGCGGATCACGCCGTAGCTGCGCACACCCTGGTCGTTCAGAATACGGGCGATGCGGCACGCTTTGCGCACGGCCAACACAAAATTCTTGCGATCTTCTTCGCTGCCCATGGCCGAACCGCCGACCGTGCCGGGCCATACCGGCGCCACCAGCGAACCGACGGCCAACCCTTTCGACGCGATCTTTTCGCCGATGGCGCGAATGGCGTCGTCGCTGGCGTCGGGGTCGATGTGCGGGTGGAACAGGAACAGGTCGACCCCCTCGAATCGGTAACCGTTCGCCCGCGCATTGGCGGTCAATTCGAGCATGCGATCGAGCCCGATGGGCGGATGGTCGGTCCCTTCCTCTTTACCGACCAGCCCGGGCCACATGGCGTTGTGAAGCTTGGGGTACGCGTGGGACGATGCCATGGTCAAACTCTCCGAGGAGGCTGGTTAGCCGTAGGGACGTGAAATCTTGTTAGGACGATCATCGCGCGGTTGGCGACCTATACGATCCTTCATTCTTTCGGCTGTTTTCGCTGAGCGAACGGACGACGCGATGGAAAGCTGACGACCTTTCGCCCGCGTTTGCGTTCCTCCGCCTCTTGCCGTTTCAGATCGCGGACGATGGCTGCTAGGTCGTAATGAAATCGCGCAGCGTATTCGTCGCGCACCTTGCGAACTTCGGCGACGATTGGATCTTCCCACATGGCTCAATCCTCGAATAGTTCCTCGGGAGTGCAAATCAGCACCGCAGCGTAATCAGCGTCGACGCACGTGTCTTCGATTCTTGCACGCATTCGAGCATTGGCAAGATGGCGGCAATTCCACGTAACCAGGTAATCGACGCCGTTAACCGCTGCGATGGCCACGTGGAGGGCGTCCGCCGCAGCGTTGGGCGGTATCGCGCCGTCCTGAACCAAGGCCGCGGCAAGTTCCTGGGCAGCATCCGTGATTTCCAGGATCGGCAATGCATCCAATAGGCTCCGACGCAGTGCCGCCTGATTCGCGTCGCCCGCGTTCGCCTCTTGCATTACTAACTGCGACGTTACCAACTCGTAGCGCTGGGCCGCGTCGCGCCACCAATCGCGCGTGGTTTGCTGGTGTCCCGCCACCACAATGTCGCGACTGGTCGGAGCGGCCAGGTAGCTAACGACGGTGGTTTCAACGTAAACCTTTTGCATTCGCGTGTGCGCTCAACGGTCAAGCGTGACATATTCGACTTCGGCCAGGATTTTCGGCCCGATGTAGGGACTCAGCGATTCGGGCGTCACGAGCTCGACGCGTCGTCCCAGCACCTCTTCGAGCAAGTCGCCCAAAGCGCAAAAGTGGTCGAACGTTTTATCTTCGGGCCGGAACTCGACGAGCACGTCAACGTCGCTCGTCGGTTGTTGCTGCTCGCGCGCGAACGAGCCGAACAACCCGAGCCGCGCGACGCCGAGAGCGCGAATCCGCGAAGCGCTTTTCTGCACGGCGGCAATCAAATCGGCTTTCGACTGAACGGGAGCAATCATCGGCTATGCCTGAATCGCGAAATCCATCATTGAGAACCGCAACACACGAATGGATCGCGGTTTCCCATTGCTAATCACCTTGCGTGGTCGCCCACGTTGGGTACCTTGGGGAACGTATCCGGCCCGAAGTAGCGCAGGCCCACCAGGGGTTCGCTGCCCGTGTTTTCGATTTCGACGCCGCGCGTGGCCGCTTCGTGGGTGATGAACACTTCATCCTCGGTTTCCTGGCCGAAGCGGATGAGCGCCGGCGTTTGCAGAGCGAGCTTGCCTATGCGTCCTTTGCCTTGCACGGTGATCCAGCCGCTGGCGCCGGGGTCTTTGAGCGTGCACTTCGCGCCGGGTTCGAGCGTGAGCTCTTTGGCGCTGAAGAGCTGTTTGCCGTCGATCAGGCCGTACACGATCCAGCGGTCGACCCAGCCCTTGCCTTGATCGGCGGTGATCGGCTCGATGTAGTTGCTCTGCTTGAAGTGCGTGTCGACGTTCTTCTCCCAGTCGAGCTGACTGATGATGAAGTCGAGGTCCTGGTGCTTGTCGGGAGGCACGTCTTTCACCAACAGCGACCACGGAACGTATCGCCCCTCGACGATCGACTGAAACATG
>CAYQAJ010000159.1:11586-11818 GCA_964415245.1 uncultured Pirellulaceae bacterium | reverse complement strand
GAGCTTTGCGAGAACCTCCTCGCGCTTCGTTTCCGGAGGCAGATAGAGAAAATCGCGACCTCCTTTACACTCACGCTCGAGCCACAACATCGGCGTACCACGAAATACAAGGATAGCGAAGGGACGGTAATCCAAGACCATGTCTCGAAGGGCGGTGAACTTCGTTTGATCTCTCGCGAATCGTCGGCGGACGGCATCGTGAACGCCGCTGGCATCGAGGCCCACCAATGGT
>CAYQAJ010000159.1:0-11576 GCA_964415245.1 uncultured Pirellulaceae bacterium | reverse complement strand
TTCGCTCGGCACGTTGCGCACGGGCAGGGTATACTCGTACGCCGCCTGCGGGATCGGCGTGGCATGGACGATTCGCCCGGGTGCGGGAGGGCACATGTGTCTGCTCGCGGAAGGTCTGCCGCGACGTTAGGTTCCGAGCGGCAGAACGAACCCGATTCGCCGCTACTACTCGCTTGACATCGGGTGCCCACTCGGTTGTAGCGTGGCACACTTCAGTCGGCAATTAAGGGAATGACGAAGTCCGGATCGACGCCGCGAATGTCTTCACATCCCGCACACGCGCATACTATTCGGCTTCGCCCCGTTCGAGCTTATCGAGGGAATAGCAAGTGACGGTCACTTTCCGCAACTTTTGTTGCAGCGATGCGTACCGCTGGCGGGCTTCGTCGGGATAGCCGACGTACCAGGGAAACTCGATGCGCAGCGTCTTCAGCTTGCGGAGTCGCCTGGCGCACTGGATCAACGTCTTGTCGCTCACCATGCCCAGTGGCAACTGCAAGTGCTCGAGCCGCTCGCACTCCTTGACATACTGCAACCCCGCGTCGGTGATCTGGGACCAGGTCAGATTCAGGTGCGTCAGCGTGTCGAGGTATTTGAGCGGCATCAACTGTGAGTCGGTGAAGCGTTCGACGGGCCGCTCGGCCTCTTGGGGCAGATTGTAGGTGTCGAATCGAACCACCTCTTCGAAGAGCGCGTCCCCCAAAAGTTGGCGCAGCTCGAGATGCTGCTCGTTGAACCGCGTGTCCATTCGCAACTCGGGGGAGAGCGACCTGAGCTGCCGAATCGCCCAGCGTTGGCTCCGCAACACGAGCACTTCGGGGCGGCGCTGTTGGAATTGCTCGATGCCCTCGTCGGTAACATTTGTCGAATCAAGGACAAGCGTCCGCAGAGACTGGGCCTTCTCGATATCAGGCAGGATCGCATCATCAGTACAACGAGGTCCTCCCACAACAAGAGTCTGCAAGTTGGGCGTGTTGCGAATCACGTAGGTAGAAGGCCATTCGTCGTCGGCAAAGTCAGCATGAACGATCTTCGGGAATTCGTCTCGTTTCAGTTTGGCATAGATGTCGCGGGAGCCGCGCCAGATTGTTTCGGATGTAGCAGGTAGTGTGGGTTCCTGCGCCAACACGACCGAAGCACCAATCCAAAACACAACAACCGATACTCCGACAACCAGCTTCATCGCTCAGCTCTCACTGCCCACGGATTTGATGACGACGTTTCGGAAAAACACTTTGCTTGCCCAATGGCCCAGCAAGCGGATCTTCTTGTCGCTTGCCTCTTGTGGCGTACTCTGCGCCTTGCGCCGCATGCGCTCGCGACCCAGTTCGTCTTGACGGGCGGCCAAGGAGATCGGTACTCTGCAGTGCGCCGGTGAATGCTGGCATTGCCGCCGAAGTCACGCTGTCAATTCGCACACCGGCGCTCGCGATGTCATCTTGGTACATCCGAATGTCATCGTCAAGCGCGTCGGCCACCACGGGCTCGCCGACAATGTTGTTGTCGTCAAGTCGGTTGCATTCGCTGCGCCTTTGCACGTGGGCACTTGTCGGCCTTGCCGTGTTCTCGGGAGCGTCCCTATCGCGCGCCGAGGACACGCTCCGGCGCACCGTGACCGAGGAAACCAGCGTTCCCGACGCGACGCTAGACTCGGTAGTTTCGCGATTGGCCGACGTGACAGGGGTGTCGATTCACACGATCATTGGCACGGAATGCGCAAGCGCCAAAGGCGACTTCACGCTGCCGCAGGGCGCAACCCTGGACGACGCGCTCGAGATACTGCGCGATCGCGTTGTCGGTCTGCGGGTATTGGAAACGCCCCGCGGATTCGTTCTCGTCGACGCGCATGGTTTGCGCGGCGTCGAGTGGGTGCACGCGAGTCGACCGGAGGGAACGAGCTTCGCGGGCCTGCTCGATGATTTGATTATGGACACGGTGAAGCCATTGGGGTGGTTGTATTTCCCGCCCGCCGAGCCGGATAAGCGACTACCATCCTTCCAGAAGCGCCATGTACGAATCGAGTGCGATCGTGAGATGAGCGCTTGTGAGCTCATTGCGTGGGCGGCCGAAGAGGCGGGTCTACAACTTCGAATCAGGATTGACCCAAGGCCGCAAGAGTTGTCGTTGGTCACTTATGAAGACAATCCGCTGCCGCTCTCGCGAATCCGCCACGTCCGCCCGATGCACATCGAGGGAGTCGTCTCGTGGTCGACCGAGTGGGCGCTAAACAAGCCTGACTGACCCCCGCTTAACTCATTTTCGGCTGTTTACGAAGAAACTGATCCGGAGAAGGGGACGAGCGTACTCCAAGTGCCAGCTTTCGGGTTTCAGTCGGCAGCGAATCACCAATCGCCAACAACAGCGATCCGCCCTTCACCAAAATAGACTGGCCGCCAATGCACTTCGGTAGACGTTCTACTTCGCCGCCAGCGGGATTACGCCGTCCCAGCGGTCGGGGGGCGTGCGGTTGTGTTGGGCGATGAACACCGTGATGAAGTCTTTCACCCGGTCCTGCGCCGGAACCTGGTGCAGAAGCTGAATGGCGGTGGTCCATTCGCTGGCCAGCAGGGCGTCGAGCGCCTTTTCGTAGGCGGCGATGTGCTCGTCGGTCAACTGCGGATGCAGCGCGAGCGGCGGCACCAGCTCGCTCACTTCCAGCGGCGCTTCCATTCCATATGGCTTGACGACGGCCACGCGCCGCACCCGCAGCACGTCGGAAGGTGTGGCGTCCCGCACGGCTTTCGACGTGGCGTCGTCCAGCAGAATCGGCGCCCGAATGTACTTGGTCATGCTTTCCAGCCGCGATGCCAGGTTGACCACGGGTCCGAACACCGTGACCTTCACCTGGTCGATCGTGCCGATCTTGCCTGCCACCGCGCGACCCGTGGCGATGCCGATGCCCATGCGGAAGTCGGCCAGCGGGTTGTCCTGCTCCTGGGCGGCGGATTCGAACTCCCGCCGGATGCCCAGCGCCGCCTGGCAAGCCCGCAGCGCCGCATCTTCCTGCGAAAGCGGCCAACCCCAGAAGCCCATGGCAGCGTCGCCGTGGAAATCGCCCACCACCCCCCCTTGTTCGAGGATGTGGTGCGTCATCACGCCCAGGGCGCGGCTGACTCGATTGAGCAGCTCGATCAGGTCGCCGGCCGATTTCTCCGATTTGAGCGAGAAGCCGCGCAAGTCGCAGAACAGCACCGACACCTCGGCCTCGCGCGGTGCGAGCACCACCTCCGGGTCTTGGCCTTCCAGGGCTTCCAGCACCACGGGCGAAAAGAACTGGCTCAAGCTGGCGTGGCTCCGTTCGAACAGACGAAGAGAACGCACGTTGCTCAGCGTGGTGGCGGCCAGCTCCGTGAACTTCAGATCGTCGCGCAGGTCGTTGGGATCGGTACCCATGTCGGACGAGGATGAAACCGATGGCGCTTCCCCGCCCGCAAACCGGCCCGCGACGTAGATCCCCCACCCGCGGCACGCTTCACCGCGGACCGGCGTACAGAAAGCCCAATCGGCGTCGTTGCTGAGCGTGTAGGCGCTCTGGTCCGCTTCGGTGCGGCTCCACACGTGCACGACGCTTTGGTGCGTCTCGATCGCCTGGCGGATGAGCTTCTCACTGGGACGGAACTCCTCGCCCGAGAGCATCCGCCGATCCCAGTGCTTCACTTCGACCGACGTGTCTTCGCCGCCTGTGCTGCGCAAGGCGACCACCGCCGCCACGCTCGCCCGGCCGATGCCCGTCAGCAGCACGTTCACCAGTCGCACGAACAGCTCGGACTCGTCCGAAGCGCCCTTGATGATCTCGGGCAACCGGCTGAGCACGGTGATCCGCTGGTCGGTGTTGCGGAAGCGAACGCGATCGAGGTACTGGTGGGTGAACGTTTGCTCGTTGACGGGGCGGGGGGCGTCCTGCGTGACGTTGACGCGCTCGTCGGCCAGGGTGAACGTGGTGTTGCCCACCACGAAGTGCTCGCCGGGCTTAATGTAAAACGCCTTCTGGCGATTCTGCCCCCGGAAGAAGACGGGGTTGGTGGCTTCGGAGAGCTTTTCGATTTCCAGTCGGCCCTGCTCCCAGCAGATTTCGAAATGCCGACGCGAGATGCGGTCGTCCCAGGAAACGGACCACGCGCCCGTCGCGCGGCCGAGCGTCAGCCTTCGCCCGGGCGGAAGAGCGCGCCGCCAGCGGTTTTCGGGTTCGGTTCCCTGTGCGATCAGATCGGCCATGATCGTGCGGAGTGCTTCGGCGCGAAGCGGTTAGAAACGGCCTCACTTTGCGCGGAGGCCGTCAGTTGCCCGTTGTCAGTTGTCCGTTGTTTCGTGCGACCAGGACATAGGTGGCCGTTCCGGAGCGGAAAGAAAGGTCCTTGGTTTTCCTGCGCCCGTGTGGACGCCAATCGACGATTCTAGGCGCAGTGTGCCCAGCCCGCCACCATGCCCGGTTTTGCGATTCTCTCGGCGCCGCTTTACAATGGCGGTCGCGGCCGAACTGGCATCGTACGGGTGGCCGTGAGGGGGAGTCGCTTGTGAGGAACCGTTTTCCGACTATTGGTTTTCGTGTGGCCATGGCCGCGGTTGCGCTGACGGCGCTTCTGGCTGCTCAGTCGCACATGGCTGCCCGGGCGGATGAACCAGCCGAACTGGCCGATCGCAAGGTCGACTTCGGGCGCGACGTCCGCCCCATCCTGGCCGGGCATTGTTTCAAGTGCCACGGTGCCGACAAGCAGGAAAGCGGCCTGCGACTCGATCGTCGTGATGCGGCGCTCCGAGGCGGCGAGCTGGGCGAACGCGCCATCGTGCCGGGCGACAGCGGCGCGAGCTTCCTCATCAAGGTGGTCGCCGACCCCGAGGGCGACGTCGTTATGCCTGCCGAGGGACGGCGGCTGACCGACGACGAAGTGGCGACCCTGAGGGCGTGGATTGACGCGGGAGCGCGATTTGGCGCGGGGGAGCGCGAAACCGCAAGCGGTGTGGTTGGCGAAGCGCCGTTGAAGAGCGATCACTGGTCGCTGCAGACGATTCGGCGGCCGGTGGTTCCGTCGACTTCGATTGACGCAGCGACGACTGCGGGGTTTTCAATTGAATCTCCGATCGACTCCTTCATCGTCCGTCGTCTCGAAGAAGCGGCGCTTTCTCCTTCACCATCCGCGGATCGGCCGACTCTCATCCGCCGTTTGTATCTCGACCTGGTGGGACTTGCCCCATCGCCCGACGACGTACAACGGTTTGTCAAAGACGATCGGCCCGATGCGTACGAACGGCTGGTCGACCGCGTGCTGGCCAGCCCGCGCTACGGTGAACGCTGGACACAGCACTGGCTCGACGTGGTGCGTTTCGCCCAGACCAACGGGTTCGAGACGAACGTCGAACGCCCCAACGCCTATCGCTACCGCGACTGGGTCATCGCGGCGCTGAATCGCGACAAGCCGTACGACCGCTTCGTGCGGGAGCAGATAGCGGGCGACGCTGTAGGGGAAGACGCCGCCACCGGTTTTCTTGTGGCGGGGCCGTATGACACGGTGAAAAGTCCGGACATCAACCTCACCCTCATGCAGCGTCAGGATGAATTGGCCGACATGATCGGCACGACCGGCGGCGCACTGTTGGGACTGACTCTCGGCTGCGCCCGCTGCCACAACCACAAGTTCGACCCGATCACACAGCGCGACTTTTACGCGTTGCAGGCGGTGCTGGCCGGCGTGCAGCACGGCGAACGGCCGCTCGCCACGCCGATCTCGCCGCAGACCAGGCAAGAGGTCGATGCGCTGCGCCAGCGCGTCGCGGCAGTCAAGGCACAGCTCGAAGCGTTCGACCCGCCGCTGCCGCGATTGCGCCCGGCCGTCAATGCGAAAATGAACGAGGAACGATTTGCGCCGATCACGGCGCGGTTCGTGCGCTTCACGGTGCAAGCCACCAACCTGTACGAGCCGTGCATCGACGAGCTCGAAGTTTTTTCGACTGCCATCGATGGTACGTCACCCGAGAACGTGGCCCTGGCATCGCGCGGAGTGATGGCCACGTCGTCGGGCGATTACCAGGGAAATCCCATCCACCAGCTCCCGCACATCAACAATGGCAAATACGGAAACTCGCAAAGCTGGATATCCAACGAAACGGGCAAGGGCTGGGTGCAGATTGAGCTGCCCGAAACGGCCGTAATCGACCGCATCGTCTGGGGCCGCGATCGCGAGGAGAAGTACGCCGACCGGCTGGCAACCGAGTACGTAATCGAAGTGGCGACCGAGCCCGACCAGTGGCAGGTGGTGGCCGATTCGAATAGCCGCGTTCCTTTCGGCAACGCCGACGTGGGGGCAGCGCTCTACCGGCTCGACGGCTTGTCGGATGATGCCCTTCCACGCGCACGAGCCCTGATCGACGAGTGGAAATCGCTCGACGCACAACTTGCGCGGCTCATTCAGCCCGGCGCGATCGTGTACGCGGGAACGTTCGTCCAACCGGAGGCGACGTATCGTCTGTACCGGGGCGATCCACTGCAAAAGCGCGAACAGGTGGTGCCGTCGGCGCCCGAGGTGTTGGGTGGATTCGAGCTACCGGCCGATGCGCCCGAGCAGCAGCGGCGGATCGCATTGGCCGAATGGGTCACCAGCGAAAAGAACCCGCTCACCGCCCGCGTGGCCGTGAACCGGCTGTGGCACTATCACTTCGGGCGGGGCATTGTCGCCACGCCGAGCGACTTTGGCGCCAACGGGGCGCAGCCCACTCACCCTGAATTGCTCGATTGGCTGGCGAGCGAACTGATCGGCAGCGGGTGGTCGCTCAAGCGGATGCATCGGTTGATCGTCTGCTCGTCGACCTACCGCCAGGCCGGCGCGGCCAGTGCCGACGCACTGGCTCGCGACGCCGACAACCTGCTGCTGTGGCGGTTCGCGCCGCGGCGGCTGGAAGCGGAAGCGATTCGCGACAACATTCTGGCGGCCAGCGGCGCGATTGACCTGGCGATGTACGGACCCGGCTTTTCCGCCTTCGCGCCGAACGACAACTATGTTCGCGTCTATCAGCCAAAAGAGAATTGGGGACCGGCCGAGTGGCGGCGGATGCTCTACATGCAGCACATTCGAATGGAGCGCGACGCCGTGTTCGGCTCGTTCGACTGCCCCGACGCCGGCCAGCCCGCTCCCCGACGAAGCAGCTCGACGACACCCGTGCAGGCGCTCGATTTATTGAACAGCGGATTCGTGGTGGAGCAAGCCGACATCTTGGCCCGGCGCGTGAATGAAGAAGTCGGCGAGTCGGTGCCCGACCAAATTCGCGCCGCGTTTCTGCTCACGCTCGGCCGCGCGCCCGACGAAGTGGAAGCCGACCGCGCCGGCGAGCTGGTGCAAAAGTATGGTCTGGCAGCGCTGTGCCGCGCGATGTTCAACGCCAACGAGTTTTTGTTTGTGCCCTAGGCGAAAAGGAGCGAAAAAGGGGGTCAGGAGCACTTGATGCGAAGCACCCTGCGGGCCGTTCCGGTCATAGACTCCCGACCCCTTTTTTTGCGAGCGAAACAATAGATGCCCCGACGCGATGCAATGAATCACAACCGCTCAGTATCACCGTCCGGCATGCGGCTCCTGGATCGCCGCAGCTTCCTGGGGCATCTGGGGAGCGGGCTGGGGAGTGTCGCGCTGTTGCACATGCTCGCGACGCAAGGAGTGCTCGCCGATGAGCAAACGTCGCCCATTCGCCCCGAGATCGACCCGGCTCAACCCCATGCGCCGCGCGAGAGCCACTTCGCCGCGAAGGCGAACCGCGTGCTTCTCATCTTTTGCAGCGGCGCGTGCAGCCATCTCGACACTTGGGATTACAAGCCCGAGCTCGTCGCCCGCGACGGCCAGCCGATGCCGGGCAACGAGAACTTGATCACGTTCCAGGGAGAGCAAGGCGGACTGGCGAAGAGCCCGTACGCATTTCGCCAGCGCGGCCAGTGCGGCAAGTGGACCAGCGACTTGTTGCCCAAGATGGGCGAGTTGGCCGACGACATGTGCTTCCTCCACAGCATGACCAGCCGCACCAACACGCACGGACCGGGCGAGAACTTCATGTCGACCGGTTTCACGGTCGACGGCTTCCCGAGCATGGGCGCTTGGGTGAGCTACGCGCTGGGCACGTTCGACCAGGATCTGCCCGCGTTTGTGGCCATCCCCGACCCGCGGGGCGTGCCGCAGTCGAGTGTGAACAACTGGGGCGCCGGGTTTTTGCCGGCCGCGTTCCAGGGAACACCATTTAACGCCACCGAGCCGATACGGCACCTTGCTCTTCCAGCTTCCGTGAAACCCGATGCCGACGTCGCCACGCGCGACTTCCTGCGGATGCTCAACGAGCGGCACCTGGCCCGATTCCCCCACGACACCGATCTGGCGGCCCGCATCGCCGGCTACGAACTCGCCGCGCGAATGCAGCTCAGCGTGCCGGCCGTGACCGACTTGTCGACCGAGCCCGAGCACGTGCTGCGCACCTACGGCGCCGACGACGCGTCGAACGCCAACAAGGCTGGCTTTGCCCGCAACTGCATTTTGGCGCGGCGGCTATTAGAGCGCGGCGTGCGCTTCGTGCAGCTTTTCCACGGCGCCTACGCCATGGGCGAGGGAGTCGGCAACTGGGACGGCCACCGCAAGCTCAAGGAGCAATACGACGTGCACGGGGCCATCCTCGATCAACCGGCCGCAGCGCTGCTGGTCGACTTGAAGGAGCGCGGCCTGTTGCGCGACACGCTGGTGGTATGGTGCACCGAGTTCGGCCGCATGCCCACCTTCCAGAAAGGTGCCTCGGGCCGCGACCATAACCCGAGCGGTTTCACCTGCTGGCTGGCCGGGGCCGGGGTGAAGGCACCGTTCAGTTACGGCGCCACCGACGAGTTCGGCTACCGCGCGGTCGAGAACGTGGCCACCGTTTACGATCTGCACGCCACGATCCTGCACCTCTTGGGTCTGGATCACAAGCGGCTCAGCTTCTATCACAACGGCATCGAACGCCGGCTGACGGACGTACACGGCAAGGTGATCGATGACGTGCTGGCATGATACCCGCGCGGTGATATTCGTAATCCTGCGGTCCCCCGATGTAGGTCCTGTTTGCCGAGCAGGACCTTGACCCGCCGGTGAAGTCGCAAGAGTTCATCCCCCTCAACCGGGACCGGCTGCACTCTCACGAATGCGGCTAGCAGACAAGGTCCCGTCCGGCAGACGGGACCTACTCTTCCTTCCGCTCGCGTACGGTCACCGGCACCGTGGGCAGACTGGAAAGGCGCGTCGGGGCCGAGGGGACTCGCGGCGAGGCGAGGGGGAGCGCTTGCGGTTCGCGGAGCATGCGGACGACCAGATACCACAGCCCGCCCACGACCAGCACGACGGCTAGAATCGCCACGCCCGCCAGGCGCAGCAGCCGCCACGACAGATCGCGAATCGGCGCGATGGCCGGCGCGTAGCTTTCCTGCACGACCACCGCCAACCCCGTGACGACCAATTCTCGTCTCCCGTGGTCGTAGGCGCGGCCCCGTTCCAGCAGCACGGGCGACTTGACGGCGATCCACTTCTGGTTATAAGCCTGTCCCTCTTCGTCGCCCCCTAGCACGTCGGTATAGAGCAGCGTGGTGCCCTCTTCCTGCTGCTTGCCGAGCGCCGGGTCGTCGAGGTCGACTCGGTAGCGGCGTTCGGGCCCCAGCCGCGGGGGGAGCTGCTCGTATCGCTGCAGAATTTCGTCGTACAGCGGATGCTGCAGAATCACGCCCTGGTTCTCGCCCGGCCGACCGTCGACCAGCACGGCGAACTGCTTCTCGGTCCGCTGGAACTGCATGAAGTTTCCGATTTCGACCGTCAGCGCTACCAGGCCCTGAAACTGGCCGTCGACGAATATAGGCGTGGAGACCGCCACCTTCCACGTGCCCGTGGCCGTACTCTGGAAAGCCGCGGACAGGTGGGTACGCTCAATGTGCTTGCCCGGGGGTGGGAGCAGGTAGCGGCTCGTCTTCTCACCGTCGACCATGCTCGCCTCGCGCAGATCGTCGTCCTCGCCGTGAAAGTAGGTCCGCCACGCATAGTTCTTGCCGATCGTTTTGGTGGTCGGGTCGTCGCGAAACGAGGCGGCGATCTGCATTCCGGCCGCATCGCACACGAACCAGCTTGCTGCCTCGGGAAAACGCTGGTCGTCCAACAGCGACGCCGTCAGCGCTTGCAGCCGCTGGCGATCAAGGTGGTTGACAAACTGGGTGCGCACCTCCTGCACCGGGGGCGAGTTGTCGTTCGGGTCTTGGAGCTGCGCAAGCAGGTCGCTCAGTGCCGGGCTTTCGGTCGTTTCGCGAAACGCGTCGCGGAACTGGTCGTCCTGCACCACCTGCTCGACCGCGCGAAAGTAGCGATCGATCTCCACCGCCACCTGCTTGGCGGCGAATTGGGCGGCAAAGTCGTTGCTTTCCCGCGCCCGTCGCTCGACTTCCGCCCGCGATTCGCTCACGGCCTGCGTGTAGCCCCGCCAACCAAACAAGCCCATGACCAGCAAGAGCAGCAGCGGACCGACCACCCCCAGCACTTGCAGCGGTCGCCGCATGCGGGCACGATCGCGGGCCGCGAGGGCCTCGATGACACTCTGCACGCTGGCGAAACGCTGCTCCTGATTCACCGCCAGGCAGCGGTCGATGATGTCGACCAGGTGTCGGTCGATGCCCGGCACTTTGCGGTGCTTGGAGGGCCCTTTGCCCGAGCGCATCGCTTCGCGATACCGGGCCAGGCGGTCGCCCATGTCGGTGGCCGATTCGATCTTGCCGATGGTGTCGTCGCTGCGGCGTGGAGCTTCGCCCACCAGCATGCAATAGAGCAGCGCGCCCAGCGCGTACACGTCCCACCGCGCGTCGGGCAGGGCCTCGAGGTCGGCCTGCTCGGGCGCCATATAGAAGAGCGTACCGAGCGCCGGCGACTGCTCGTGCGACAGGCGCGATTGGCCGAAGTCCGCCAGCCGCGGCTTGTGGTCGGCATCCAATAAAACGTTGGCCGGCTTCAGGTCGCAGTGCAGCACTCCCTTACCGTGTAGGTGCATCAGCCCGACCGACACTTCGCGAAACAGTTCGAGCGCATCGGCCAACGGGAGACAGCCGCGCTCGTTGAGCAGGTCTTCGAGCGAGCCATTCTCGATGTAGTCCATTACGTAGTACGGCGGGTCGGCATCCCAACCCACGTCGAGCAATTGGACTACGTACCGGTCGGCCGAGAGGAAGACCAGCTTCTCGACTTCGCGCGATAGCAGCGACCAGTCAACACCGCCGCGATGCGTGTAGAACTTGATTGCCACGCGCCGTCCGGTCGTCCGATTGACGCCAACCCACACTTCGCCGTACGCGCCGGAGCCCAGAAACTGCTGAATGTCGTAGCCGGACACTTGCAGGGGAGGTGCAGAGCGCGATTGGCTCAATTCGCGCGAATGCTTCAGCTCATTTGTCGACTGTTGTTGCGTGTAGTCGTACGACATGCCCGTGACTCGCTGGCTTTGCGATCCGTCCGGCCTCGTCCGCCCACTAAGAGCTTATCCAAAAACCGTCTCAGAGAAGGGGACAGGCACAATTTGCTCCGCGGACTGCGCAAAATGAGCCAGTCCCC
>CAYQAJ010000158.1:10278-11825 GCA_964415245.1 uncultured Pirellulaceae bacterium | reverse complement strand
GATCACCCGCAGCGGCGGACTTTCGATGCAGGTCGAGACCACGGCTCTGGCGGCGATGGCGTGGCTTAAGAGCGGCGGCCACCTGCCGCAAGCCGACAAGGCCATTCGCTGGATTGTCGAAAGCCGGCAGGGGTCGGGCGGTTTCGGCTCGACGCAGGCCACGATCCTGGCCCTCAAGGCGCTCATTGCGCACTCGGAGCACAGCAGCCGCCGCACCACCGACGGCACTCTCGTGCTCAAGCGCGAAGGCGAGGAAATCCAATCGCAGCAGTTCGCCGCCGGCCAGCTTACCGCGATTTCGCTCGAAGGAATCGCCGGCGAGTTCACCTCGGGCGACAATCGCCTGGAGATCAGCCTCACCGGCGACAACAAGATGCCCTACGTGCTCGACGTGAGCTACCGCACGACGCAGCCCAACAGCCAGGAGGAGTGCCCGTTGCGACTGTCGACAAAACTGGCTGCCGACCGCGTGGCGGCTGGCGACACGGTCGGGTTGACTGTTGAGCTTTCCAACACCTCGGGCCAGGGTCAACCCATGAGCGTCGCCGTGGTCGGGCTTCCCGCCGGTCTCGAACCGCGGCACGAGCAGCTCAAGGAGCTGAAAGATGCTGGGCGGTTCGACTACTACGAAGTGAAGGGGCGCGAGCTGGTATTCTACTGGCGCTCGCTCGGACCCGACGTGAAAGGCGACCAGCGAATCGTGCTGAACCTCGATTTGGTGGCCGAGATACCGGGCAAGTACGAGGGACCGGCCTCTCGCGCGTACCTCTACTACACGGCCGAAGAGAAACAATGGGCCGAGCCGCTGCGAGTAGAGATCGCCCACGAGTAGGGCGTAGGTCCCGCTCGGCAAGCGGGACCTGAAGCGGCATCTGAATTCGCAAAAATGCAGCTTGTTGTGGCCGGTCTCCCGACCGTGCCACTCCATGCGCGCCGGGTGTCGCGGTCGGGAGACCGCGCCACAACCAGCCCGCCGTCGCGTCGGCTCTCGGAATCGTTCCTCTGCACATTCGTCGCGGCGGATTTCTACAATGGGCGGGATAGAAGCCGCGCGACGGCATCTTATGGGTAGTGAACCAGAGCGACGAACACGCGCGTGACATGGTCGAGCCCGCACTGATCGGTCGGCTGTTCGACGCGCACGCGCCGGCGCTCGTGCTGTACGCACGGCAATTGTGCGACGATCCCGAAGCGGCCGTGCAGCAGGCCTTTATGAAACTGGCCGAGCAGTCCCGCGCGCCGAGAGATCCCCTGGCATGGCTGTTTCGCACCACCCGCAACGAGGCGCTCATGGCCGTCCGGGCCGTGCGGCGACGGCGGCGCCGTGAAACGGAAGCGGCGCAGAATCGAAGCGAATGGTTCCGGTCGTCCCCTAGCCAATCGCTCGATGCACAGGCGGTCGCGCGGGCCATGGCGTCGTTGCCGGCCGAACAACGCGAAATCGTCGCAGCCCACATTTGGGGCGGGCTCAGTTTTCAGTCGATCGGGGAGGTTGTCGGTATTTCGAGCAGCGCGGCCCATCGCCGCTATCAATCCGCACTCGCAAC
>CAYQAJ010000158.1:0-10178 GCA_964415245.1 uncultured Pirellulaceae bacterium | reverse complement strand
GATCGCCTCGTCGATGTCGCGTTCCCAGTTCAGTGCAGGAGGGGCCTCCGCGAATCCCGCAGTCGACGGTGGAACCGTCGCCGAGAATGAATCAGGGCAGCGTACGACGGGCGTACAGGATTCGAACACCGTTGCCGGCAAGCCTGTTGTCGCAACGCCTAATCTCCCAACTACGGCTTTCAGTCCGATCTGGAACGTAAACGGCTGGAACACCGACAGGCTGCACGAAGTGGGTATCTCGATCAAGTCGTGGAGTCACGAGCTGCAGACCGAGGACCCGCCGCTCGATTGGGTGGAAATCGCCTTCGACTGCTCACCGCTGCCCAAGGAGCAAGATGTGCTGATGACCGCATGGCTTCTCGCCGATGACAGCTCTGGCCCAAGCGCCTCTCGTGCCGAGCGCGGCAAGATGAACGAAGATTCCGTCTCCCTGCTTCTCGCGGCACGAGATAACTACCGGAAGAACTCCTATGTCACCATCTACATTTGGAAGCAAACCGCCGGCGTCGGCAGCGAAGCACACGGCTATCAGCTTTCCTTGAAAAGAATCCTGGAACTGGCGAAGGAAACGGACACATCCGATGAGCAGTAGACTAGTGCAGTGCGGCCGGAGCAAGACGTATTCCGCCGACAAGCCGTTACGCCAGCAGCTTGCCCAAGGCATTGACCAGGCGGTCGATGTCGCGGCGGTTGTTGTAGAGGTGGCACGAGACGCGAATCGCGCGGCGGCCGTTATGCTCGACGATCGGCACTTCGATACCGAAGTTCCGCCACAGCGCGTTCTGTAGTTCCCGCGCGTCGAGTTCCTCGGCACGCTTCGGCGGCAGCGGCACATGCGCCATCGAGCCGTACCACTCGGGACTATCGGGTACCAGCGGTTCGAGTCCGACCAGGCCGGCGATGCTTTCGCGGGCATACCGCGCCAGCGCGTGCGTTCGGGCTCGAAAGGCTTCGAAGTCCACGTCTTCCAGAAACTCGATCGCCGTGGGCACGGCGAGAAACGCCGACGGATCGCGCGTGCCCGACCACACGAACTCGTCGTCCCAGCGGCGGGGCTCGGTCGGCGAAAGGCGCCCCCAGCTCAGTACCAGCGGGCTTACCGCCTCCTGCCGACGCGGGTGAACGTAGAGAAAGCCCGACCCGAACGGCGCCGACAACCACTTGTGGCAGCTTGCCGTGTAGTAGTCGCAATCGAGCGAGTCGATATTGAGATCGATTTGGGCGACTGCGTGCGGGCCGTCGACGCAAACCGCGACCCCGCGCTCGCGGGCCGCGCGGCAGATTTCGGGTAGGGGCAGGATGATCGCCGTCGGCGACGTGATGTGGCTCACCACCAACAGTCGCGTAGCCGGCGTGAACGAGGAGAGAATCGCCTCGACCACCTGCTCGGCCGACGTGAATCGCTCCGGCAGCGTCGCGATCTTCGGCTCGTCCGTCCGTGCGCGGGCACATGCTCGTTGCCAGATGCGCCGCACCGCGCCATACTCGTGGTCGGTCAGGACTACCTCATCGCCTGGAGTGAGCGAAAACGCGGCCGCCACCACGTTCATTCCGGCGGTGGCATTATCGACGGGCACCAGGTTCGCCTCGTCGGTCCCGACCAGTTGCGCCAGCCGCTGCCGCGCCGCGAACCACGCCGGCTCGAACTGCCGCACGAAGAAGTCCATCGGCTGATTATCGAGCCGTTCGATCCACGCCCGCCGCGCCTGGCGCACCGCCAAAGGGGGCGGCCCAAACGAGCCGTGGTTCAGGTACGTGACACCGTCGGGGAATCGCCACTGGTCGCGCCAGTGCGCCCAGGCCGCGTCGTCGTCTGGAGCGGGGCGGTCGGACAAACGTCGGTTCCTGTGCGGCGAGCGGCCGGTTCGGCGAAACGATCGACATCCATCACTTCGGCGGCGCAACCGAACGCACTGCCGCGCCGAATGGATGCAGGAAGTCGGTGTTGCCGCCGTAGGTTGCGCCATCGGTGACCAGCACCAGCGAGCGAATCCCCTTCTTGCCGGCGTCAAACTCCAGGTAGCCGACGACATCGGTCGTCACGAAGTTGTTGTCGTCGTCGTGATAGAAGTGATGCTTCATCCGCAGATGGCCGTCCACGCGGGCCCGCACTACACCGTCGTCGATCGATTCGACTTTCGCCGAAAGTGCGAGCTCGTCCATGCGATTCTTGGCCAGGTCGGTGTTCTCGGTCGGAGGGTAAAAGTGGTGCAGCATCATCGCCGCCACCTTCGTGTCGGGCTGCCACGCGGTGTCGGTACCAATATCGTCGGCCGGAAGCAGCTTGAGCCAGTCGTCCTTGCCTAGCTCGATCCAGCTTTCCGACGGCAGGTTGCCCCAGCCGATCGCCTGTTTGGTTCCCAGCGACGCCGAAACGTCGTACGGAACCAGCTCCTCCCCCTTGCGCTCCAGATACCGCGTGACGACGTGCACCATCAGCGAATCGGGCGAAACCGGCTTCGGCCCTTTGTACGGCAGTGGGCGGACGAGCGGCTCGCCCTTGGTTACGCCGAGCTCGCGAATGACCCGCTCCATGAGCTCGGCCAGCTTCACGGGATCGGCGGCCACGTCCCGATTCAGCGGAGCGGTGGCGACCGGCCGTCCCTCCGGCGTAACCAAATACGCGCACACGGTACCGGCGTCGAGGCCCGCTTCGAGCGCGGCGCGATAAATGCGGTCGCGCAGCTCCCGTTCTTCGGGCGGTGCCGGGCCCCCTTCCCGGCAGTCGTCGTTGCTGATGTGGACGGGAACGAAGTAGCCGTTTAAGAGGTCGATGACTTTCGCGTTGGAGAACGAACTCGTTCTCATGGCCGAGGCGCCCCCTCAGCAGCGGTAACACGTGAGGTTCGCCCCGTCGTAAGTGAACAGGAACACCGGGCGGCCATGCTGCTTGGCCAGCCGCAGTGCCTCGCGAATATCCTTGGCCCAGCCGATTTCGTCGAAGGCCCGTTCTTCCCTGGTGGGCTGCCAATCGGCCGCGCGGCGGTGCACCCGGGCGGCATCGTGCTGACTGGCTTCCGGCTCACTCCCCAGAACGCGGCACGTGCGATCGATCTCGCCGGGGTTGATCCAAGCCGCCAATCCACAGCATGACGCGACCGCGAATACCATGAGGTTGCTTTTCATCGAAGTTCCCCTTTTAAGCCAGAATCGCTGTCCCGGTGCACTTCAACGGCTGACTTTGCCAGCGTCGCTCCAGTATATCCGCCGGACGAGCGGTTTGCCTTCCAGGTCGATGATTTCGGCGTCGACCTCGCCCTTTTCCGACATGCGGTACACGATCGCCTCGATCAGCTCCTTGGCGTTGGTCATCTTCGGATCCGATCGGCACACTTGCAGCGGCGTGCGGTTGTCGCGAAAGCGGATCATGATTCCCCGCACGCGACCCACCCAGGCCTCGGCAATGAGCGTGGCCGCGGTTTTCACTCGGAACACCAGGGTGACCAGCTCGTCGACCTCCTCGATCGAGCGCTCCACGATGCGCCCCGTATAAAGGTGTCGGGCTCGCAGTTTGTCGCCGTGCAATTCGACCCACAGGTAATCGTTCCGCGTGGCGAAGTACACGAGCGCCGCAAACCCGCCCAGCGCCGCAGCCGACGCGATGATGTTGATGGGGAACATGATGGTCAGCGCCATCAACAGCCCGATCGCGATTCCGAGAGCGGACATGACGAACGTACCGAGATACTGTCCGAACACGCGCCCGGCGGAGAATCCTGCGCGAATCGTTTCCGGCGGCGGCGGAAAGTCTTCCGGCAGAATGCCGAAGTCGCGAAAGAAGTCGGGCGGTCGACCCATGTCTCAAAAACCGTCGGGGACTGGCTCATATTGCGCAGTCCGCGGAGCAAAATGTGCCTGTCCCCTTCTCCGGAACGGTTCTTGGATAAGGTCTCAGGCGGCCAGCGCAGTCGACGTGAATCGCGCGAATTAGACTGCGCCCGTCGCGGTTGTCTCAACCGCCATCGTGCCAAGCGGAGGGCACGGGACTCGAACCCGCAACCCCTTGCGGGGCATCTGATTTCGAATCAGACCGCTCACCAATTCGCTTACCCTCCGTACGAATTGTACTACAGCCGGCGACGGAGCCCAAGGCGAGCGCCACACCGCGTGCCCTCGTGCGAGTATCGCCCGAAATCGGGGGCGAGGGACACCCCGCCGGCACCCGCGTATGCCCGAAATGATTATGGCTTCGCGGCTGTTGTGGCAAGCCGTTCGCTGGCCGAGCCAGTGGTTCGCCAACGCAAGCCGGCAATTCGCCCGGCGAGATTCGGCCCTGCAAACCGAAAACGCTGCGGGCCACGCGACACATGATATGGCGTGTCGTTCCGGTTACGCTTCGCGGGCATGGTCGCGCGGAAGATGCGCAAGCGGCAGGCAGAATAAGCGATTCATCCTGTTCGGCCGACATACCGCGTGGGAGCGCTGGTAGCGACCATCGCTGCACGCGCGTGTTGTGCGGGTTTGTGCGGATCGTTCTGGTGTAGCAGACCGCGAGATTTGGCTGCGCCCGTGCCGTCTAGGTCGCCGATATCACGGGTGCCGGCGATTCCGACGGAAGGCGCCGATGCACCCGCCCCCCCCGCGCTGCTCCGTCCTGCATCCGACCGACCCTCATCCCGGGAGGAACCCCCCACTCATGAGCGCACCCACGTTCCGTGTCGTCACCCAAGGGGCCGACGGCCAGTTGCGCATCCGCGACTATCCCTCGACCGAACCCCTGCTGAAAATGCACACCCAGATCGGCATCGACGACTGCAGCACCAATCTCTCGCTGCGCGGGCTGCCGGTGTTTCGCGGACTGGTGGGCCCTATGCCCGAGGCCACGAACGTGATTCGCTACGAATCGCCCGACGTGTTCGAGTCGCTCACCAAAGAGTGGAGCGCTACGAAACCGGCGCGACGTGCGCGGCGATCGAGGGCTTCTGCGGCGGCCGAATGATGCCGAACCGCCTCAGCGGTAGCTGAATTCGCAAGAATTCAGCCGCGCGCAGAGTGGATTCGCTAAACTCTTGCGAGGTCCAGCTACGAGCGCTCCCGCTCACCCCGACCCTCCCCCGCTGGGAGAGGGAGAATTCTCATTCGGCACTTTCTCCGTGGGACCGGGGTTCAGCGCCGGATCGTACCACCGCTGGCCGGAAACCCGCTGGGCACGCGCGGCGGATCGCTCTCCAGCCGGCTGACTCCTCCGAGCGGTAGTCCCGGCGAGGAGGCCGCCTGCTGCGGAACCGCCTGTTGCGGCGCGGGACCCACCGCCACCACGCGGACCTGATCCTGCTCGACGAACCGCAGCGTGCGAACCGGCACTTTCACCGTGCGCGTCTCGGGCACCCATTGTTGCGAGGTTACCGGCACGGGCGTGGCGTGGGTCTGGGGCGACCAATAGGTGTACGGCGCCGACTCCAACGTCATGTACGGCTGCACGAACGGATTGAACCGGCCGTGCCACACCGGGCGGTAGTTCGGAACGACGACGGGCGTGTAGACCGTGCTGTAGCTGTCGCGCAGCTCGGTGGTGAGCTGCTGGCGATAGACCGTCTCCTGCCGGTCTTCCCAGACCGTGTCGGCCACGGGCGCGCGAACCTTGTCGCGGTACTCGCAGTAGCGGACGCCGCCGGAGTCGAAGTACCGCACGTCCTGGCCGTGAGCCGAAGCCACGCCGAAAGTCAGACAGACCAGTACGACTGGAAAAGGCCACGCTTGCCGCATCGCTTCGTCTCCCGTAATGGTGGGTCGCAGGATTCCGCGGCACGATGGCACGCAAAGGTGCCGTGCGGTCTCGGGATTCAGCCGTGCCGCCTGAGAATGGAGCCGTAGTCGGCCCACGACGTCGCGATTCGATGGTGGCCGTTCGATTGCAGGAAGGTGCGGCGCGCGAGGGGGCGTACCATCATCCTTTTCGGTACAATCTGGCCAGCGGCGTTAGCGTATTGTTGGCTGAGGAGGCGATCCCGCTCGACCAGTTATTCGACTAACGTTTGGACAACTCACGACTTGTGCGTGAAGCGCATTGGGTGGCGAAATCGCAAGCGTTTTGGGGCGCCCTCTCCGCATCTCCCGAGGGAATCCATGAGCGAAAAGACGATTTTCAAGCGGATTATCGACGGCGAGATCCCGGCCGACGTCGTGTACGAGGACGAGCATTGCCTGGCGTTTCGCGACGTCGCCCCGCAGGCGCCGACACACGTGCTCGTCATCCCCAAACGGGAGATCGCCTCGCTTGACGACCTCCAGCCGGCCGACGGCGAATTGGCAGGACATTTGCTCGTAGTTGCCCAGACGGTGGCCCAACAGTTGCACCTCGACGGCGGTTACCGGGTTGTCATCAACTGCGGCCGCGACGGGGGCCAATCAGTCGACCACCTGCACCTGCACCTACTGGGGGGTCGGGCCCTGAAGTGGCCTCCCGGTTGAGGCACCAGCTTGGTCCCGGCAGCCGCTGCGATGCACTGCTGCACTGCGGCCCCAGGAAACGCGTGCCGATTGTCGCCGCCGATCCGATCTCAGCCTTCTAGCGGGTCTGCTGTAAGAGGCTATCCGAAAACCGTCCGGAGAAGGGGACAGGCACATTTTGCTCCGCGATTTCTGCAATGAGAGCGAGCCAACTCGTCGCCCGCTACGCAAAATGAGCCAGTCCCCGACGGTTTTCGGATAGCCTCTGTGTGCCTCGTGGAACCGGTGCGGTCTGCCGTCTCGGCTTCCCCCTTAAGCTAGCACCGACCGAAAAAGCTGCGTCGGGAGCCGCCGAAGCACACGCTATCGCCGCCCACTCGAGTCCACTCGAAAAGTATCTCTTGCGGCATTTGCGCCGCTCGGGCATGATTCCGGCCTCCGATGGCTCGATGATCCTTTAGGCGATGGAGGTTACGACATGGAGCGGCGATTTCCCACATGGTGTGCTTGGCTTTTCGTAGGTCTGGTGCTCGGTCTACACGGCGCGGTAGTTGCCCAGGAGCCCCCTCCCACGCCCGAGCCCGAGGAGTCTACGGTAGACGACCGGCTCGTGTGTATCGGGGCGCTGGCCGGTGCACACATTTATACAACGTACGGCTATGTCGGCGGGGTGGCCGACGCGTATGCCAACGACGTGTACGACGCGGACCGCGTCAACAGCCTGATGAAGGAAACGATCGGCTTGGCCGATGTCTCGATCGCGCAGCTCAAGAAGGTGCGCGACGGCAACATTACCGAAGAGGACAAACAGGTCATTAACGACGTCATCGAGATCTACGGTCTGCTCAAGAAGGAGTCGCAGTCGCTCAGCGACTATACGACTTCCGGCGCGCAGGCCGACCTCGATGCCTTCGAAAGCGCCCGTACCGCGGCCTGGCCCAAGATCAAAAAGGTGCTCGGCATCAAAGAGTGACAGTTTGTCCGGAGCCGACCGCTGGACCGCGTACCGCTGTGGAACACATCGGCGTCGCGCGGACCGCGCTCGATCGAGCGCTGAAGACGCTTGCACGAAACGTGCGCCGTGCAAGCGCCTGGCAGCATCCTGATCGCAGACCGAGTGGCGGGAGGCGAGCGATTTGCCCAGCCGGACCGCACACGGCCCGCTCTTCAACTAGCTCTACCTACCGCCACCCGGGCCGGCGTTGGTTCAGGGCTTAGCTGATCTTCACAAACATAAATCGGCGTACGTTGTCCCGCATGATTTGCATGCGGACGCCCTTGGCCAGGTCCTGGCCTTCCATCGCGCGGCTAAACGCCGCGGCGCTGTCGATCGTCGTATGGCCGACGGCGACGATTACGTCGCCCGGCTGAATACCCAACGACGCAGCCGCGCTACCTGACTCGACATTGGTGACGACTGCGCCTTGGGCGCTCTCGTCATAGCCGAGTTGCCGGGCCAAGTCGGCCGTGAGCGTCTGGACTGTGATGCCCAGATCGTTCGACTGGACGTTCCCGCGATCGCCGCCGCGGCTTCCGCTTTCGCTGCCAGCCGCCGCCAGCGAGTCTTCGTCCAAGTTGCCGATGTGAACCGTGAGCACTTGACGCTTACCGTCGCGGAAAACTTCGACCGGCACGTTCGTGTTGGATGCGGTGGCGGCCACTGCATTACGCAGCTCGTTGGCGTCTTTGACCGCCTTGCCGTCGAACTGCGCGACGATATCGCCCGATTTCAGCCCCGCCTTGGCGGCCGGGCCATTGGCGACAACATCGCCAATGAGGACACCCTCGGTGCCCTCATACCCGAATGATGCGGCCAACTCGGGGCTCAGGTCCTGAATGGCCGCGCCGAGCCAGCCGCGCTCCACCTGTCCGTGCGCGATCAGGCTCTCCATCACCGACTTGGCCATGTTGCTGGGGATGGCGAAGCCGACGCCCATGTTCCCGCCGTTGCGCGAGGCGATGGCGGTATTGACGCCGATCACTTCGCCGTGCAGGTTCACCAGTGGGCCACCGCTGTTGCCGGGGTTGATGGCGGCATCGGTTTGAAGGAAATCTTCGTAGTCGTTGATGCCGACGTTCGCGCGACCCTTGGCGCTAACGATCCCCGCGGTGACCGTCTGGTCGAGTCCGAACGGGCTACCTACGGCCACAACCCAATCGCCGACTTCCATTTTGCTGGAATCGCCCAACTGGGCAGGAACCAGCCCCTTGGCATCGACTTTGAGCACGGCCAGGTCAGTGTGGCGATCGGTCCCGACAATGTTAGCCGCTAGCTCGCGATTGTCCGAAAGCCGCACCGTGACTTCGTCCGCGCCATCGACCACGTGGTTGGCGGTGAGGATATACCCGTCCTCACTCACAATGAAACCCGAGCCAGTGCCGTGCTGCTCGTAGCCCTTTGGCGGCTGGGGCAGATCGAACTCAAAGCGATCGAAAAAGTCGTCGCCGAAGAAGCGGCGAAACTCTTCCGGCATATCGGAGCCCAGCGGAGAGCCCTGACCGAAGGGGGTCGACCGCCCTCGATCGTTGCGTGCCACCGGCTTGATTCTCTTGACCGAGCTGATGCTGACCACCGAGGGGCGCAGCGATTGGGCCACGTATTTGAATGCCGCGGACAGATCCTCCGCCGACGCAAGCTTCTCTTGGGCGGCCTGACTCTTACCCGCCTCGACGGCATAGGTCAATTTGGCGACGGTGCTCGGCAGCATGTACACCACACCGAGGCCCATGGCGGCGACCAGCACCAAAATTAACAACATGGAAACTCCACGATTACATCGTGTCATGACAATTCCTCCTCTCCCAAACACAGCTTTCGAATTAGCGTAGCGGGCGGTCACGACTCGCCACCGCCCGGCCCGCAAGTGACATTTTGTCTTGCCAAGCGTGCCGGCGAACGTCGCAGCACGCGCCTTATCCTTTCGTTACGGTGAATTGCCAGTGTCGGTTTGCACTCCCACCCAAAGTGCCGCTGGCTGGCGGGTTTCCCGACCAGCACGATCAACGTGCTTTCGTCAGACGACATCCGCGTTGAGCGGACCGCTGCAATTCAGAGTCACGCAATCGACGTACCAAAGCGGGAAAGAACACGATTTCCGCAACTCACTGATTCACAATGCGTTGCGCAAAGCCGGGCGAAGAAGGAGTCGGCCCGCCAGCCAGATCGGCTCCGTCATTTCCGCATTTCGACCAGAAGGGTCAAAAAATGGACAGCACCGCTGGGAACTCCCGAGTCGGTCCGGCAGGATTGTGCGGCCAACCGCACGGCAAGAGTGTTCGCTTTCGGCGGGGATCGCCCGTCACGAGCAGCACGGAAAGCGCAGGAATTAGCGGCATTGCGATCGCTCTCGTTTGGTGCGGTTACCGGGTCGCACCCGAGGGAAGCTGGACGGACCGCCGGTCCGCCATATACCATAGGGGGGTATGATATATGCCCGCGAGGAACCGGAGTCAGGCCCATGGCCCACACGATCCGCGACAAGAAGAAGCTGCTCAACCGGGTCCGCCGCATTCGAGGCCAGATTGATGCCGTGGAGAAAGGGCTCGATCAAGAGCACGACTGCTCCACGATTCTGCTGACCGTGGCCGCCTGTCGTGGCGCGATCAATGCCCTGATGGCCGAGATCATTGAAGGGCACATTCGATATCACGTGGTAGACCCCGACCGGCGACCCAACACCGAGAAGGCGAAGGCCGCCAAGGAGTTGATCGACGTCGTGAAGGCGTACTTGAAGTAATGCCTGCCGAAGACCGCCAACTGCTTAAAAGCTTATCCAAAAACCGTCGGG
>CAYQAJ010000157.1:0-11879 GCA_964415245.1 uncultured Pirellulaceae bacterium | reverse complement strand
TGGTGCGGGCGGTGTTGACGGGGTCGCTGGAACCGGTGCCGGCCCCGAACGCGGCGAACGTCTGCAACAGCTTGCCGAACGATCGGCCGCCCATGAAGAAGTCTTCTTGCTTCTTGACGCGGAGGGCGCTGTACACGCCGATGCCGATCATCAGCACGAAGTACGCCACGAGTACCAGGTAGTCCCAGAAAACCATGCGGGAGACCTCGGGCGGGGAGGCGGGAGCGATGTTGTTGGTTCGTGCGCGTAACTGGTTCGTGTGGACACGATGTCCGGTGCCCACGAAGGCGAGAGAGCCCATTGTAAGCCGGGAGAAGCCGGCAGCAAGCAAGGCGTGTTGCGAGGGGCGAGATGCCGCTTACGGCGAAGTATCGCCAAGCTGCGGGCCGATCGCCATCGCGTTGTCGGTCGCCAGGGTAGAGAGCGCCGATTCGCTTGCGTGGATCGACGCGTCGAGCGGCTGCGTCGCGAGGCTGGCGCGTCGCATCACAAAGAACGGCCGAGTGATCAGCAAGCGACAGCGGGCGTCGAGGGCATAGGGTTCATCGCGGAGTGCCCAGGCCAGGCACCATCGAGCCGCCCAGACGACAGTTTCGGCCAATTTGGAAACCGCGTTGAGCGGCGTGAACCGTTGGACTGCGTTCTGGTTCATTGCGGATGACGCAATGCTCGCATTGCGCCGCGCGGCTTCGAGTAGGTATTCGTCGGTCAACTGCTCGGGGGCGACGACGCGACCGGCGATTGCCTCGGGCGCGTACCAGCAGTCGAAACCGGCGTTCGCAGCGCGTCGCAAGAAGCTGATGAGGGCGGTCCTGGCGTCGGGCAATTCCTCGAACTCGCCCACGTCGTCGATCATGCGGCGGTCGAAGAGTAGATTGCCGACCGATTCGGTGTGCCGCTTCGTCATGCGGCGCGGCGCTCGGCCGCTGCGCGTTTCTCCCAAGAGCGCGCGGCACATGGGGGCCCGAAGCGATTCGGCCACTGGTAGAACGAGCCGCACGGCGCCACCGACGCAACGGCACCGCTTGTGGCGGGCCGTTTCGACCAGCGTGGCCAACCAGTGGCGATCGGCGATTTGATCGTCGGCCAACAGCGCGATCCAGCGGCCGCGTGCCTGCTCGATGCCGCGATTGATGGCCTGGGCCAGGCCGCTGCGACGTTCGAACACGCGTCGCAACGGGACGGAAAAGTCGTGTGCCGCGGCGGCGATAGCGAGCGCCGTTTCATCGGTCGAGGCGCGGTCGACCACGACCACTTCATACGTGAACCGGCCGTCGCACCGCTGTTTCGCGAGGCTGGCGAGAGCGCGGCGCAGCAAGTCGGCGCGGTTGTAAGTACACACGATGACCGTGACGTCGGGGTCGCTGCCGATGGGGCGGGTGAAATGATCGTCAAACGCGGGGTCGTGGCCGTTCGTCGCGTGCCGACTATCCCACAGGTGCACGAGAAGTCGAGCAATCCACGACGGCTCGGAGTGCGGGCGCGACTCCGACGGAAGCGGCACGACGTTGGGGGGAAGTTTCATATCCGCGACGACGAGATGACTGTCGGCAGCGCGCACGAGATGAGATGCGGGCGTCGTGCGGCGCGATAAGTGACGGGCATCGTTCAGTATAGATGGCGCGCCGGCGGAATCCGCCGAAATTAGGTCTCAACGCTCGATGGGCGCGGCGTTCGGCGCCGTCGCGGTTTCGTCAGAAGCGGTTGTAGGAGATGTTCCGCCCGCCTGAACGACTGCAATGCGGAAGCGCCGGCCGGTTGCGAACGCCGCGCCACTGCGTAGACTGATGGCATGAACGAAGCCCAAGAGCCGCACGAGCACGTATTCGAGACCAACGATGAGACGTTCGACCGCGACGTGTTCGAACGCTCGAAAACCGTGCCCGTGGTGGTCGATTTCTGGGCTGCGTGGTGCCAGCCGTGTCGCATGCTCACGCCGCTATTGGTGGAATTGGCACAGCGGCACGAGGGGCGGTTTGCGCTGGTGAAGGCCAACACCGACGAGGCGCCTCGGGCGGCCGCCAGTTTCAGCGTGCAGGCCATCCCGTCGGTCTACGGCGTGAGCGACGGGCAGGTTGTCGACTTTTTTCAGGGGGTGCTGCCGGCAGACCAGCTCGATTCGTGGCTCGAACGGTTCCTGCTCGTGGGCCGGCTTGCGGAATTGCGCCGGCTGGAGGAGAGCGATCCGGCGAAAGCGGCCGCAGGTTACCGCGAGTACCTGGCCAATGCGCCGAACGATTCTACTGCCGCCGTGGGATTGGCACGGGCGCTGTTGGCCCAGAAACAATTCGACGAGTGCCGCAAGTTACTGGACGAACTGGAAGAGCGCGGGTTTTTGGAGCCCGAGGCGCAGAAGATCAAGGCCTCGCTCGACCTGAAAGGATTCGAGGACAACGACGTCGCGGCGAGCCGCGCGGCATTCCAGACGGCGCCCGACGATCCGGAGCTGCAATTGGCGTTTGCCCGGGCTCTCGCGTCGGAGGGGAGCTACGAGCAGGCCCTGGAGAACTGCCTGGAAATCATCAGTCGCCACAAAGACAAGAAGGAAACCGCAGAAGCGGCGCGGCAGCTTATGGTCGACGTCTTCCTCGTGCTGCCCGAGGATTCGGAGCTGGTTCACACGTACCGGCGGAAGCTTTCTTTGGCACTGTACTGAGAGAAATGCAGAGTGCAGAACGCAGAATGCAGAATGAGGAAAGGGCGAGGGCATGTACGCCACCTTTTGCTGACGGCTGAAAGCTGAGAGCTGAGAGCTTACCTATGCAATACACCAAACTCGGCAAGACCGGTGTCACCGTTTCGCGGCTGTGTTTGGGGTGCATGAGCTATGGCGCTCCTTCGTGGCGGCCGTGGGTGCTTGATCGCGAGGCGTCGTTCCCCTTCTTTCGCCGCGCGGTCGAGCACGGCATCAACTTCTTCGACACGGCCGACATGTATTCGCTGGGCGTGAGCGAGGAGATTACCGGGGCGGCCCTGCGCCAGTTTGCCGACCTGCGGCAGTGCGTCGTCGCCACCAAGGTGTTCAACGCCATGGTCGACGGGCCCAACATGCGGGGCCTATCGCGCAAGCACATTCAGCAAGGATGCGAGGCAAGCCTGCGACGCCTGGGCGTCGAAACCATCGACCTGTACCAGATTCACCGCTACGATCGCGAGACGCCGATCGAGGAAACGCTCGCCGCGCTCGATCTATTGGTGCGGCAGGGAAAGGTTCGCTACATCGGCGGCAGCTCGATGGCGGCGTGGCAATTCGCCCAGGCGCTCGGTCTGTCGGACCTGCGCGGTTGGGCCCGCTTCGTGAGCATGCAGAACCACTACAACCTGGTGTATCGGGAAGAAGAGCGCGAGATGATTCCCCTGTGCCGCAAGGAGGCAATCGCGGTGATCCCCTGGTCGCCGCTGGCCCGCGGGCTGCTGGCCGGATCGCGCAAATCGCCCGACGACGCCAAATCGACGGTGCGAGCCGAGAGCGACGACTACGCGC
The DNA here is from genome assembly GCA_964415245.1 of uncultured Pirellulaceae bacterium. Lineage (GTDB taxonomy): Bacteria > Planctomycetota > Planctomycetia > Pirellulales > Pirellulaceae > CAYQAJ01. Next base: position 8,395 of record CAYQAJ010000157.1, on the reverse strand, counting down.
GCAAGTTGTACGACCATCCGTCCGACGCCGAAGTGATGGCGGCCGTGCAAATTGTGGCCAAGAAGCGGGGCGTCGAGCCGGCGCAAGTGGCGATCGCGTGGCTTCTTTCCCGGCCCGACGTGACGGCCCCCATCATCGGCGCCACGAAGATATCGCATCTCGACACGGCGATCGCGGCGCTCGATCTCAAGCTTTCGGACGAAGAGATCAAAGCGCTCGAAACCCCTTACCGGCCGCATGCCGTGCGGGGAATGTGAACGTCCGAGCCGTCCACTTCTCCCCAATCTGCGGTCTTCCTGCAGGCGCATTTGCGCGATGTTACAATCGGCGGTAGGTTCGCCGTTGGCGGCATCTCGATCGACCGACATTGTCGCTTGCAAAGCTGACTCCAACTTTATCGGTGCTCGACTCCCGGGAGAACACAACATGAATTTCCACTGTCGTCTTTCGATTGCCGTCGCAGCCGCACTTCTGGGCTGGTGCTTTCCGCGGGGAGCCATTGCACAGGGATTGGAATACGTCCAGGCGAACTACACCAAGTACGAGTATCAGATTCCGATGCGCGACGGCAAGCGGCTGTTTACGGCCGTGTACGTGCCGAAGGACGACACGCAGCAGTATCCCATCATGCTGCATCGCACGCCCTACAGCGTGCGGCCGTACGGCGTGGATCACTATCCGAACAACCTGGGGCCGTCGCCGCTGTTCGGCAGAGAGGGCTATATCTTCGTCTACCAGGACGTGCGCGGGCGGTGGATGTCGGAGGGGGAGTTTGTGCAGATGCGGCCGCATCGTCCGAACAAGAACGGCGACGCCGACATCGACGAGAGCACCGACACCTGGGATACCGTCGACTGGCTGGTGAAGAACGTGCGGGGCAACAACGGCAAGGTCGGAATCTCCGGCATCTCGTATCCCGGCTTCTATACGGCGGCGGGCATCATCGATTCGCACCCGGCGATCGTGGCGGCGTCGCCGCAGGCGCCGGTCAACGACTGGTTCGCCGGCGACGACTGGCACCACAACGGGGCATTCTTTATGGCCCACATGTTCAACTGGATGTCGCGCAACGGACGCATCCGCCCCAAACCGACGAAAGATTACAGCATTACTTTCGACTACGGCACGCCGGACGGATTCGAGTTCTTCCGCCGGATCGAAACTTTGCAGGAGTTCGACTCCCGCTATCTGAAGGGGGAGGTTCCGTTCTGGAAAGAAACGCTCGAGCACGGCACCTACGACGAGTTCTGGCAGACGCGCAACATTCGCCCCCATTTGCAAAACGTCAAGCCGGCCGTGATGACCGTCGGCGGGTGGTTCGACGCGGAAAACCTGTTCGGGGCGCTGGAGACGTACAAGTCGATCGAGGCCAAAAACCCGGATACCTTCAACGTGCTGGTGATGGGCCCCTGGCGGCATGGCGGCTGGGCCGGCGGCGACGGGGCTTCGTTCGGGGACATTCCCTTCCGCTCGAAAACCGCGGAGTTCTACCGGGAGCAGATCGAGTTTCCGTTTTTCCAGAAGTATCTGAAAGGCAAAGATACTGCGAATCCCCCCGAGGCGTGGGTCTTTGAGACGGGAACCAACCAGTGGCGGAAGTACGAGAAGTGGCCGCCGCAGTCGGCCGAAGCGCGATCGCTATATTTCCGCGCTGGCGAAGTGTTGTCGTTCGACGCGCCAGGAGGCGACGACAGAGACGATATTGGCGAGGGGGCCGACGGCGACGAAGGTGGCGAGCCATACGATGAATACGTGAGCGATCCGGCGAAACCGGTGCCGTACATCGACAAGGTCGCGACGGGAATGGCGGCCGAATACATGATCGCCGACCAGCGGTTCGCGTCGAAGCGGCCGGACGTGCTCGTCTATCAAACCCCTGTGTTGGAGCAGGATGTGACCATCGTCGGGTCGATTCAGGTCGAGCTATTCGTCTCGACGAGCGGCACGGACAGCGACTGGATCGTGAAGCTGATCGACGTCTATCCCGACGATTTTCCCGACCCGGAGCCGAATCCGACGCAGGTCCGCATGGGGGGCTACCAGCAGCTCGTCCGCGGCGACGTGATGCGGGGCAAATTCCGTAATAGTCTGGAACACCCGGAGCCATTCGAACCGAACCGCCCCACCCCCGTCCGCTTCGAGCTGCCCGACGTGTGCCACAACTTCCGCGCCGGACACCGCATCATGGTGCAAGTGCAGAGCTCATGGTTCCCGCTAGTCGACCGGAATCCGCAGACGTTCACCGACATCTACCACGCCGAAGAGTCGGATTACCGGAAGGCGACGCAGCGCGTGTACCGCTCGGCGGAGAGACGATCGCGGATCGGCGTGTCGGTGTTGCCTTAGTCGGCCGCCCCGTAAATCGCCTTGTCGCCGCGGCGGACCTGGGTTATTCGGTATCGCTTGGCATCGCCTGCCCAGCGTAAATCGAAGTCGTACGCGATCGCCGGGTCGAGCTCGGTCAGCTTCTCGGGCACCAGCGGGACGCGCACTGTGCGGTCGCCGTCGATGAGCACAAGGTCACTTTGCTTTCCCGCCTCCTCGTCGGCTTCCGCCCGGTCGGAGGAGCCCGCGACAAGATCGTGGGGCACGTAGCTCGGCTTGCATTTGAGCGTGATCCGGGCGGCGTCGCTTATGGGTTGACTGGCGGCAGGCGCGATTAGCCGCGCCATCGACTTCATCAGGTGTTCCAGGCCGCTGGGGTTGTCGAACGTGAGCAGTTTCGCCATCTCGTCGGGTGAAAGCGTGAGGTTGTCGTTGTCGGCTGCGATCATTTTGGCCGCTTCGTCGTCGTCGGGCTCCAGATGCGCGAGCCGGATGTTGCGGTACTCTATGGTCATCGGCGGGCCAACGTGTACCTGCACGCCCAATAGGCCCGCGCGGCGCTTGTTGGCGGTGTCGAGGTCGATCACCTCGCTCATCAGGTGGCCGTTGAGATAGTGCCGCATGTGGTTGCCGCGGACGATCAGGTGGTACTGGTTCCAGTCTTCCTTCTTGACCAGCTTCTGCAGGCGCCCGGAATCGTCGAGTTGTTCCACCAGCCGAGGCCGCTGCCCCGGCTCGACGATCGTCTTCTGCCCGCGCATGGCCAGGAAAGCGCGGCCGCGTTCTTCGTAGTTGATGCCGGTCCAGTTGTCGCCCCCTTCGATGTCGGCCTGATAGCCGCGCAGCAGAAACGGCTGCCCTTCGATCTCCGCACAGCGGTATCCGACGCCGCTGTTCCCTTGAGCCGACACGCGGTATTCGAGTTTCAGCTCGAAGTCGGCCACCACGCCGCCCCGCCAGATAATGAACGTGTTGCGCTTCAGCAGCGTGTCGGGCGTCACCTCGCCGAGCAGAACGCCGTCCTTGACGCGCCAATACTTGGGGTCCCCCTCCCATCCGTCGAGCGACTTTCCATCGAAGATCGACTTGAAGGCGGGCTCGTCCTTTTCGCTCGGAGTGTCGTCGGCGGCCGCTAGCCGCGGCGCCAGCGAACAGTTTGCGGCGGCGATGGCCATCCACGCCAGCGACCGGACCATTTGACGGATGCGGCTGCCATCACGTCGATTCGAATGTACTCGGCTAGGCCGATTGAAACCGGATTCGCGTTCGGTCAGTATGATCATGCGACATAACTCCCTTGTTGGAGCATTGCCTCGGATGCCGGTCCTACCCAGTGCGATTGTACAATGCCCGACCACGAACACAACGAATTCGCAACGCGGCCAACGCAGTCGTCCCTGATTCGCTCTCGGAATTGAGCCGCGCGTCGGCCAGTCGCCGGGAATCCTGATTGTAGAGTTGCACCGAAAATACAGTCGCGCGTTGGCCTATGGTGAGCGCAAGTGATCGGAACGTGGAAGCGCTGGCCCAGGCGCGGGGGCGCTACGGGCGATTTAACGCGCTGTTCTGGTTTTTTGTGTTGTGCATTCCGCTGGGCGTGATTTTGCCCTGCGTGGCTTCGCTTGTCGCCTTCAAAATCTGGGGCGATACCGTTTCGGCGCCGGTCGGACTCTCCGCGCTTCTGTGGCCACTGGTCGGTATTGCAGGGGCGCTTCTACTGCGGGGTGGGCGAAAGCGTGCTCGCCGATCGCTCGAACTGGCCGGGCTCGCTGATTCGCTCGGTTTGCGGTTTTCGCTGCGCGCCGACGTTGAAAAGTACGACCTGCTAAAGTCGATCAGCTTCATGGCGAATCCCCACGCGCAGAAGGGGCTGAATCTGATGGAGGGGAGCGCGGGTGGCCGGCCCATGTTTGCCATGGACTACGAATACGCCTACCTGTGGGGGAGCGTGACGGAAATCGGTGCTCAGACGCTGGTCGTGTTCCCGAGCGGCTTCGAGCGCCTGCCACACTTCGGCATCATACCCATCAGCACGATGGGCAAGATCGAAAACTTTCTGTTGGGCCGCCGCGGCACGATTCCTTTTGCACACCATCCGCAATTCCAAAGCCAGTTCGCCGTCGTGGGGGATGACGCGCCGGCGATCACCGCTTGCATCGGTCCCGCACTGATCGAGCTCTTGCTGGGCGATCGGCTGCTGACGCTGGTGGTCGAAGGGGGCCGGTTGCTGGTGTTCCGCCGACTGACGTACGTGCAGCCGTGCGACTATCAAACCTTTCTCGCCCAGGCGCATCGTGCGGCGGAACTGTTAACCGCGGCGGTAGCTCAGCCACCCGTGCGTGCGTGACGCATCGCGGCTGGTGGGCGGCGCGACAGGCGAATCGGCGAAACGTATCGCTTTCGGTGTACTTGCGCGGTCAGGCGTGTTACATTGAAAGCCGTCGCGACTGCCGAGGGGGCCGACTCGTCGCCGGTGTGTCGCGCGGGATGCGACGCGGGGTCGAATAGAATCACCCGATGCGATGAAAAGTACGAGTCCCATGGCGCGATCGATTCTTTTCGCGGCGCTGGCTAGCGTCACGGCGATGCTTGCGCTTTCGACGGGCATGGCCGCCTGGGCGGACGATGGGCAGGCCGAATCGCTCCTGGGGCGGGCCATCCCGGAAGACGCTGCGGCTGTCTCGTTCGACGGGGCGGTGTACGTGTCGCTCGAAACGGTGGCTCGGCTGATGGACGGCAGCGCCGAGCTCGATGCGGCGGGAAGGTCGGTGGTGTTGGGGCCCGAGCAGCGGCGGTGGCAGTTCGTCAACGGCGGCGACCGAGTGCAAACGCCGGATGGCAAGGAGCACGTTCTCGAACGGTTGCTACTGGTGATCGATGGCCGGCATTTCGCGCCGCTGGAGGAGTGCGCGCCGCTGTTGAAGTACAAGGTCGATTCGGGTCCGCCGCTGCGGCTGGTTCGCGGCGAGCGGAGCGTGGAATTGGAGCCGGTGTCGGTCGATTCGCCCTACCGCGCCCACCGTGTCGAGCGGCTCGAAGTGGTTCACGAGGTATTGACGACAACTGCCGACCTGGAAGTGCGGCCTTCGCTTCACGACTTCGACAAAGCGGAAGCGCTGCCTGCGGGCACCACGCTGCTGGTGCGTCGCCACGTGGTGGTTGATGGTACGCCGTCTGCGATCGTCACGGATTGCGCCACCGGTCTGCAATCGTATCTGGTGCCGCTCGACGCGCTGCGCGACGCCACGCGCCCGGGGCGGTTGGAGGGGACGGCCTGGGCCAAGTCGATGGGACTGCTGCGCGAGCAGTCCGACGCCAGCGCCGCTTTGCGTTCGTCGCGCGGGCCGGCTGGGGAGAAGTCCGTGGCGGTGACGGTCGACCTGTGCTGGTCGCTGCGGCCGTACGAACGGAAGTTTTTTTCGTCGTTGTCGGAGCTGGCGCAAGCGGGCGAGCAAACTTATAACGCGACGTTGTTCGTCTCCGGCCGATGGCTCGAACAACACCCCACCGAGATGCAAGCGCTCATCGAGCTGGGCCGCCAGGAGAACGTGGGAATCACGTGGGGGCTGCACTCTTGGGCGCATCCCAAGTCGGGCGGGTTTATGAACGACTTCACGGCCGAGGAGCTGCGGGCCGACACGCTGCGGCTCGAACGGGACATGCTACAGTGGGGCATCGTGCCGACGGTGTTCTACCGGTTCCCCGGTTTGATCCACGATGGTCCGCGGCTCGTGGAGATTCTAGGCATGGACTTACTCGCAATCGACTGCAACACGTGGATGGCGCTGGTGCGCCCTGATCGGCCCGAGCCCTTTTATCATCCGGTGGCAGGCGGCGGGATCATTCTCATTCACGGCAACGGCAACGAGCCGCGCGGCATTCGCGCCTTCGACGCGTGGCTGCGGAGCGATCCGGATTGGAAGTGGCGGCCGCTGGCAGAATTTCTGCCGGCCGATTGATCGCTGCGCCGCCGCTCGAGCGGGGCGCGCGCCGTTTCATTCGCTGGTCGCGATGGTGCGAGCCAGACGGAATCCCGTGGTGGGATACGGGCTGCCGGGCGAAACGGACTGCCGGTACGCCGCTCGCTGGTCGTCGCCGGGGTGATAAAAGGCGCCTCCCCGCATGGCCCGCAGCTCTTTTTCGTTCACCAGCCCGGGTGTACACAGGACGTCGACCACGACCGAGGCATTCGGCTCGGCGGGATAGCGGGTGTCCTTTTCCAGGCACCATTCGAGCACGTTGCCCAGGGTGTCGAACATTCCCAGGGCGTTGGGTTTCTTGCGTCCCACCGGATGGGGGCGACGTTCGCCGTTGTTGAGGTAGAAGGCGTATTCGTCGAGCAACTCGTCGGCGTTGCCGAAGTAGCGCACTGTCGACGTTCCGGCGCGGCACATGTACTCCCATTCGGCCTCCGTGGGGAGGCGGTAGCCCCGGCGGCTCAGACAGTCGTCGCGAACGCGGAAGTCGATCACATTGCCGCTGTTGTCGTAGATTTCGTCGAAGCAGACGTGCTCTTCGCCCAGCTCCTGGCGCGTGAGCCAATTGCAGTAGGCGACCGCCTCGTACCAGGACACGTAATCGGCCGCTTGGTCGTCGCGCGGGGGCGTGCTGTCGTCGCGGTAGATCGGCTCGGGGTTTTCCTTACGCGGTACGAGGGCAATTCCTTTTTGCTCGCTGGCGTCGAGCATCGCCCGAAACGGCGCGAGGTCCGCCAGGGTGATCTCGTGCGCGGCGACGGCGAAAGTCCGTTCGATGCGGCGGGTGTGCCGCGTTTCGGGCAGCTCTTTGGGTGGCGCGTCGGGCGTGCCCATCTCGAATTCGACGGGTCCTTGGGCGACGACCAGCGTGCCAGCGCGGCTGTTGACATACCACTGCAGTCCAGCGGCGGCGGGGTCGACGAGTGCGGCGGCATGAGTGACTTGGAGCCGATCGCGGGCTGCGGAAATCGTGTCGTCGGCCTCCCACTTGTGAAGCACGTACTCGGTTGCACCGTGAATGCCCGGGTCCGGGTCAGACTCCCAGCGAATCGCCAACCATTCGAGCAGTCGTTGTCGCAGCGCGGGCGGATAGCGATCGGTGGGAATTTCGCCCAGAGCCAGGATCAGGCCGCGCCGCTCGCTCCCTTCGCTCAGGGCGAAGAGGCGTTCGGCCATCAAGTCGGGGGCCACTTGCATCCGCCCGACGCGATGAACTATGAGCGCGGCGACCCGCGGATCGGGACCATCGGCAAACAGCGGCCACACGCGCTCCGGTCGATCGAGCATTAAAAGCGCAACGGCAGCGTTCGCTTGTCGGATGGCGTCGGCATCGTCGGCCAGTTCGCGCGGCATCGCCTCGGTGTCGAGAAGTTCGACGGCGCGGGGCTCGTGGTTGCGCAGCTCGGCCAGCAGGGAAAGAAACTCGATCTCGCTGGCATCCAAAAGGAGAGATGCGAGACGATCGGATTTCTGCGAGAAGTACTGCGCCAATATCTCGGCCGCCAACCGCTGCTCGTTGGGTCGGCTTTCTTTTCGACGGTACACCTGCTCGATCGGTTCGAGCAGACTGGGCATGACCTGCTCCAGCGCATCGGTCCAATAACGGGCGGAAAGAGAGTCGCGGGCCACGAGCTGACCGGCCACGAACGAGGCGGCATCGTCCCAGTGCGGATTACCGCTGTCGTACTCGGCCAAGGCGCAAGCAGCGCGGAATCGCCGTTCGGGGTCGGCGCCGACCGTTTCCAACTCGTTCCACAGTTGGTTGGTGAGTTGGTCGTGGTAGCGTCTCAGCTCCTGGCGAATGACGCCGAAATCCTCGGGTTTGGCCGTCAGGAGTCGCTCGTAGAGGAAGTCGACCTGCTCCGGGTCGTGACGCGCCAGGGCCAACGCGGCATGTAGCCGCTGATGCGACTGGGGCGGCGAATCCGCGATCGCTTGCCGCAGCAGCGGCTCCGCCCGCGAGCGGTACGGCGCCAACTCGTCCAGAATGTCGGGAACCTTGGCGATTTGTGCCTCGGCCAGGCGGTCGACCAGAGCAGTGACGCGTTGGCGGGTAAGCGTGGCGTGAGTCCACCAGGCGGCGACGGCCAGCA
>CAYQAJ010000156.1:0-11920 GCA_964415245.1 uncultured Pirellulaceae bacterium | reverse complement strand
CGCTGAGACAGATGATGCCTTCGCTGTGGGCAGCCAGCAGCTCCTTGTCGATGCGGGGCTTGAAGTAAAAGCCTTCGAGACTGGCCGACGAGGCCATCTTCACCAGGTTGCGAAAGCCGGTGCGGTTCTGGGCCAACAGCGTGAGGTGGTAGCTGGTTTCGCGCCCGGCCGAAGAGTCGCGCTCGAAGCGGCTGCCGGGGGCGATGTACGCCTCGTAGCCGACGACGGGGTTGATGCCGGCGGCCTTGGCCTTGCGGTAGAACTCCATGGCGCCGTGCAGATTGCCGTGGTCGGTGAGCGCCAGGGCGTTCATGCCGTGCGAGGCGGCGCGGTGGATGAGGCGGTCGATCGAGGCGGCGCCGTCGAGAAGCGAGTAGTGGCTGTGGCAGTGCAGGTGGACGAATCGCTGATCGCTCATGAGGGAACAATCCGTTGTGGCGAGCGGCGTGGTGTTGGGAATGGGGAACGGGCGGCGGCACGGCGGCGAGGTTTCGCGGACCAAGCGCTGCCGCGTAATCACGACGCTGCCGCCGATGTTCAAGCGCTGATTGTACGGCACATCGCGCCGCTTGCAAAATGGGCGGCGCAAGTGCGTGAATCGGGCGATTGTTCGAAAGCACGCGAGCAAATCGGGGGCCTTGTCCGCAGGTTCGCAGTGCGGCATCATAACGGCGCTCGCGGCAAATGCAGCCGATTTAACCAGTGCGTGCACGGGCGGCTCTCGGGATGGCCCGGAAGCACTTCTCTTTCACTCCGTATTGAAACGTCACGCCGATGGCCACAACGCCCAAACCGCTGGTCGGAATCTTGATGGGAAGCAAGTCGGACTGGGAGACGATGCGCCGCGCCTCGGACGTGCTCAAGGAGTTCGACGTGCCGCACGAGTGCCGCGTGCTGTCGGCCCATCGAACGCCTCAGCCCACCGCCGAATACGCCGCGTCGGCCGAAGAACGTGGGCTGCAGGTGATTATCGCCGGCGCGGGGGGCGCGGCCCATCTGGCGGGCGTGCTGGCTTCGCTCACCACGCTGCCCGTGCTGGGTGTGCCGATGCAGTCGAGTGCGCTATCGGGCCTCGACTCGCTCTTGTCGACCGTGCAGATGCCCGGCGGAGTGCCGGTGGGAACACTGGGCATCGGCGAAGCGGGGGCCAAGAACGCCGCACTGCTCGCCGTGCGCATTCTCGCAGGAAGCACGCCCGAGCTGCGCAAAAAGCTGCACGACTTTAACAAGCGGCAGGCCGAGAAGGTGATGGAGCAGACGGAGTTGAAATAAACGGGACAGGTCTAATTATTGATGATTCGGGCTCGCCCTGCTACGCTGTTGGCATGCCTCGCACTGCCCGCGTCGCTCCTGGTGGAATGTTGTTCCACGTCCTCAACCGTGGCGTGGGACGCATGCGCCTGTTTCTCAAGGATGCTGACTTTGAAGCGTTCGAGCGGGCGATCGAAAAAACGCTCCAAACCCGGCCCATGCGCATTTGTGCATACTGCTTGATGTCGAACCATTGGCACTTGGTCCTGTGGCCCGAGCGCGACGGCGACCTGGGCGACTTCATGCAAAAGCTGACCATCACCCACGTCCGCAACTGGCAGGAAAATCGGCGGCGCGTCGGCTACGGGCATTTGTACCAGGGTCGGTACAAGTCGTTTCCGATTGAGTCAGACGAGCATTTTTACCAGGTCGTGCGATACGTCGAGCGTAACGCGCTGCGGGCGGGCTTGGTCGATCGCGCCGAGGACTGGCGGTGGAGCAGCCTGTGGCGGCGGGAGCACGGCACGGCCGATGATCGCCGCTGGCTGAGCCGATGGCCGCTGCCGCAACCCCGCAATTGGGCGACGCTTGTGAACCGGCCGCAGACGGACGCCGAATTGGAAGCGATCCGCCGCAGCGTAATCCGCGGCCAGCCCTACGGCGACGACGCCTGGATCGGCCGCACGGCCAAGCGCTTGGGCCTCGAATCGACGCTCCGCCCCCGCGGTCGACCGAGAAAGAGCCTCTCCTGACACCACTCGGCCCTGCAACAATTAGACCTGTCCCTACTTGCCCGTATATTTGCCCGGACAGTTGCACAGCCCCGCTCTTGTGCTTTCACGCCAGTTAAGGAGAGCCGAATGATCTCTCGCATTGTTCGGATCGTTTGTTTTCGTCTTGCGTTTGCAGTATGTCTGACTCCAAAAGCGGGCGCACGAATTCTCGAACAGTTAGCGAAGCTTGGTTATCTCTGTGGACTCCGCAATTGCGTCGCTTGGTACTTGCGAGACGTGATCTCACTTGAGGACATCGAGCAAGTCGTAACGAGGCATGGCGACGATCGCATTGAACGCTCGATAAAAGGAAAGCTCACAGCTCGCGAGGACATTGTTCGCAAACGGTGTCTGACGTTATTGACCAGATGTGCGCCTGCCCGTGCTTTCCGTTATTTGGCCGCAGAAATTAACTACCACCACAGTATTTGGGTGTTGCCACTCCTCGGGGCGCTTTCCTCGGAAGAGGCGTCCCAGAAGCTGGTCACCAGTCTGGCCGAGGGCTATTACGGGAGGCCCGCCCATTGCCGCGTAGCATGCGACGCGCTAATTAAAAATGGAAATCCAGATCTTTGTGTACTCGACAGCCTGGTTGAGTTGCTTTTTAGCGATCGCACTCACATCTACGCTGCCGAAGTCCTATCGCATTACGAACCTACTGTATTTGCCACGCACAATCAAGTCAAGCTCTTGGCGTGCTTGTTACGCCAAGCTACGCCCCAGTCGTTGCAGCTGATCGCACAACTGCTCAAGTTGGATAATGAACTGCCATCAAGGTACCTGATGCAGGAAGTCAAATCAGAACATGCGGCAAACGTGCTCTGCACGATCGGTTGGCAACCTGCAACGCCAGTTGGACGAGCTTATCTTGCAATTCGTCGCAAAGAGTATCAGGTTGCAATTAAGGAAGATCCAAGCGTGTTGCGCGATCTGGTTAAGTTGTGCATCAAGCCTGCTTTTCCAAACGAACGAGAGCCGATCCTCGCAGCGCTCGAAGCAACTGGCAATCACTTTCAACGCGAGTTCTTGCTATTGGCAATCGACGAATGGGCTAGTAGAGGAGACTGGGTCTATTCCGGTAGTGCGGCAAAAGACCTACCTCCTGAGCTCGAATGTCGCGACGGACAGAACTTCATGAATGTAGTTTGTCAAGCGTCAAAACAATGGAACAGTCCATTGCCGCCGATTTGCTCTCACTACTTAATCACTTGTCAAGATGAGCGGATTGAAAACCGAGTCTTCGCAATCCTAAGATTAGTGGGCGGGCAAGAGTCGCGCGACGTGTTGGCCGAACTGACTGGGACCCGGCAAACCGCAGCACTTGCGCTGGGCTGTCTGGGTGATGAAAGAGCGCTGCCCTTCCTGAAAGAGATGTGTTTGAAGGAGAAGTGGCCTACGCGCCAATTATCCTCGATTGGCATCATCGGCGGTTATACGAACCAATCTTTTCTGCTGCGGCAGCTTTTGCGAGTCACCGCGGTTGTACTTGATGAGACCATCAAGACTACTAGACCCGGTATGCCGACAGATGTCTGTGCTGCTGTCCGCATACCTCAGCACATAATTGGCGTACTTAAGGCAATGCCAGCGAAATTGTCGTTGGAGGATCTTGGCCCATTTCAAGCACTTTTCGTTCGTCCGAACGATTCATGGAGCCTGGAAGCAATTCAAGGGTATTCGCGCGACTTCACAATTGCTTACGAACAGCACCTACGGCAAATGGGAAGCACCGCGAAGATCGGAAGCATCGAATGGCAAGAGAAGTGCCCCGCCATTCCAAGTGAAAACACGCGCACAACCGACGTTTGTGTCGCACTCTTGCAAAGGCTTTGCGGCGTTGTCGCATACGGCAAAGTGCGCGATGATCCTACGTGCGACGCGTTTGCTAATTGTCATCAGATAGCGAGGGCTTCCAAGTGGTATGCAGAGTGGCTAATGGATGAAGTTCATCAAGAAGTCGGCTATTCTTGCGCAGATGTTGTGTGTTTCAAGAAAGGGATTGATTGGCGTTACTTTGAGTTTCGGCAAACCGTTGAAGACCTCTTGGCCTTGGAGCCGGCTTGTCCCTTGCCCTTGGAGGTCTTGGCAATGATCTCTCGCTTGCGTGGCGATCCCCTTTGGCCGACACGTCGATTGCCAAGTGGTGCAGCAAGGCCAAAGCATATGTCACTCACGGCAATCCACTTTGACTTCGCTGATTTGCAAAGCCAAGCATTTGTCTTGTGGAATCGACGGAGAAATCAAACCGGGAATGGCGCATAATACCAGCACCAATCGGACGAGGAAAAGCCCTCAACGGCGCTTGACGGCGGGGGATAAACGGGGGGGATAAACGGGACAGGTCTAATTTCCGACGGTTCCCGTGGCAGTCGACGCCATCGAGTGAGCGGGAAATTAGACCTGTCCCGTTTATCTCCCCCGGCGGAGTACCCGTGGGAACGCTGGCCATCGGCGAATCGGGCGCGAAGAACGCGGGGCTGCTTGCGGTTCGCATTCTCGCCGGGAGCATACCCGAGCTGCGCAAGAAATTGCACGACTACAACAAGCGGCAAGCGGAGAAGGTGCTGGAGCAGACAGAACTCTAGCCGACCGTGGTGGCGCCGCTGCGTCGATCGAAGTGGAGGGAAGGTTTTCAGTTTTCAGTGTTCCGTTTTCAGCCGGAGAATCTTTGCTGTCCGAACTGAAAACGGAACACTGAAAACCTGCATCCACCCCGCTGAGCGTTGCCTATTGTTCTCCAGGCCGCCGCGCGTCACGCGATGATGTCGTGAATCACGTTCGCCTCTTGCACGCCGGTTAGCTTGTGATTCAGGCCGCCGTAGAAGTACGTGAGCTTCTTGTGGTCGAGTCCCATCAGATAGAGGATGGTGGCGTGCAGGTCGCGGATGTGGTGGCGATCGACGGCCGCTTCCTGACCCAGCTCGTCGGTTTCGCCGTGGCTGTGTCCGCCCTTGGCGCCGCCGCCCGCCAGCCAATAGAGGAAGCCCTTGGGGTTGTGGTCGCGGCCGCCGTCTCCCTGCGAAACAGGTTGTCGGCCGAACTCGCCACCCCAAATGATGAGCGTGTCGTCGAGCATGCCGCGGCGCTTCAGATCGGTGAGTAGCGCTGCGATGGGACGGTCGATCTCCGGGGCGTGGATCGTCATGTTCTCTTCGATGCCTTGGTGCGCGTCCCAGTTTTCCTGGTTGTGTCCGCCGCCGGAGTAAATCTGCACGAATCGCACGCCCCGCTCCAGCAGCCGCCGCGCGATGAGGCACTGCTTGCCGAAGTGCGCGGGACCCATCGCCAGCTTGTGCGTTTCGGGCTTGGGCTCGTTCAGGCCGTACATTTCGATCGTTCGAGCGTCTTCCTGCGAAAGGTCGAGCGCTTCGGGCGCGGTGGCCTGAAGCTGGAACGCGAGCTCATAACTGGCGATGCGAGCCGGCAGCTCGGAGTAGCCGGGGCGATCGTTGAGGTGCTCGGCGTTGAGAGCGTTGAGCGCGTCGATCTGCTCGCGCTGCATGGCCCGAGTCGTGCCCGAGGGGGGCGACAGATCGAGCACCGGGTCCCCCTTGCTCCGCAAGTGCGTTCCCTGGTACGCGGCGGGCATGAATCCGCTGGTCCAGTTCGCCGCGCCGGAGATCGGCCCCCCGCGCGGATCGAGCATTACCACGTAACCCGGCAGGTTGTCGTTCATGCTTCCCAGGCCGTAGTTGAGCCAGGAGCCAATCGACGGATAGCCCTGGATGATCCGCCCGCTGTTCATTTGCAGCATGGCCGAGCCGTGGGCGAACGTGTCGGCGTACAGGCTCTTGATGACGCATAGCTCGTCCATGTGTTGGGCGATGTGCGGGAAAGCATCGCAGCACCACTGCCCCGATTGGCCGTACTGTGCGAAGCTGCGGCGCGAGGCGAGCAGCTTCTGCTGTTGAATCGAACGGCGGCGGATTTCGATGTCGACCGTCTGGCCGTCGCGCTCCTGCAGCGCCGGCTTGTAGTCCCATGTGTCGACCGACGAAGGTCCGCCGTACATGAACAGGAAGATGCACCGCTTGGCCCGCGGCGCGAAGTGGGGCGGGCGCTCGGCCAGCGGATTGGCGTATGCATCGCCGGGCGCGCCTTCATCGGGCGCGCCGTCGGCACCATACGCGTGACGGGCAAAGAAGCCGTCCTTGTCCAGCATCGCCGTGAGGGCAAGCCCGGTAAAGCCGGCGCCCATTTGCCACAGGAATTCCCGTCGCGAGCCGGTGCAGAGGGGATTGACGCCGGATATGCGCGATGCGTGGCCTTGGGAATCGCCGTTGGGTTGCGGCTGCGTCATGGTACTTGTCTCCTCCGGACTTCGCTTGCATGCCGATCCAAAAAACCGTCGAGAGAAGGGGACAGGCACATTTTGCTCTGCGGACTGCGCAAAATAAGCCAGTCCCCGACGGTTCTCGGCTAGGCTCCTAGTCAATATACACGAACTCGTTCAGGTTCAACATCAAACGGCAGTAGGCGGCCAGGGCGGTGCGGTAGGCGTCGGAATTGGTGTCGATCTCTGATTGCGCGGTATCGTCAGCGGCGATAACCGACTTGCTTTCGTTCGACGCCTCGGCGCCGTTTGCCTCCTGCTCGAAGTGTCGCACCTGCCGGGCAAGGTAATCGTTCGCAATCGTTCTCTCCCGCTGGCTGGGGTCGCGCGACAGCACGAAGCGGAACGCCAACTCGACGTGCCGCGCCGCGTCGCCTCCGCCGTCGCGCACAAGTCGCTCGGTCAACAACCGCGACTGCTCCTGCATGAACTGGCTGTTGAGCAGGATGAGCGCCTGCGGGGCGACGGTCGTCGTTGTGCGCTGGGCCACCGGCGAATCGGGGCTGGCGAAGTCGAGCACCTCCAACATCGGCACTCCCAGCGTACGCTTCACGAATACGTACGTGCTGCGTCGAACCTGCTGCGCAGGGGGTGAAGTCTGCCACCCGTTGCCCGGTCGCGATTGGCTTGCCAGCACCTCGGGGGGCAGCGTCGGATAGATGCCGTGGCCGCCCATTTGCAGCGAGAGCGAGCCGCACACTGCAAGTATCGAATCGCGAATCGCTTCGGCCTCGAGCCGCCGCATGTTCTGCCGCCATAGGAGTGCGTTATCGGGATCGGCGGCGTGAGCACCCTCGTCGTCGCTGCGCGACGACTGCCGGTACGCGGCGCTCGTCATGATCAGCCGGTGCATCCGCTTGAGCTGCCAATCGCCGTCGGCGAGCTCCACCGCAAGCCAATCGAGCAATTTGGGATGCGAAGGAGGCAGACCCGTCTTACCGAAGTCGCTGGGGGTCGGCACGATGCCGCGGCCGAAGTGATGCTGCCACAGCCGGTTGGCCATGACGCGCGTCGTGAGTGGGTTGTCGGGACTGGCGATCCAGCGGGCAAGGGCAAGGCGGCGGACGCCGGTGCTGGTGGAGGAAGTGGACGGTATGGACGATATGGACGGAATGGACGGGGCGGCGGTGCCGCTTTCATCGGGCGCAACGCCGGCCGTGGGCTCGACCTCGCACAGCACCTGAGGAAAGCACGGCTCGACCTCATCGCCCGGGTTGCCCGCGCTTCCCCGCACGAGCACGTGTGTCACCAGCGGTTCGCCGGCCCGTTCCTTTACGGCCAGCGTTTTGCCCGCTCCCGACGGCAGGTCGGCCAGGATTCCCGCATCGTTTTGTCCCCAGTGCGTTTCACTCTTCTTCGCGCCGTATAGCTCGATGTTGCGAATGAACGCCAGCAGCCGGTAGTAGTCGGTTTGCGGCAGCGGGTCGAATTTGTGGTCGTGGCAGCGGGCGCATCCGACGGTGAGCCCCAGAAATGCCGAGCCCATCGTGCTCACGATGCCGTCCAGCTCGTCGAACTCGGCCTGTCGCATGTCGTCGGGTTCGTCGTCCCACACGCCGAGCCGATAGAACGCCGTCGCCGTGATCGAATCATCGGTGACCGAATCGAGCTGGTCGCCGGCAAGCTGCTCGATCACGAAGCGGTCGTACGGCTTGTCGCGATTGAAGGCGCCGATCACGTAGTCGCGATACCGCCACGACTCGGGCTTCTCGTCGTCGCGCTCGTAGCCGTTGGTCTGGCCAAACCGCACCACGTCGAGCCAGTGCCTTCCCCATCGCTCGCCATACTGTGGAGAAGCGAGCAGTTTATCAAGCAGCCGTTCGTAGGCGTCCGGGCGATCGTCGGCGGCAAATTCCTCCCTCTCTTCGAACGTCGGAGGCAGTCCGACCAGGTCGAAGTACGCACGTCGAATCAATTCCCGCCGGTCGGCCGGCGGGGCAGGATGAAGTTGTCGACCTTCGAGTTTGGCCAGCACGAATGCATCGATCGGATTACGGGCCCACTCCGGCGACGACACCCGGGGCAACGACGGTCGCGACGGCGGAACAAACGCCCAGTAGTGCCGGTCTTCGTCGGTGATTTCGAGCCCCGCTGTGCGCGGCACGAGCACCGTGTTGCCGGTTTCCGCCGGCCAGGGGGCGCCCATTCGCACCCACTCGGTCAGCGTGGCGATCTTGTCGTCCGAGAGTTTGCCGTCGGGGGGCATCTCGAACGATGCATAGTTGATCGCCTCGACCAACAGGCTGTTCTCGGGTTTGCCCGGCATGACGGCCGGTCCGCTCTCGCCGCCGGCCAGAATGGTCGCGCGAGAGTCGAGCCGCAGTCCGGCCTTTGGATCGTCACCACCGTGGCACTTGTGGCAGTTCTCGGCCAGAATCGGCCGCACCTTGCTCTCGAAGAAGGCGACCTGCTGGGGCGAGAACGATTCGGCCTCGGGGGCCGCCTTTTCCGCCGCTGCGTTTTCAGCCGGCGCGCCCTCCGCCAACGCCGCCGTGCTTGCCCATGAACCCAGGCAGAACGCGAGAGCGGCCGACAGCAGCCAGCCGGATGTCCCAGGTCGGCGATTCCAGATTGATCGATGCCGCATCGCGATTCGCAGGCCGTCGGTTGGAGGGGGGCCACGGGGTGGGGCCGCACGGTGCGGATGCTCTCATGGTAGCGTCGTGGGCCGCGTCCGACAATTCATTCCGCTCGGATCCCGGAGCCCCCTGGCAGCGCAACTGCTTGGCACGTCGGGCTGTCGGCCGCGCAGCCATCCGGTATGCTGGGCGGCACGAGTGCGGTCATTCGACGCGCCGAATCGCAATGCGCCGTCGACGCCCGCGGCGCACCTAATAGATATAGTCTCCCCATGGCATCGCCCGCCGCCCCCGGTTCCGGTCAGCCTGCCGCCTCGCCCGTCAAGGGGCGCGGTACCTGGGGGCTGGTCTTTTTGCTGGCGGGCATTGTGCTGGGGGTGCTTCTAGGGCTCTTCTACGGCCAGGCCATGTGGATGGCCTCGGGCGGACCGCAGCGGCGGCTCGATCGGCTCGACGCGACGCTTGGCCAGAAAGAGCAGTTTGCCGCGTCTCTCGACCAGCAGGCCGAGCAAGCCGAAGACCCCGCTGACGCCAACAAACTGCGTAACGAAGCACAGCACCTTCGCGGCCACATTCCCACGATCGAAGCCGAACGGCAACGAGTCGAAAAGCTCCGCGACCAGGCCCAGGCCGACGCCGACGCCGGCCGAAGCAACATGGCCTATGTCGTGTGGAAGCTCACGTCGTTCGCGGGCGAGCTGTTTCTGCAAGTGCTGCTGTTGTTGGTGGTGCCGCTGGTTGTGACCAGCATGATCTGCGGCATCACCTCGTTGGGCGACGTTCGCAAGCTGGGACCGCTCGGAGGGGCCACGATCGGCTACTACCTCACCACTACCGCCATTGCCGTGGTAATCGGCATCACGCTGGTGGTCGTGGTAAAACCCGGCAAGCAGGCCGACGACACGTTTGCCTACGTCGAGGAGCGGATCAGCGAAAAGGAGCATCAGACCGCCCTCGACACGCTGTTGGACGTGGTCCGCGGCCGCGACGTGGACGGCAAGAAGGACCCCGGCAGCGGCATGTTCCCTCGCAACATCTTTCAGGCCGCCTCCGACACCAACGTGCTGGCGCTGATCGTATTCGCCCTGGTGTTCGGTGCCGCCGTGACCATGCTGGGAGCCAAGGGCAAAGTCGTCATCGACTTTTTCGTCGCCGCCAACGAGGCCGTGATGAAGATGGTACACGCGGTGATGATCTGCGCCCCCGTGGGCATTTTCGGTCTCGTCGCCGCCAACATCGCCAAGAACGGCGGCGGCAGCCAGTTCGGCCAGGAGCTGGCGCGTTTGGGCTGGTACGTGGCCTGCGTGTTGATCGGATTGGGCCTGCACGCGGTCGTGCTGGCCACGCTGCTGGCCGTGTTCGGCCGACGCAACCCGCTTATGTACACGTACCACATGCTGCGAGCGCTGCTCACCGCGGTGAGCACCGCCAGCTCGTCGGCCACGCTGCCCGTGACGATGGAGTGCGTCGAGGGGAACAATAAGGTCTCGAATCGCAGCGCCGGCTTCGTGCTCCCCTTGGGGGCCACGGTGAACATGGACGGCACCGCGCTGTACGAAGCGGTGGCCGTGATCTTCATCGCCCAGTCGCTGGGGATGGACCTGAGTGCCGGGCAACTCCTGGTGATCTTTCTTACCGCTACGTTGGCCGCGATCGGCGCGGCGGGCATTCCCGAAGCGGGGCTGGTAACGATGGTCATCGTGCTCACGGCCGTCGGCATTCCCACGGCCGGCATTGGCACGATCCTGGCCATCGACTGGTTTCTGGATCGTATGCGGACCACCGTCAACGTGTACGGCGACTCGGTTGGCGCGGGCATCGTCGACCACTGGTTCCCACCCGAGGCGCAGGCGGCCGGCGCGAACTGACACGGCGACACGGTGATCGGCAACGGACAACGGACCACTGACAACTGACAACTGACCAACCCGAAACTTGCTGCCGCCGAGCGAGCGAACTAGACTGGCGTTTCGCCGCCGGACCGCCGGCCATGCCCTGCCTGCGGCAACCAAACCGCGCTGCATCGCGACTCGACCACACGTGAAGGGGTGACTCCATGACACGCAGCTCTGATCCAGAACTTTCCTCTCCGGACCCCGCACTCAGCCGCCGCGGGTTTCTCTCAGCCGCTTCGGCAGCCGCGGCCGGCGCGTTTGCGACTGCCGCCTGGGGGCGCGATTACGGGCCCGACGCCGCGCCGCCGCGGTATCCCGACGCCGATATCCTGGTGCTCGACGATCGGTTCAAGAAGTACAAGATCGGCAACTCCGCCATCCTGCGGCTGTACCACAACGAGAACATGCTGTGGGCCGAGGGGCCGGCTTGGAACGGCGTAGGGCGGTATCTCTTGTGGAGCGACATTCCCAACGACGTGCAGATGCGCTGGCTGGAGGAAGACGGCCACGTGAGCGTGTATCGCAACCCATCCGGCAACAGCAACGGCAACACGTTCGATTACCAGGGCCGGCAGATTTCGTGCCAACACGGACCCCGCAAAGTGGTGCGTTACGAACACGACGGCAGCGTGACCGTGCTGGCCGAATCGTTCGGCGGCAAATCGCTCAACGCGCCCAACGACGCGGTCGTGCATCCCGACGACGGCGCGATCTGGTTTACCGATCCCGGTTACGGCGCGCTGTTGAACTACGAAGGGCATCGCGCCGATACGGGCTCGCCGCAGCCGTATCAGAAAGAGGCGATCTACCGCATCGACGTGCAGTCGGGCAAGCTCCAGCAGGTGGCCGACGACATCTTCAAGCCCAACGGCCTGTGCTTTTCGCCCGACTATAAGAAGCTCTACGTCGCCGACACGGGCGCCTCGCACTACGATGACGCGCCGAAGAATATCCGCGTGTGGGACGTGGTCGACGGCAAGAAGCTGGCCAACGGGCGCGAGTTTGCCTCGATGAAGCTGACCATCGAGAAAGAACGTCGCGTCGTCGAGAACGGTGTGGAGGTGTTTCTCATCGATCACGTCGAGGAGG
>CAYQAJ010000155.1:11053-11979 GCA_964415245.1 uncultured Pirellulaceae bacterium | reverse complement strand
AACCGACAACTGACAACTCATGCTGAACCAGTCCCCGACGGCTTTCGGACAAGCGTGAGGTCAGTGGACTCACCCGGACTTGCACCGGGATCTCCGGCTTGCGACGCCAGCGTCCTCCTATTGGACGATGAGCCCAACTTGCAGAGCGGAAGCCGTGAGACTCGAACTCACAAGCGACTTTCGTCGCCACCTGTTTTCAAGACAGGCCCCTCATCCAGCCGGATGACTTCCGTCGATTGAGCTGCGGGAGTTGGAATCGAACCAACGGCCTCCTGGTTCAGAGCCAGGCGTCACTACCAACAGCAACTATCCCGCATTAGTTGTTCAAACGACACACATGGTCATGCATGGTTCGCTTCGAGCTGCGGGGGCAGGAATCGAACCTGCGCCTCCTGGGTCAAAGCCAGGCATCACTACCAGCAGCGACTACCCCGCATCGTTCTCAGAGCGACGGGCGGGAATCGAACTCGCGCGCTCGTACTTAACAGGCACCTGCTCGGCCGCTGAGCTAACAACGCAATGAAAGAGTGCTCTGCGGGAATCGAACCCGCCTCGCCAGGTTGGAAGCCTGGAGCCTCTGCCGCTCGGCCAAGAGCACGTGTCAGCGGAAGGAGAGGGAGTCGAACCCTCAAGGCGGTAAAGCTCGTCCCGGTTCGAGCGGGGTGCCGTCGCCAATCGGCTTGCCCTTCCGTTTATCAAGGCTGCGGTGGCAGGGATCGAACCTGCGTCAGAGCGGTTAACAGCCGCTTACCCGTACCAGCACGGGACCCACCGCAACGGAGTCGAGAGTCGAAAGTCAAGGGTCGAGCGCCGGCAAGAGTGTTCGCGTTGTGCCCTTCCGGCTCTGGACTCTCGACTCTTGTCTCTCGACGTTCCGCCGAAGCGCCCAGCGGGAGTCGAACCCGCACTTCCGCCATGGCAAGGCA
>CAYQAJ010000155.1:0-11043 GCA_964415245.1 uncultured Pirellulaceae bacterium | reverse complement strand
CGGAAAAGCTGAGAGACGAGAGCCAAGAGTTGAGAGCCGGAGCAGAGCAGTGCGCATCGCTGCGACGGGCCGACGGACTATCGGCTCTCGCTTCCGAGAGACTACCGAATTGTCAAAGAACCAACGAAAGAGCACCGGGTGGGACTCGAACCCACGTAGCCGCATTACGAAGGCGGTGTCCTCGCCGCTGAACGACCAGTGCTTTGGCTAGGCTTTAGGCTTTAGGCTATAGGCTTTAGGCGCGTGGCTCGAAACGACTGGCTTGGTGAGCCAAGCGAGTCCTTGCCTGCGCGTTCTCTCCTCATACCTTAAGCCTCACGCCTTTCTCAGTAGGACCACAGGGGCTCGAACCCTGACCTCACCGGTTAAGAGCCGGGAATGCTGCCGCTAACACCTTGATCCCAATACTCATGTTTTCCTCTTGCTGCGTAGACGGTCTCCTGGCGTCCATTCCGATCGCAATACCGTCCCGGAGAAGGGGACAGGCACAATTTGCTCCGCGGACTGCGCAAAATGAGCCAGTCCCCGACCGTATCTCGATCTCCACTCGGCGCGGAGGGAATCGAACCCACGACCTGCGTCTTATAAGGACGCCGCTCTCACCGCTGAGCTACGCGCCGCGGCAAGTAGGGTCGGAGGGAATCGAACCCACACCGTGCGGATTAAAAGTCCGCCGTGCTGCCTGTTACACCACGACCCTGGGATCGGTCGGGCGTATGCGTTTGAGCCAATGTTCTCGCGCCATGCGTTTTCTCCTGCCTTTCAGTAGTCCGGGGTGGAGTTGAACCACCGCCGCCGACGTATCAGATCGCCATGCTTCCGCCCGCACCACCGGACAGTCGGGATGGCCGGACTCGAACCGACGTTCCCGTGCTCCCGAAGCACGTGGGGTGCCGCTCCCCTACATCCCGTGTTTGCGTCAGCGACCGACAGTCGTCAGCAGCTCGTACGGGAATCGAACCCGTCTCTCCGCCTTGAAAGGGCAGTATCCTGAACCGATAGACGAACGAGCCGTGTTTCGTTGTGCGCGGGTCTCCCGACCCGGCACAGGTGCGTGAGACCTTCGGTCGGCTTCGTGGCACGGTCGGGAGACCATACGTATCTACACAACTCAAAGCCCTCGGGAAAAACACACGTTGCGCGACGGTGCATGCATTGCCGGCGATCCAATTGAATCCGCTCGGTTTGCGGAGTTTCCTCGGCTAGCAATCACTTGCTTGCACGTGCGCTGTCCTGTGGACGCGAAATGTGTAGATACCTATGGTCGGGAGACCATGCCACAACCTGCGCGCACTGTGTGTACGAAAGTGGGTCGGGAGGTGCTCGAATCCTCGTCTCCTGGTCTTCACCCAGGCGCTATACCGTCTCAGCTACCGACCCGCATCGAACAAGATCCGACGATCGATGAAAAAAGCCCGGTGTGCTGGTCGCGACACCGGGCTCTGTTGAGCTCGCAAGCTGATTAGGCCGATGTCACGCGCGCAGGGGATACGGAAACCGTTCGCCTTGCCGACCGTTTGCTCTCGATATGCCGGATACCTGGTGCCGGCGTGGGAGGCGCACGGATAGCGCGGCGAGACAATTCGCCGATTGGGCGAAGCATCCCGTACTGGGCTGGTCGAATTGTGACTTCAGCCGTAAGCGCGACATGATCGGAAAAACCTGTGAAACGGGTTGTCCTGTGTGGTAAAGCGAGGACATCGATCGCCGTCGTCCTCTGTTATTAGACGCTCGCCCATGGAAAAGTGTTCGCGGGAAAAGCGAGAATCTTGTTGAAAGTTGCGGCGGCGGTTCGTAACGCCTCACTTTTCAACAACTTGCGGCGGTGCTGCGCGAAGGGCCGAGCCGGGTTGTAGCTGCGTGAAGACGGTGGCGTTCCGGCAAGGTCCCGCCCGGCAGGCGGGACCTACGGGATCAAGGTCCCGCCCGGCAGGCGGGACCTACTTTACGCGGCGCTGCGTCTTTCGACCGTCTCGGCTTCGGCGGGCTTGGGGGTGCCGGTGGCGTTTTTGGCTTCGTACAACTGGTCGGCCAGGCGAATCTGCCACTTGCCGACTTTCCGCAGCACGGGACGCTGAAAGAAGATGTTGTTGGGAATCTGCAAGAGCAGCCCGTCCTCGGTTTCGAGCGTGGTGAAGATGAGGTTGAAGTTCACCACCTTGCCACGCAGGTTGTCGGGCGGGAGCGACAGCGTATCGCCGACGCGGTAGGGGCGAATGATCATCAGAATCAGCGAGCAGAGCGTATTGCTGAGCACGCTCCACACCGCGACAAAGCCGATAGCCAACAGTGCGAATACGCCGGTCACCGCCGCGATCACGCTGTGCAGGATGCCCATCACTTGCAACAGCAGCAGGCCCGTTGCAATCAGGATGACCCACAGGCCGATGCGGCGGATGGACGTCGCCAGCCGCTCGGGCAAGTGGCGGCGATGGACGAGCGACTTCGTGCCGCGGGCGACGAGCAGATAGGTCAGCAGCGCGACGACCAGGATCGCCAGGATCGAACCAAACAGTTGGGCATAACGTGAAAGCTCGGCCAGCATCGTTTGCATGAACGTCTCCGTCGATGGATTGCGTTACGGTTGTGAGTCGGGCTGTGAGAGATGCGCGACTGCTGCGTCGCGAAAGGATCGTCTTGGCACAGGCGCCCCGGTCCGGCGGCGCCGCGAAGCGCGGGCGAATACTAGCAGCAGCGTGGCCCTGTGTCACGGCGAATGTGTGGCCAATATCGAAGCGGAGCTGCAATCGCACTATCTCGCGCGGGGTGAGGTGAAAAGGCGAGGGACAGACAAGAGGTAGAGGCCCGTAACGGCAAAACTCGCCGCGAGTTGCGCGGAATGCATGTTGGGCCGCAGCGGGAGATGTCCTTGGCCGTGCCTCGGTTCCCAGTAGGCGCCGGGTCCGCTACGTTAGTGCGTACACGTCGCCGCAGGTTCGGCGCGGCTGAGCGATTTGTCTTTTCCGCTGGCTTCATCTCGAACAACTTTTGGCAGGAGATTTCCATGAAACGCACTCCTTCGCACGTCGCGGTATTAAGCCTCGCAATCGTTCTCGTGGCGCTGCCCGCAACTGCACGTGCCCAGTTCGGTCCTCGGAGTCCCGAAGCCAGCTCGCCCGAGGTTTCGCCCGAGCGAACCATCACCTTTCGCGTATACGCGCCCGATGCCGAGGAGGTCCGGCTCATGAGCAGCGACGTGCCCGACGCGGGCCGCGGCGTCGAAATGACGAAGGCCGATAACGGCGTGTGGGAAGTTACCGTGGGGCCCGTTCCCGCGGGTGCGTATCGCTATCACTTTAGCGTCGACGGCGTAACGGTGATCGACACGCGCAATACGTCGACGAGCGAGACCAACACCACGATCGAGAGCCTGGCGTACGTTCCCGGCTCTGACATTTCCGACGTGAAAAACGTGCCGCACGGGGCCATCGCGCAAGTGACGTACTACTCCGAGACGCTGAAGCGCCCCCGACGCATGCACGTCTACACGCCGCCGGGCTACGAGAAGGGGGAAGGGGAGTATCCGGTGTTCTACCTGCTGCACGGCGCTACCGATGGCGACGCATCATGGAGCACCGTCGGCCGCGCGGGCTTCATCATGGACAACCTCATCGCCGGGGGGAAAGCCAGGCGGATGATCGTCGTCATGCCGCACGGGCACACCGGTCCGTTCCGATTCGGCGGTGGGGGCGACGGCTCATTCGAGCGGCAGATGGAAGAGTTCAACCAGGACTTTACCGGCGATATCAAGCCGTACATCGAGAAGAACTACCGCGTCAGCAACGAGCGGCACCAGCGCGCCATCGCCGGCCTGTCGATGGGCGGGGCGCAGTCGCTCAACATTGCATTTGCCAATCTCGACGAGTACGCCTACGTCGGCGTGTATAGCTCCGGCATATTCGGCATCGCGGGCGGTTTCGGCGGCGCGGCCCCCAGCACAGCGTGGGAGGACGCTCACAAGGAGGTGCTCGACAACGCCGAGCTGAAGAAGGAGCTGCGGCTGGTGTGGTTCGCGACGGGGCGGGACGATTTCCTGCTCTCGACGACCGAGGGCACGGTGGAGATGCTCAAGGAGCACGGCTTCGACGTGGTTTTTAAGGAGAGCGACGGCGGCCACACCTGGCTGAACTGGCGGAATTACCTGAGCGAGTTCGCACCGAAGCTCTTTCGCGATTAGCGGCCGTGCAATAGGGCGGAGCAGCGCCGGGCATGGCGGCCCAGGGCAGGGCCGAATTGTGCGGTGCATGCCGGCGACTGATCCAAATTGCTGTCGAGCGGATGCACCCGCTTGTCAAAGCAATCGCCGCATCACCCGCAGCAGCTTCAGGCGCGCGTGGGCCGATGGCGCTGCAAGTGCCTAACCGCCAGCCGCAGGGCCAGGTTCAGCACGAACACCAGGCCGATGAGAATCAGCATGCCGGCCCAGGCGACGTTGTGTTCGTCCTGGTAGGGGCCCGTCGAGTAAACGAACACCTGCACGCTGAGCGACGGGAAGGGCTGCGAAGGATCGAGCGTGAGCAGCCGCGAACCGAGCGCCGTAAACAACAGCGGCGCGGTTTCGCCGGCGACGCGGGCAATCGCCAGCATGACACCGGTGATGACGCTGCCGGTGGCGGCCGGCATCACGATGCGCAGAATCGTGCCGGCCTTCGTGGCGCCCAGGGCCAACGACGCCTCGCGGTAGCTGTGGGGGACGAGCCGCAGCATTTCCTCGGTGGTGCGGGCGACGATGGGAATCATAATGAATGCCAGCGCGAAGGCGCCCGCGTAGCCGTTGAATCGCCCCATGGGAACCACCACGAGCTCGTACCCCAGGATGCCGACGACAATCGAGGGAACGCCGGTCAGCACGTCGGCGATGAATCGGGCCGGCGGACCCAGCCACGAGCGTTCGGAATACTCGGAAAGGTAGACGCCCGCCAGCACGCCCAGCGGGATGCCGACCACACTGGCCAACGCGATGAGGATGCCGGTGCCGATCATGGCGTTCTTCAAACCGCCGGGTGCCCCCTCCATGCCAGGCGGAATCGGCAGCTTGGTGAAAATGTCCCAGCTTAGATAGTGAAAGCCCTTGATGAGCAGGTAGAGCGTCACCACGGCCAACACGGCGAGAATCGAGGCCGTACACAAGATGCACAGCAACTGCATCGCGAACGACTTCGCCCTGAGATAGGCGCGGTAGACCGGACCGCGTCGGTGGGCGGGAGTGGTGGGATTGGCCGGAGGTGCGCTCATGGATAACGTTTCCCACGTTCCGTGATCAATGCGCGGCCGCGGTACGGCTGCCGCGGCCGATAACGAGCCATCGGGCCACAATGCTGAACAACAGCGACATCACCAACAGGATGAGAGCCACTTCGGTCAGCGCCGCGCGGTGCAGGCTCGTGCTGGCCTCGGCGAACTCGTTGGCCAACAGGCTGGACATGGTCTGCGCCGGGGCAAACAGCGAGGCGCTGATTTTGCTGTTGTTGCCGATGACCATGGTGATGGCCATGGTTTCGCCGGCCGCGCGTCCCAGGCCCAGCATCACGGCGCCGAATAACGCGGAACGGGCGTACGACAGCATCTCCCACGAGCTTCGCCACCAGTTGGCACCCAGGGCGAGCGTGCCTTCGAGCTGCACCCGGGGCACCGACTTGAGCACGTCGCGGCTGACGGCGGTGATGATCGGCAAGATCATGATGGCCAGCACCAGCCCGCCGCAAAACATATCGCGCCCGGTGAGCGGCAGAGTGCGGGTTACCGTCTCCCCGGCTTGCGTGGTCGTTTCGCTGAACAGCCAGGAGTCGACGCCGGGAATCCAACCGATTGCGGTCCGGATGGCCGGCTCCACGTGACTCTGCAAAAACGGCGTCAGGACGAAGAGCGCCCACATTCCATAGGCGATCGAGGGGATGGCGGCGAGAAACTCCACCAGGAAGGACACCGGCCCCGCCAGCCATCGCGGACACATCCGCACCAGGAACAGCGCAGCGCCGAAGCTGAGCGGAACGGCGAACAACAGCGCGAGGATCGAGCTCACCACCGTGCCATAGATTACGGGCAGGGCGCCGAACGAAGGCGGGATGGTCTCGGTGACCACCTCGCCGTTCTCCCGGATTACGCTTCCCTCGGCGTCGCGCACGGGCCGTTCGAGCTCGTTGGGCCGCCACTGGCCGGTGACCAGGAACTTCGCACCGAACGTCGTGATGCTGGGCCAGGCGGTGTAGGTGAGCACGCACAACAGCGCCACCAGCATCGCGATGAGGCTTGTGGCGCCAAACCGCGACATGCCCGCCATGACCGCGTCGCCGATGATTCCCAAGCGGCGACGAACGGGAGACTGGGTCGATCGGCCGGGCGCCGAGGCAGCCGCCTTGCCGGAACGGGCATGGCTCGGTTCGGGCATAGGTATCGGTCTAACCGGTTGCAGTGGAAAGAGAAGAGTGTAGCCGGGATTGGCAAGGATTCCGATAAGCGGGCGACGATCGACATGGCTGAATTCTTGCGAATCCAGCTACTACTTCCGCCGGCGAAACTGGTGCAGGCAGGGGATGTTCGAGGCGCCGGGCCTGCGTTCAGTCGGTGCCAATCTGGAGCGACTCGCCTTGATACGTGATCGTCTTGAGCGCCTCTTCGACCTTGGCCTGCACCTCGGGAGCCAGCGGAGCGTAGTCGAGCTGGGCGGCAAACTTCTGGCCGTCGTGCGTGGTCCACCAGAGAAAGTCGACCAGCTCCTGGGCCGATTCCTTGTCGGGCAGATTGTTCAGATCGCGGTAGACGATCAAGTACGTGAACGAGGCAATGGGGTACGCCTCGGGGCCGGGCTGGTTCCAGATGTTCGCCGCGAGAATGTGCCCTTCCATCGACGACACGGCGCCGGCTCCCGCCTTGGAGACGCTCTCGGGCGACGCCTTCACGAAGTTGCCGTCCGCGTTCTGTACCGATCCATATGTCAGGTTGTTGTTGTCGGCGTAGCTCTGCTCAACATAGCCGATGCCGCCGACGGTCTGCTGCACGACGGCCGTGACCCCTTCGTTCCCCTTGCCTCCCTGGCCGGTGGGCCACTGGACCTGTTTACCCGTACCGATGTTGGAGGTGAACTCTTCCGACTGGGTGGCGAGATAGTTGGTGAAGATGAACGTGGTGCCCGAGCCATCGGTCCGCCAAACGGGAGTGATAGGCCGCTCGGGCAGTTCCATGTCAGGGTTGAGATCGGCGATCGCCGGATCGTTCCAGTTCGTGACGTTGCCGAGATAGATGTCGGCCAACAGCGCGCCGGTGAACTTGATATCGACCGTGATGCCCGGCAGGTTGTAGGTAGGGACGACACCGCCGGCGCAGGAGGGCACTTCGACGATGTTGTCCTTGCCGCCCGCGAGTTCGAGTTCCTTGTCGCTCATCGGTGCATCCGACGCGCCGAAGTGGGCGGTCTTGTCGGTGAAGGCCTTGATGCCGCCGCCGGAACCGATCGACTGGTAGTCGATCTGGGCCTGCGGATGAATCTTTTCGTACTCGGCGACCAGGCGCTTGTAATACGGGGCAGGGAAGGTAGCACCGGCGCCGTTCAAGCGGGTCTTGCCCGACCCACCACCGCCGTTGGTCGTCGTGGACGGGCCGCATCCCGGCAAGATGACGAGGGCCACACTTACGATTAACGCCATGCCGCACGCTGCCGCGCGAGAAACGAAGTTCTGCTGAAACATTTTGGGTTGCCTTAGATTCGGGTTGCTCTGCTGGTGCAAGGGCCGATGGCCGACGCAGTCATTCGCGCCCACGGTTAGGCAATCGCTCGCACCGGAGGGCCATGCCATGTGGGATGCCCGCTGCCGCATACAGATCTGCAGCTAGCGAAACCGCCAACCTGCTCGATGAGAAGGCGCTCTTCAACCGCCAACCTAAGCGCGTTCTACTGCCACTTTGTGAAGATTGCGTTCAGGTTTCGTGAAGACGGGGCCGCCCCCAAGCGGATAGCGCCCTTGTTTTCATCCTTCACGCCTGCCCAATCGCGCGAGAAGTTAGCACAGTGCATCCCGGCGTGCCAGCAGCCAGGGCGCAAAAGGTCCCGACACCCTATCTCGCGCCGGTCCCACGCATACCCGACTGGATCATGGAAGCAATGTCGTCATAACCGGCCGCTCTAGCGTACTCCCCTGCTGTGCGGCCGAGGTCATCTCGACAAGTCGGGTCTGCCCCGTGAGAAAGCAGTAGAGTCACAACCGCCCTATCGCCTTGTCGCGCTGCGGCCATGAGAGGAGTCAAGTCCTCATCAATAACGGTGCTCGCATTGACATCTGCACCTGCTTGCACGAGTACATGCGCAATGTCAGTGAAGCCCAGTTGTATTGCCGCAATGAGCGGAGTAATGTTGCTCGGACCGCGCCGCTCTAGCTCCGCTCCCTCCTTAAGTAGCCATTCAACCACATCGCTACGATCGCCGAGGTGTGAGAGGCATCCGTGGATAGGTCCCCAAGCTGCATGCTCATGCGGTGTCACTTCGTAGCCTTGCAAAATGCAGCATTTAGCGATATCCCAGCGACGCCTGCGCAAGGCGCGCCAAAACACGACAGCCAGTATGTGGCACCGTTCGACGTCCCCCAAGTCACGGTCGTGAAGAAACGACGCCATCGCAGAGAGGTTTCCTTCTCGGAAAACCTCCTTGAGAATCTGGCTGAGCAACCATCGAAATGCAGTAAGTTTCGACGAATCGGGGTTCATGCCATTGCGCTTCAGCCACGGAGTGGTTTGGACGAGAAACAGGTCGCAGGCCACTCTTGCAGCGCATTTCGCTGAGGCACCACGCCCCTCGCCGCTTCCTTGACTCAATGCCAACGGATCACGCCAGGATTTCGCGCACCACGTTGCCTTCGACGTCGGTCAGGCGATAGTCGCGGCCGGCGTGGCGGAAAGTGAGGCGCTCGTGGTCGATGCCCAACAGGTGCAGAATCGTGGCGTGGAAGTCGTGCACGTGTACGCGGTCTTCGCCCACGGCGATGCCGAACTCGTCGGATGAGCCGTGTACGATTCCTCCCTTGATGCCGCCGCCGGCCAGCCACGACGAGAACACCTGGTGGTGGTGCTCGCGGCCCGCGTGGCCGGCAGTCTCGTGATAGGGCGTGCGGCCGAATTCGGTGGTCCACACCACCAGCGTGTCGTCGAGCAATCCGCGCTGCTTGAGATCGGTAATCAGCGCGGCAATCGGCCCGTCGATACTCTGAGCCAGCGGGGCGTGGGCGTTCATGTCGGCGTGGGCGTCCCAGTTGTTCGACGAGCCGACGTCGATCAGCTCGATGAATCGCACGCCGCGCTCGGCCATCCGCCGCGCGACCAGGCACTGCCAGCCGAAGCCGGTTTTCTGTCCCGGTTCCAGGCCGTATAGCTTGAGCGTGGCCGCCGTTTCGCCGGAGAGGTCGATCGCCTCGGGCGCCTCGCGCTGCATGCCGAAGGCCGTCTCGAACGAGCGAATCCGCGCTTCGAGCGCGCGATCTACCGAGCGCTCGGCCAGGTGCCGGCGGTTGGAGTCGGCCAGCAGACTCAATTCCATCTCCTGCAGCCGGGTGTTGGCCACGCGCGGCTTGACGTTGGGCACCGGGTCGTCGCCGGGAATGACCTGCGTTCCCTGGTGGCAGCCGGGCAGGAAATCGCTGCCCCACGTCTGGGCCCCCGCGTAGGGCGCATGCGGCGCGATGACGACGAACGACGGCAAGTTGCGATTGAAGGTTCCCAGGCCGTAGCTGACCCAGGCTCCCATGCTGGGCCGGGCGAAGGTCCACGAGCCGCAGTGCATGCCGAGCGTGCTTTCGTAGTGGTTGGTGTGGTTGGTCTCCATCGACCGAATCACGCACAGGTCGTCGACCACGCCGCGAATGTGCGGAAAGAGATCGCTGACCTCGGTGCCGCTGTGCCCGCCCGGCCGGAACTCCCAGTTGGGCTTTTTGAGATACCGCTTGAACTCGCCGATCTTGCCTTGCCAGTTGTCGACGGTGATCTCTTTGCCGTGGTTGGCCATGAGCTGCGGCTTGGGGTCGAACGTATCGACGTGCGAAACGCCGCCGGTCATGTAGAGAAAGATGACCCGTTTGGCTTTCGGCGCATGGTGAGGCTGTTTCGGCGCCAGCGGATCGTCCTCAGTGGGAACCGATTCGGCACGAAGCTCGTCGGCCAGCAACCCGCTCAGGGCAATCGCACCGAAACCGCCAGCGGCTCGGGCGAGCATTTCGCGACGGGTGAGGGGAGTGTTCATCGTCGTTACCTCTTGCCTTTTCGGGAACCGTCCGGAGAAGGGGACAGGCACATTTTGCTCCGCGGACTGCACAAAATGAGCCAGTCCCCGACGGTTTTTGAACCTCTCAATCGACAAACAGAAACTCGTTACGTACCAGCATGGTTCGGGCCAGCGCACTCCAGGCGGCCAATTCGCGGGCGTCTTCGGCCACGCCGTCGTCGGCGAGCGCGGCGCTGTACTTGACCAGGAACGCCGATGCTTCGCTGCGCTCCTCATCGCTGGGCGGGCGTCCCAAAGTAATCTGATAGATGCGATTGATGCGGGTCGCTTCGTCCGGCGATTCGGCCAGCAGCCGCTTCGCCAGGCTGTGTGCCCGGTCGTGCACGAACTCGCTGTTCATCAAGTAGAGCGCCTGCGTGGGCACGGTGGTCGGTTCGCGGCGGGCGGTGCTGACGTTGGGGTCGGCGCCGTCGAACAGCGACAAGAACGGATGCCGCTTGATGCGCTGCTGCATCAGGTACACGCTTCGCCGATTGGTCGGGTAGACCGCGTAGAACGGCGCGTGCTGGGTGAAGCCCCACGATTCGACCGGCGGGAATGGGTGCGGGCCGCCCATCGTGGGGTCCAAGTCGCCGCTCACCAGCAACATGGCGTCGCGAGTCTCCTCGGCACTCAGCCGCCGCCGGTTGAAGCGCCACAGCAGCCGCGCTTCGGGATCGCGCTCGGCCGAGGCGGCATCGTACTCGCTCGACTGCTGATAGGCCCTGCTCGCCATGATCAGCCGGTGCATCTGTTTGATCGACCAGCCGCTCTCGATGAACCGGCTGGCCAGCCAGTCG
>CAYQAJ010000154.1:0-12086 GCA_964415245.1 uncultured Pirellulaceae bacterium | reverse complement strand
GTAATAGCCCTCGTTGGGCCGCTGGTCGAATCGCACGTCGTCGAAGATGAAGAACTCGGCCTCCGGCCCCATGAACGCCGTGTCGGCGATGCCGGTGCTCTTCAGGTAGTTCACCGCCTTGCGGGCCACGTTGCGGGGGTCGCGGCTGTAGTCCTCGCGGGTAATGGGGTCCTGAATGTTGCAGATCATCACCAGCGTGGGGATGGCGGTGAAGGGATCCAGGAACGCGGTGTCCGCCTGCGGCACCACGAGCATGTCGCTCTCGTTGATGGCCTGCCAGCCTCGGATGCTCGACCCATCGAAGCCCAGGCCGTCTTCGAACACATCTTCTTCGAGCTTGTTCACGGGGATGGTGAAGTGCTGCCACAGCCCCGGAAAGTCCATGAACCGCAGATCGACGCTTTTGACGTCTTTCTCCCGACACAGAGCCAGTACCTCTTTGGGTTTCACGTTCGTCTCCCTTTCTTTCCGCGATAAACGTTCTGCCAGAAGGATTCCGATCGAAATGGCTCCCAAGAGCCGTTCGGCTAGCGGTTTGGGGGCGGATGGCCGGTCATCCGCAGGCTGCGACGACGGGCCTTGCCGCTCCGCAACGGGTGGCCGCCCTTCGTTGCCGTGACCGAAACGGGCATGTGCTTGCAAGGCGGGGGCCACTCGCAGTTTGCGAGCCTGATTTATAGCGCTTAATTGGCTGAAATCAATCGGCTTGCGGTTTTTTTCCGGCCACACCCGGAAAGCGGTCGAAGTACCCATTTGCCCGCTTGTTAGGCAGAATCGTGACCGCGATATGGGCAATGGGTGGCCCCGGACCCTCCGTTTCCGCCGCTGGGATTGCCGGCGCCCCGCTTGGTGGGCCGTGTCCATCACACCCGCCGAATCGACTACGATTCCGAGCGTTGGCGCCGAATCCGCCATCCGCAGTGACGTGTGATCTGCCGACTCGGGATTACCGCTTTTCAGGCGCCGATCGGCAATAGGAAAGCGACGGCGGGTCGAGCCGTTTTGCGCGGCCGTCTTTCCGATCGTCGGAAAGCCGCGCGGCTTCGGGATCATCGCCGTTGTGGCCGAACCGACCATCGTCCACAGGGTCGTAAAGCGGCTGAGGTGGTCTTGCGGGTCCACCGGACGTTCCCTTGATGAAGCAAGACACCGACGTAGGAGAGGTCGGTCGCTGCCAGGCTCGCGGGAATTCCGTGCCAAGAACGCTCCCCCGCGGCGTTTCGTACCAATTCTAGGCAGGCGGGCCGGCTGTCGGTGACCGGGCTATACTGCGGTTCCCGATGGCGGACGACTTGCCGCTCGGCGTCGGCTTGCCCGCCGCCATTCGCGAGCGCGCGCCAATCCGCAAGGAGAAGGAGGCCTTCCGCAATGAACCATCCCGAATCGAAAACCGCCGAGTCAGAGCCCGGCGTGTTGCGAGTGCTGCAAACGCGGGAGGAAACAAAAGCCTTCTACGACAAGATCGCTCACGTCTACGATCTGTTGGCCGAGCGCAGCGAGCAGCCTATGCGGGAGGAGGGTTTGCAAAAGCTCGCCGCCGCGCCCGGCGAGCGGATTCTCGAAATTGGCTTCGGCACGGGACACTGCCTGGTGGAGCTGGCCAAGGCGGTGGGCGGCGGCGGGCGCGTTTTCGGCATCGATCTGTCCGAGAAAATGCGTGTCCTCGCCCAAAAGCTCGTCGAGGACAAAGGCGTCGCCGACCGCGTCGAGCTGCGGTGCGGCGATGCGACGGATCTACCGTACGAAGACGCCAGCATGGACGGCGTCTTCATGAGCTTCGTGCTCGAACTGTTCGATACGCCGGAAATCTCCAAGGTGCTCGCCGAGTGCGCGCGTGTGCTAAAACCGCACGGCCGCATCGTTGTCATTGCCGTGTCGAAGGTGGGCAAACCGGGCATCGCGCTCAAGGCGTTCGAGTGGACGCACCGCCATTTTCCCAATTTGCTCGACTGCCGCCCGATCTATGTGGCCCGCGGTTTGCAGGCTGCTGGTTTCGAGGTCAAGGACCCGGCGACCCGGCACATGTGGGTGCCGGTCGAAATCGTATTGGGCGTCAAGAGCCAGTGAGGTGCGAACATGGACCTGCGAATGCACGGAATTGAAAACGTCGGCGAAGTCTACCGAAACCTGCCGACACCCGCCGTGTATGAAGCGATCGTGCGAAGGCGCGAAGGAACGGTCGCTCATCTGGGCCCGATCGTGGTTCGCACGGGGCAGCACACGGGCCGGTCTCCCCACGACAAGTTCATCGTCGGCGAGCCGGGGAGCGAAAAGCAAATCTGGTGGGGTAATGTCAACCGGCCGTTCGATCCCCAGCGGTTTGAACGACTCTTTGCCCGGCAGCTCGCGTATCTGCAGGATAAGGACCTGTTCGTCGAGGATTGCTACGCGGGCGCAAATCCCCAGTACCGCATTCCCATTCGCGTGATTACAGAAACGGCCTGGCACAACCTGTTCGCCCGCAACATGTTCATGCGCGAGCTGGACGAAGCCCGGCTGCGGGACTTCCAGCCGAAGTTCACGGTGATCAACACGCCTCGCTTCCAGGCGTCGCCCGAGCTCGATGGCACGAATTCCGGTGCGTTCATCATTCTGCACTTCGGCCGGCGGCTGGTGCTGATCGGCGGCACCGCCTACGCCGGCGAAATCAAGAAGTCGATCTTTACCGTGATGAACTACCTGCTGCCCCACGAGCAGGTGCTGCCAATGCACTCGTCGGTCAACTATGGGCGGGACAAGAACGACGTGGCCGTTTTCTTCGGCCTTTCGGGAACCGGTAAGACCACGCTGTCGACGGCGTCGGACCGCACGCTGATCGGCGACGACGAACACGGCTGGAGCGACGACGGCGTGTTCAACTTCGAAGGGGGCTGCTACGCCAAGGTGATCGGTCTCGCGGCCGAAACCGAGCCGGAGATTTACGAAACCACGCGCCGATTCGGAACCGTTCTGGAAAACGTGGCCATCGACCCGCGAACGCGGCGGCTCGACCTGAACGACGCCACGCTCACCGAAAACACCCGCGCCGCCTACCCGATTACGCACATACCGCACGCCGACCCCTCGGGCACGGCGGGGCATCCCAAGAACATTGTGTTCCTTACGTACGACGCGTTCGGCGTCTTGCCTCCTATTGCGCGACTGACGGCCGACGAAGCGCGGTTCCATTTTCTCTGCGGCTACACGTCGAAAGTGGCGGGGACGGAAGCGGGCGTCGAGGAGCCGCAAGCCACGTTCAGCCCCTGTTTCGGCGCCCCGTTCATGCCGCTGCCGCCCCGCGTTTACGCCGATTTGTTGGCGACCAAGATCGGGCGGCACAAGGTTCACTGCTGGCTGGTCAACACCGGTCTGACCGGCGGCCGCTACGGCGTCGGTCATCGCATGCCGCTGCCGCAAACGCGGGCCATGGTGGCGGCGGCGTTGGGCGGACAACTGGTCGATCAGGCGACTCGGCACATGCCGCGCCTTCGACTGAGCGCCTTGCAGCAGTGCCCTGGCGTGTCGCCCGAGATTCTCGATCCGCGCTCGACCTGGGCCGACCGCGATGCGTACGATCGCCAGGTCGCGGAGCTGGCCGATCGATTCGAGAAGACTTTTGAACAACTCCACGCGGAACAGTGAAGTGCCGCCCGGGAAGAACCGTCGCACGACTAGCAAGGGCACCTTTCAGCGCGATGAGCGACCAGGCGAGCCGCCGAGCCCATCCCATCGCCGAACCGCGAAAGTTGCTTGCGGGCCGATGCCGAGGTGACCATCATGCAAGACGATTCCAACGAAGTTGTCGTCGCGTACGTGACCAACGACGTGTACGAGGCTGAAATCCTCCGCAACCAACTGCACGACGCCGGTATTGCCTGCGAATTGGACGGAGCATCCCAAAGCGGCTTCACCGAACTGTTTGACATCAAGCTGCTGGTGCGGGCCTGGGACCTCGATCGGGCTCGACGATTGATCGAGCACCGGACCACCAACCGATTCGAACCGCCCCAGGACGAGGAGAAACGCTAGCGACCGACGGCGCGAAAGTACGGTCCTCGTTCGAGCGCTTGTTTGGGCGCTAGCCAATCAACCAAGCTTGGATTTCCATTCGTGCTGATGACGGTGCCATTCTGATCCGTGGCACAGATTTTGCTCCTTGTTGCTTGGGTTGGTGAGCGCCGCCCCTATTTCACTAGGGACATTACCATGATTCACGAATCAGAACTCGGCGAGTACGCGAAGGGTTTTCCGCGCGACTTGGCCGGCCACGTGCCCGTCCACGGAGATTGCTGGCGGAAGATGCGATTTGACCTCGCCGGGATGGACCCGGATGCAAAGGGAATCTCGGCCGACGAACGCGCTCGGCGCATCGAGTTTCTGGATACCGTGTGGTGGCCGCAAGTGCTGGCCAGGGTGCGCGACGAACGACAGCGGCTCGAGAGCGCCCATGGCGAGTCGTTCATCAATCACTGGGAGCGCGTCGTGAATCGAGGTGCCGAGGAGCCGCACGGGTACGAGGTCGAGTAAAGTCCGGCTGGAACAATCATGCAGCCCACACACCTGCACTATTTTCCGCTAACGCTCCCCTACATGTTGGTTCTGTTGCTGCTGGCGGCGGTGCTGGTGGCGCTGCTGCAGTTGGGAATCCTGGCGTACGTCTACGAAAAGCTGGGTTTGCATCCCCGCTATGTGATTCTCGTGCTGCTGGCATCGCTTTTGGGCGGCGCGGTGAATATCCCCCTCGCGCAATTGCCCGAAGAACAAATGGTTGAAAACCGGATCGTGCGATTTGCCGGCGTCGACTATGTCGTTCCGCTGGTGCGAACGTGGCCGGGAACGATGATCGCGGTTAATGTGGGCGGGGCCGTCGTGCCGACGCTGCTGTCGATTTACCTGGTCGTCAAACATGGGTTGTTCGTGCGCGGAGCGATCGGCATCGCCATCGTCGCACTGGCAGTCCACCAGATTGCTTACACAGTCCCCGGAGTCGGCATCGCTACGCCGACGCTGCTTCCCCCATTGATCGCGGCAGCGGTGGGGTTGCTGTTGAATTGGCGCTCCGCCGCGCCGTTGGCGTATGTGGCCGGTTGCATGGGAACCTTGATCGGAGCTGACTTGATGAATCTCGGCGCGGTCTCGGGATTGGGCGCGCCAGTGGTCTCGATCGGTGGAGCAGGCACGTACGACGGGATCTTTGTAACCGGCATCCTGGCCGTTCTGTTAACTTGGAGCCCACCGCAACGGACGCAACCAGCCGACGAGGAAAGTCACGCCAAACTCGAAAGCCAGGACGCTTGATCTCGAGGAATGGCCGCATCGTCGCGGGTCATTACGACAGTTTTTTCAACTCGCACGTCCGACCCGTTCTGGTCGCTGGCTTGCAGTCCTTCATGCACGTCAAAAATTGATTCCACCGTGGCCGTCGGTGGCAGGGGGAATTCGGCCGGAGAAGATGGTAAGTTCTTGTGCAGCGCCTGCTGCCATGTGCCTTGCAGTTGGGCAACCCAAGGGCGAGACTGCGGCTCGGCCGCCGAAAGCGGCTCCGCGGAAGCTTCGCGCGGCCCGATGCAGGGCGCACAAGCCTGACACGCCACCTCGACAACAGAAACAGAGGCCGATTCAGCAGGCGAGTCACTCCAGACAGATAACGGGTTGGTGCTCATGAATCACAAGATGGATTTGCTGGACTACGGGATCAAGGTCAAGGACGTGCTGCGCAATCCCGCTCCGGCGCGTCTCTACGAGGACGCCGTGGCTTTCGACGGCGCGTTGATCACGTCCTCGGGAGCGATCGCCACGACTTCGGGCGCGAAGACCGGGCGCAGCCCCAAGGACAAGAGAATCGTCGAGCATGCGGACAGCCGGGACGATATCTGGTGGGGGACCGTGAATCTGCCGATTTCCCCCAAGTCTTTCCGGATCAACCACCGTCGCGCGCTGGACTATCTCAATGCCAGTCATCGGCTGTATGTCGTGGATGGATTTGCCGGCTGGGACCCTAAGTACCGAATCAAGGTGCGCGTCATCTGCTCGCGGCCCTACCATGCGTTGTTCATGCACAACATGCTGATTCGCCCCACACCGGACGAATTGGCCGTCTTCGGCGAGCCCGATTTCGTGATCTTTAATGCGGGACGCTTTCCCGCGGACCCGCAGATTGCAAACGTGTCGTCCGAGACAAGCGTGAGTTTGGATTTCGAGGCGGGCGAATTCGTGATTCTGGGTACGCAGTACGCCGGCGAGATGAAAAAGGGCGTGTTCACCATCATGCACTACCTGATGCCGAAGCAAGGCGTGCTGTCGATGCATTGCTCGGCCAATGAAGGGCAAGCGGGCGACGTTTCGCTCTTCTTCGGCCTTTCGGGCACCGGGAAGACGACCTTGTCGGCCGATCCGCGGCGTCGGTTGATCGGCGACGATGAGCACTGTTGGTCGAACGACGGGATATTCAACATCGAAGGCGGGTGCTACGCCAAGTGCATCGATCTGTCGCGCGAAAAGGAGCCCGAGATTTATTCCGCCGTCCGCTTCGGCGCCATCCTCGAAAACACCGTACAAGACCCCGATACCCGAGTCGTGGACTACTCGAGTGCGGCGCTTACGGAAAACACTCGCGCGTCGTATCCGATCGAACACATCGCCAACGCCAAGATCCCCTGTGTCGGCCGCCATCCCAAAAACATCATTCTGTTGACGTGCGACGCGTTTGGCGTCTTGCCGCCCGCCAGCAAGCTGACGCCCGAACAGGCGATGTACCACTTTATCAGTGGGTATACGGCGAAGGTGGCGGGAACCGAGGTTGGAATCACGGAGCCGCAAGCCACCTTTTCGGCGTGCTTTGGAGCCGCGTTTCTCGTCTGGCATCCGACGAAATATGCCGAAATGCTCGCCGAGAAAATCCGCGCGCATCGCTCGCAAGCCTGGCTGATCAATACCGGTTGGTCCGGCGGCTCGTACGGCAACGGCGAACGAATGCGTCTGATCTACACGCGGGCCATCGTCGATGCGATTCACGCCGGCCGATTGGACACCGTCGATACCGTCGCCGATCCCGTCTTCGGCCTGGCGGTGCCGACGACCTGTCCCGGTTGTCCCGACGAGATCCTGATACCGCGGCAAACGTGGGTCGACGAGGCGGCTTATGACGCGGCGGCCAAGCAGCTCGCAGGGCTGTTCCACAAGAATTTCGTCCAGTACGCCGATGCCGCCAGCGCCGAAATCGCCGCGGCGGGCCCCTTAGTCGTCTCCGAAACAACCGCCTAAACGGCGCCCCAAGATATCTAACGGAACGGCGCGATCTCCAAGGAGAACGAGTGATGCTCAAAGCAATCGCGGACTTGCTGGGCCAAGAGGCGGACTCGCTGCTCAACCACAAATGCGAAGGCATCCCCAAAGAGTCGCTGCATCTGCCTGTGCCGGATTTTGTCGACCAGATCTTCTCGATCAGCGATCGGAGTCCGCGGGTTTTGGTCAACCTGCAGCGTTTGTTCAGTCATGGGCGGCTCAAGCACACGGGCTACGTTTCCATCTTGCCCGTCGACCAGGGAATCGAGCATTCGGCGGGGGCTTCCTTCGCACCCAATCCGGCGTATTTCGATCCCGAGAACATCGTCAAGCTGGCGATCGAAGGTGGATGCAACGCCGTGGCTTCAACGTTCGGCGTGCTCGGCGCCGTGGCCCGCAAATACGCGCACAAGATCCCCTTCATCGTCAAGATCAATCACAACGAGCTGCTGACGTACCCGAACAAGTACGACCAAATCATGTTCGGGCAGGTCGAGCGGGCCTACGAGATGGGGGCCGCAGCGGTCGGCGCGACCATTTACTTCGGTTCGGCCGAGTCGGACCGACAAATCGTCGAAGTCGCCCAGGCGTTCGAGCGAGCGCACGAACTGGGGATGGCGACGATTCTGTGGTGCTACCTCCGCAATGAGAAATTCAAGGCCGATCGGGATTACCACGTCGCGGCCGACCTGACGGGGCAGGCCAACCATCTGGGAGTCACGCTGCAGGCCGATATAATCAAGCAAAAGCAGCCGGAAAATAACGGCGGCTACACGGCCTTGAAGTTCGGAAAGACGTCGCCGCTCGTGTACGATCGGCTGACCAGCGACCACCCCATCGACCTCTGCCGATACCAGGTCGCCAACTGTTACATGGGTCGCTCGGGTTTGATCAATTCGGGTGGGGCCTCGAGCGGCGCCGGCGATCTGGCCCAAGCCGTGCGAACGGCCGTCATCAACAAGCGGGCCGGCGGAATGGGCTTGATCAGCGGCCGCAAAGCGTTTCAGCGACCGCAGGCTGAGGGCGTGAAGCTGCTGCACGCCATTCAAGATGTTTTTCTGGAGCCCGCGGTCACCGTCGCCTAAGAGCTTATCCAAAAACCGTCGGGGACTGGCTCACTTTGCCGAGTCCGCGAGGCAAAGGGTGCCTGTCCCCTTCTCCGGACGGTTTTGGGAAAGGCACTAAGTGGAACCTGCGAAACACGGCCGATGTACGACCGTCGGTTGGACGGCACGGGGAATTACGTGTGCTGCAAGGACCCCGGCAACCGCCGGGGAATTTGTGCATGCCAGCACCGAGCATCATCCATGACAAACGTCAAGATCGACCTGAGTCGGCCGGAAATCATCACCGTCCAACAGCATCTCATGAGCGAACAGCGGAAGCGCTCGCCGAGCGCCACCGGTGCTTTTTCGTGGCTGCTGTCGGGCATCACGCTGGCCACGAAGATGACCGAGTCGAAGGTCCGCCGGGCAGGACTTCTGGACGTGACCGGCGCGGCGGGCGCCATCAACGTTCAGGGCGAAATGCAGCAAAAACTAGATGTTTATGCCAATAATGCCTTGGTGCATTGTCTGGGTGTCCGCGAGAACGTGGCCATCATCGCCTCGGAGGAGAACGAGGAAGCGATTACGTTCGACGGTCGTTCCGGCAGCGGAAAGTACGTCGTCCTCTTCGATCCGCTGGACGGCTCGTCGAATATCGACGTGAATGTCAGCGTCGGCACAATCTTCTCCATCTTGAGATTGCCCGAGAATCTGTCGCCTCAGGACGATGCCGAGCGGGCCGTGCTGCAACGAGGTACCGAACAACTCGCCGCCGGATACGTCGTCTACGGATCATCCACGATTCTGGTCTACACAACGGGATACGGCGTGCATGGCTTTACACTGGACCCGACGGTGGGCGCCTACGTGCTCAGCCACGAGAACATCCGCATGCCCGCATGCGGCACGGTGTATTCCTCGAACGACGCTTACTGGGATACGTTCCCCGAGCGTTACCGCAACTACCTGGCACATTTGCGATCGGGCAAGTCGGGGCGGTCCTATTCCTTGCGCTACATTGGCTCGCTGGTCGCGGACTTCCACCGCACGCTACTCAAGGGGGGCGTCTTCCTGTACCCACCGACGGCGAAAGACCCCCAAGGCAAGCTGCGGCTGTTGTACGAGGCAAATCCAGTGGCGTTGATCGCCGAGCAGGCGGGCGGAATGGCAACCGACGGCACCCGCCGCATCCTGGAGATCGAGCCCACCGAGATTCACCAACGCACGCCCCTGGTCATCGGCAGCCAGGCCGAAGTGCGCGAATTCGCAACCTTTTTGTAACGTGCCTTGGGCATCTCGATCCGTTCCGCCCGTCGGCCAGGCGGCTGAAACCACGATAAGGAACGAAACGGGGAAACGAGAATGAACACCAGGCGAGGCACCATCGGCATTCTGACCGGTGGCGGCGACGTCCCCGGGCTGAACCCGGCGATCCGCGCCGTGACGTTTCGCGCACTCCGCGAGGGCTATCAGGTTCTGGGCATTCGCCGCGGCTGGGCCGGACTAGTCGATCTTGTCCCCGACAAAGACGCTGACAACCAAAACAACGTGCGCGTGCTGACTGAGGACATCGTCAACCGCGCCGGACGGACGGGAGGCACGTTCATCCACACGTCGCGTACGCGGCCCAGCCATCTCCCCCAAAGCGTCGTTCCGCCCCACTTGCGGTCGACGTACACCGACGAAATCAACGACGTAACTCCTCACATCCTGAAGAACCTGGAGTTTCTCAACGTCGAATACCTGATTCCCATCGGCGGCGATGACACGCTCAGCTTTGCCCACCGCTTGCACAAGGAGGGCGTGAAAGTCATCGCCATCCCCAAGACCATGGATAACGACGTGCCGGGAACCGACTATTGCATCGGTTTCAGCACGTGCGTGACGCGGACCATTGAATTGACGCACAAGCTGCGCACTTCGGCCGGTTCACACGAGCGGTACCTGGTCATCGAGGTGTTCGGCCGCTACGCGGGCTTCACGGCTCTGCTGCCGACCATGGCCGGCGCTGCCGACCGCTGTGTCATTCCCGAGTCGCCCTTTTCCATCGAGCATCTGGCCGACCTGCTCTCGCACGATCGCCGCCACAATCCCAGCAACTACTCGGTCGTGCTGGTATCGGAAGGGGCGCGGATGTCGGATCAGGACGAACTGTCCTTCGAAGGTCAGGAGCAAGACCAGTTCGGCCATCGCAAGCTCGGCGGGATCGGCGACAAAGTCGCTTTCCGGTTGAAGGAGCTCTCGCCCAAGTTCAACAACGGACAACGCGTCAACGTCGTCAATCAGCGGCTCGGATACCTGGTGCGGTGCGGAGACCCGGACGCCATCGATTCGGTCGTGCCGATGGCCTTTGGAAACCTGGCGTTGGACCTGATTCTCTCCGGTTCGTCGGGTCGGCTCGTGTGCCTCCGCAACGGCTGTTACGACGACGTGGCCATGGAGTCGATCATGGAGCGCAAGAAAGTCGTCGACGTATCAAAGTACTTCAACTCCGAGCGGCTACGCCCCAAGTACGAAACCTTTCAACGAAAGCCGTTGTTCATCATGACCAGCGAGGGCTGATCGGCACGCGGTTGGGCCTTTTCTCACGTCCTCGGCCTGCCCAGGCCGCTCGTCGATGTAGCGCTGGACTTCTACCCCCGTACCCGAATTGACGTACGGAGGTCCGATCTTCGGCCCAACCGAGTGCAGGAACGGAAATGATCTTCGCATGCAGCCGCGCAGCCGTGGGCACCGGCCCATGGAGACGTTTCTACCCGGGGCCTCCGCAAAAGTTGCACGCACGCTCGCGCGGCAGGTACAATTGGCGGCTT
Organism: uncultured Pirellulaceae bacterium; assembly: GCA_964415245.1. Taxonomy (GTDB): domain Bacteria; phylum Planctomycetota; class Planctomycetia; order Pirellulales; family Pirellulaceae; genus CAYQAJ01. The sequence continues at coordinate 964 of CAYQAJ010000154.1, read as the reverse complement.
GGATGCAATCGTTGCCACTATAACGTCACTTCGGAGTGTAAACATGAAAAAGAAGCCGCTTCGGCGCGCGAAACCGACAAGCGACAATCAGAACCAGTCTCGCACGACAACGTCAAGTGATGTATCGCGACGCGGATTCCTGGGCGCTTCGGCCGTGCTCGCCGGTGCGGCAGCTTTGCAAGGCGGCCGGCTGCTTGGCGACGACGGGCCCGCGGCGGCCAAAAGTGAAGTCGACCCGAGCACGCTGGGCAAAACGCCGCACACGCGGTTCGCCTGCAATATCGAAATGTGGTTTCGCAAGCTCCCCTTTCTCGATCGCATTCGCGCCGCTGCCGCACTGGGCTACCCGGCAATTGAATTCTGGCCCTATCAGGGGAAGGACATTCCGGCCATCGCCGCGCTGTGCGAAGAGTTGAAGATCGAGGTTGCGCAGTTCACCGCCTGGGGATTCGAGCCGGGCATGAACAACCCGGCCAACGAAGACCGTGTCGTCGCCACGATCGAGGAGGCGTGCCAGGTCGCCCACCAGCTCAACTGCGAGAAGATGTGCGTCGTGGCCGGCAACAACCAGAAGGGCATGACCAAGGAAGAGATGCACGCCCAGGTAATCAAGGCGCTGCGGCGGGCGGCGAAGGTTGCCGAGCGGGAGAAGGTGATGCTGATCCTCGAACCGATGAACGGCCGCGTCGATCATCCGGGGCACTGCCTGTACGGCAGCCCCGACGCGGTGCACATCTGCCGCGAGGTGGGCTCCGACTTTGTGAAGATCAACTGGGACCTGTACCACATGCAGATTTCCGAGGGGGACCTGTGCGGCCACCTGAAGGAAGGACTCGACCAATTGGGCTACCTGCAAGTGGCCGATCACCCGGGCCGCAACGAACCAGGCACCGGCGAGGTTCACTACAACCGCGTGCTGCGGCAGGCGCACGAGCTGGGCTACCGCGGCTACGTGGGACTGGAG
>CAYQAJ010000153.1:0-12121 GCA_964415245.1 uncultured Pirellulaceae bacterium | reverse complement strand
AGTTGGAGTAGGAAGCGCGCGGAGCGCGCTGGCCGCAAGCGATGTGGCGGATGGAGTGATGGTGTGGCGTTTTGTGGTGGTGCGGAATCGCGTCGCGCTGCGAGAGAATCTATGACGAACGCCGCGAACACCGATCGAGCGCGGGGCGGTGGGCTGCTCGCCTGGATGCAGCTCATGCGGCTGCCCAACGTGTTCACGGCAGCGGCCGACGTGACGATGGGCTTCGTGTTCGTGGCCGGTTCGCTCCAGCCGCTTCCGGTGTACCTCTGCGTGCTGGGAGCCTCGTGCCTGCTGTACACCTCGGGCATGGTACTCAACGACCTGTTCGACCTGACGGAAGACCGCGAGAAGCGCCCGGAGCGCCCACTTCCCTCGGGGCGCGTTTCGGTCAAGTCGGCGGCAATCGTCGGCTTCGGCATGCTGGGGTTGGGTGTGCTGCTGGGTTGGATTACATTGCCACTGGCGCCGCCGGGATTGTCCCTTGCGTGGCGTGGCGGCGCCGTGGCGACGGCATTGGCGGCGTGCGTGTTGCTCTACGACGCAGCGCTCAAACGTACGTTCGTCGGTCCACTCGGAATGAGCGCATGCCGTTTCCTGAACGTGCTGCTGGGCATGAGCATGGCGATGGCCGCCAACGGAATGCCTAGCGACCCCGCTGTGTTGCTCGGCTTCGACAAACCGCAACTGCTGGTCGCCGGCGGCATCGGCATCTACATCACCGGCGTGACTGTTTTCGCTCGCCGCGAGGAGGGGGAGAGCAATCGCGTCGTGCTGGTCGCGGGCACGGTGATGATGCTGTGCGGCATCGCGCTGTTGGGGACGGTGCCGTTCTACCGTTTTCCCGTCATCGCGGTGGATCTGCAGCGGCGGGTTTTCTGGCTGCTGCTGGCACTGCTGGCGGGTGGGATGTTATTGCGCGCTTCCCTCGCCATCTACCGTCCGATCCCGGCCCGCGTGCAGATCGTAGTGAAGCACTGCATCATGCTGTTGATCGTTCTCGACGGCGCCGTTTGCGCGGCGGCTCATTCCGATCGGCCATGGTATGCGATCGGCATCGTGGCCCTGCTGTTCCCGGCGATGCTGCTGGGTCGGTGGGTCTATTCAACGTGACAACATGCTCATCGGCTACAACACCAACGGCCTGGCGCATCACGACGTGTTCGAGGCGGTCGAGCTGTTGGCCGAGATCGGCTACCGTAGTGTGGCGATTACGCTCGATCACGGCACGCTCAATCCGTATGACGACCGCTGCGCGGCGCAGGTCGAGGAAATGCGGGGGCTGTTGTCGCGGTGTGCGATGCAGAGCGTGGTCGAGACGGGGGCCCGGTATCTGCTCGATCCGCGCGTGAAACATGAGCCGACGCTAATGACCGCCGATGTAGCGGCACGGAATCGGCGGATCGACTTTCATTGCCGCGCGATCGATATCGCGTCATCGCTCGGCAGCCAGTGCGTGTCACTGTGGTCGGGCATTCTTCGCGATGGCGCGACCGACGACGAGGCTTGGCGACGTTTAACCGAGGGGCTCGGGAAAGTCATCGAACATGCCGCACGGAAGCAGGTCGTGCTGGGCTTTGAGCCGGAGCCCGGCATGTTTGTCGACACGATGGAGCGATTTGCGCGGCTCCGTGAGCGAGTCGATTCCCCTTGGCTGCGGCTCACGCTCGACGTGGGTCACTTGCACTGTATGGGCGAAGTGCCGATCGCGGACCAAATCGACCGCTGGGGGGAAAGAATCGTCAACGTGCACATCGAGGACATGCGCGCCGGCGTGCACGAGCATCTGATGTTCGGCGAGGGCGAGATCGACTTTCCCCCCGTGCTCGACGCGCTGGCCCGCGCCGGGTATCAAGGGGGAGTACACGTCGAGCTGAGCCGCCACAGCCACGAAGGACCGAGCGCGGCACAACTAGCATACGGCCTTCTTGCCCCGCTGATGCGATAAGGGGGACAGGCGCGCTTATCATCCCGCGATAAGCTGTTGGTGTCTGCTGTCGTGTCGTGGATGATAAGCGCGCCTGTCCCCCTTATCGCATCATGAACCAACCCGTCGTTCTTCTTTCGATTCCCGGCTTGCGTGGCGGCGACCTGGCCCACATGCCGAAACTGGCCGCGCTGGCGGAGCAGGGGAGCACCGCCACGCTCGTGCCCAGTTTTCCCTGCGTCACTTGGCCCGTGCAGACGGCCATGTTTACCGGCAAATCGCCGCGGGAGCACGGCGTGGTGGCCAACGGTTTTTACTGGCGCGACAAGCGGGAAGTCGAAATGTGGACGGCGTGGAACGACAAGATCACCGCGCCGCAGATTTGGGATCGGCTGCACGCGCTCGACCCGCCGCGCACGTCGGCCGTGTGGTTTCCCATGCTCAGCAAGGGGTGCGGAGCCGACTGGATCTGCATGCCGGCGCCGATCCACAATCCCGACGGCTCGGAGTCGCTGTGGTGCTACACGCGGCCGACCGAGCTGTACGGCGCGCTCCGCGATACGCTGGGGCACTTTCCCCTGCAACATTTCTGGGGACCGATCGCCAACATCAATTCGAGCAAATGGATTGCCGACTCGGCCTTGTACGCTGCCGAGCAGTATCACCCCGAGTTCTTTTTCATTTATCTGCCCCATCTCGACTACGCGGCGCAGCGCACGGGGCCGGATAGCCCGCCGGCAATGGCCGCGCTGGGCGAGCTGGATTCGCTGCTGGGGCAACTCGTCGAGGGACTCAACTCGGCCTATACCCCGCGTAAGCCACTGTTGTTGGCCGCGTCGGAATATGTCATCACGCCGGTCGACCACGTGGCGTTTCCCAATCGTGTGCTGCGCGAGGCGGGGCTGCTGGCGGTGCGGCGCGAAGACGATGGCGAGCATCTCGACTTGGAAAAGAGCCGCGCCTGGGCCCTGGTCGATCATCAGTTTTCGCACGTTTTTGTCCGCGACGCCGACGCGGAAACAATCGAAAAAGTGCGACGGCTGTTTGAGAATGCCGAGGGGATCGCCGAAGTGCTTGCCGGGCCCGATCGAGCAAAGTACCGCTGCGACCACGAGCGCAGCGGCGAGGTGATTCTCATTTCGTCGCCCGAGAGTTGGCAGGCCTATTACTGGTGGCTCGACGACGCCAATGCCCCGCACTTTGCCCGCACGGTCGACATCCACCGCAAGCCGGGCTTCGACCCGGTAGAGCTGCACTTCGACCCGGCCACGAAGTCGATTCCACTCGACGCATCGCGGGTGAAGGGTTCGCACGGCGCGCCGGCCAAGAGCGCCGCACAGCAGGGCGTGCTCGTCTCGTCATCGGCCGCCGCGCTAACAAAGCGCTCGTACGCCGACAGGGACGTGTTCACGTTGGTGATGGGGCGCTTTGGCTAGCTGTCAGCTTTCAGCCGTCAGCTCTCAGCCGGAAGCAGATGGATGCAACACGGGAAGTCGATCGCTCTACACACTGGCGGAGCCAGTGGCACACTCTGGGCGAGCCATGCTCTGCCCGCCAACACGTTCCCGCTGGGCCCGGCCATCGAAAAAGCTGACAGCCGATAGCTGAGAGCTGATAGCTTTTAAGCCACCTCAATCGAGCTTCTTCAGCACGATGTCCTTGAACTGCACCAGCATCGGCGCTCCGGCGTGAAGCTGCAAGGCGAGGATGCCCGACTCGGCCGCCTTCGATGATTCGTTGTCGGTGACGTCGACGGTGGTGTGGCCGTTGATCTTCTGCACGAGGTGATTGCCCTGGGCAGTGATGGTGTACTCGTTCCAGTCTTCTTTTTTGATGGAATCGAGAATCTCCTTCTCGACGGCGGTCTTGCCGACTTCTTTCTTCTCGCCGTTTTCCTCGATCACCACCTTGGTTCCACGGTTGGCGAGGATGCCGCGTCCGCGCTCTTCGTACAGGATGCCGCTGAATCCATTCTCCGCGTCGAAGTCTGCCTGGTATCCGCCCACGACGTGGTCGCCGAGGTCTTTGCTTCGGTACTGGATGCCCGAGTTGCCGCCGACGATGCGGAATTTGAGCGTCAGCTCGAAGTTCTCGAGCTCGCCGGCGCGCCAAATAAGAAACGTGTTGCCGCTGGTGGGGTTGTCGGCCGTGGTCTGGCCGGTGATGGTGCCGTCCTTGACCGACCAGAACTTTTCGTTCCCATCCCAGCCCTTGAGCGTTTTGCCGTCGAAGATCGCGACGAAGCCTTCGTCATCCCCCTTGGTGTGCAGGGTGGCGGTGGCCAGAAAGGCAGCGGCCAAAATGCTGGCAATGACAAGCGAGCGATGGCGTTTCATGGCGTTCTCTTTCTTGCGTTGGTGGAATTTGGAAGGAGAGTTCGGAGGGAGCGGCGAATGCGGCCCGATGCGCGCCGTGGGCATTCCCAACGCCGCCAAACTATTCTAACAGCGACACGGCCGCAATGCATGCGACTCGCTCATGCCGTGGCTTCTTGAATTCGGACCCGCCACTCCTTCTCGTAGCCGCCACTCTCGCCTCTTCTGGCAGCGACTCCGTTGCGGCACAATGAGGCATCCCCGGCGATGGCGGACCAGATTCGCGCCCATGGACCACCAGTTCCGCGCCCCTGGTCAGTCGACTGACTTCGCCCGGGTTTTCCTCCCCTTAGGACAGGGCACGCAACGATGGAATGGACCACCCCCCTGTACATGCTGATCGCCTTCTTGTTGGTGCTCCTCAACGGCTTCTTCGTGTTGGCCGAATTCGCCATTGTCAAGGTGCGCGCCAGCCGCATCGAGGAGCTCGTCCGCCAGGGCAACCGCCGCGCCCTGGCCGCGCAGTCCATGGTCGCCGGTCTGGACAACTACCTCTCCGCGACCCAACTCGGCATCACGGTTGCCAGCCTGGGGCTTGGCTGGGTCGGCGAGCCCGCGTTCGCTTCGGTGGTGCAGACCGTCGTCGGGCTTCCCGGCTGGTGGACGCCGGCCGTCAGCCACACGCTTTCGGTGAGCATTGCGTTTATCCTGATCACGTTCTTGCACATCCTGATCGGCGAGCTGGCGCCCAAGAGCATCGCCATCCGCCGCGCCGAGCAATGCACTCTCCTCGTGGCGTACCCGATGCGCGTGGCGTATTGGGTTTTTTACTTGCCGATGCTCGTGCTCAACGGTGCGTCGAACCTGATTCTGCGGATGATCGGCCTGCGTACCGAGCAGTTCGAAGTGACCCACACCGAGCAGGAGCTCCGCATGCTGCTTTCCACCGCCCAGGTCAGTGGCCGCTTCTCGCTCAATCGCCTGCTCTTGTTGGAGAACATTCTCGACCTGGGCACGCTCACGGTGAAGGAAGCCATGATTCCCTGGTCGCAGGTCCGCTGGCTCCCGCGACGCGCCGACATCGACGAGGTCAGACGCGTGCTGACCGAGCACCGCTTCTCACGCTATCCGGTGGTCGATCGGGTGGGTGGCACACCGGTCGGATACCTGCTGATGAAGGACTTGATTGTGCATCAGGACGCCGAAGCGGATTGGCGCCGCTTGATCCGTCCCCTGCGCAGCGTGGGGCCCAACGATAACCTGGAAACCACCATGCAGCAGTTGCAGCGCGACGGAGCCAACATGGCAACCGTCGTCGACCGCGGACAGCTCGTCGGCCTGATTACGCTGGAAGACGTGCTGGAGGAGGTCGTGGGGCGAATCGAGGACGAATACCCCCGCCTGCCGCGCGTATTTCTCAAGGACGCGCTGGCCGCCGGGGGCATGGTGCTCGATCTCGCGGCCACCACGCCCGAGGACGCGATTCGCGAGCTGGCTGCCGTCGTTCCACCGCGAAATCTGCCGGCGGGCGCCGATGTCTGCCGCTTGGCGCTGGATCGCGAACGTCAGATGCCAACCGATATCGGCAACCGCGTGGCGATTCCCCATGCCCGCTGCCCAGGGCTGGAGCAGTCGATGATCGTTTTGGGCCGGTCGCGCGAAGGGATCCAATTCAGCGAGAATGCACCCGAGCCCGTGCGGCTGGTGTTCCTGCTGATCACGCCTGCCGAGCGGCCGCAGCTCCAGGTGTTCTTTCTGGCGCAACTGGCCAGCGTGGCCGAGAGCGAGTTCGTGCTCGAACGTCTCTATCGGGCCCGCACGGCGCAGGAAGTGATCGACACGATCGCGGCGGCCGACCCGGCGGTTACGGGCTGAAGCGGGGCAAGCATCGTCAGCGATTGACGAATACCTGGTAGGAAATGACGCAATGACCAAGCCCCAATGACCAATGAAGATGGCATTGCGTTCCGGGATTGGTCATTGGGAATTGGAACATTGGTCATTCGTTGGTTGGACCGCCATCGTTCGACGTGCGGCGTAATCGACTCGCTCGGATTTCGCACCTCATGACAGCTCTTTGGGTCACTCTCGCCATTCTGCTGCCGCTGGTGCTCGTGGCCGCCTGGCTGCTCACGCTCGTCGGGCTGCCGGGCAACTGGATCATGGTGGGCATTGTGGCGCTGTATGCGCTGCTGGTGCCGGTGGAGCGGCGCGTCGACGTGGGATGGGGCGTGGTGCTTGTGCTGGTCGGATTGGCCGTGCTGGGCGAGATCGTCGAATTCGGCGCCGGCGCCGCCGGCACTTCGCGCGCCGGTGGGAGCAAGCGCGGCGCCGCCATGGCGCTGCTCGGTTCGATTGTGGGCGGCGTGGTGGGGCTGTTCGTGGGGTTGCCCATTCCCGTGGTCGGCTCGTTCTTGGCGGCTTTGCTATTCGCCAGCGTGGGCGCGTTTCTCGGTGCGATGATCGGCGAGTACTGGGAAGGCCGCACCATGGAGGTTAGCGTGCCGATCGGCGTGGGGGCCTTCTGGGGGCGACTTCTGGGCACGCTTGCCAAGACAATGGTCGGGGCGGTGATGATCGCGGTGACCATCATCGCCCTCGTGCTGTAGCCTTCGCGCCGCTTGCCTGGCGTATGAAGTGCCCGATTGTGGCTGTATCTTAGCCGCCGCTCTAAGCCGGGGCAGCGCGTCGTCTGCCGCCCCTCTTCGTTGGACACCCGCCGTTCGCTTGGCACGGCCAACCGCGCACTTGGGCCCGTCGCGCGCGACTGTACAATCCTCGCCGAAATATGCAAAATGACGCCCGTTCGCACGCAGAAGGCGAGGTTGTTTCGTGCCGCGTGTTCCTCTCATTGTCTGCCAGCATCTGGAAAACGTCTCTCGCGCGGCGCTCGAAAAGTACCAGGACGTGGTGCGGGACTACATTCGCGGCCGGCACGGCATCTACGTGCTGTACCGTCGCGGCAAGGTGTACTACGTCGGCCTGGCGCACAATTTGCGCGTGCGGCTCAAACGGCATCTGCGCGACCGGCACAGCAGTTCGTGGGACCGCTTCAGCGTGTATCTGACTATCGGCGACGTTCCGATCCGCGAGTTGGAATCGCTCGTGCTGCGCATTTCCAAGCCGCCGGGCAACGCCACGAGCGGAAAGTTCCGCCGCTCGGAAGACCTGTCGCAGCGGCTGGCGGCCGACGTGCGGCGACTGCACCGTCGCGAGCTTGAAGCGCTGTTGGGGCGGGAGCGTCGTGCGGCCAAGAAGAAGAGCAGCGATAAAGTTCCCGTGGCGCAGGGGCGTGCGCCCGTGTTGGCGCGGTACGTCCACAAGCGAATGAAACTTCGTGGGCGGCACAAGGGGAAAACGCTGCGGGCCTATCTGCGCCGCGACGGGTTGATTCGCTTCGAGGGGGAGCTCTTTTCCACTCCCTCGAAGGCCGCGGCCGCCGCTTGCCGTCGCCGCAAGTACGACGGCTGGTCGTTCTGGCACTACGAGCGAGCGCCGGGCGACTGGGTGCCGCTGAAGACGCTGCGGCGCTAGGTTAGCGGCGAGGCGCCGTTTGGGCCGTGCCGGCCCGATTCTCCTTTCCCGTTTTCGTTCTGTTTTTGTTGCTTGACACGATAGGATACAAATGTATACTATCGGCGGACGCGGCGATTTTCTCCGTGTGTCCTCTGTCATCCAGGAGCCTGACCGATGCGCCACGACCGAATCGAACTGGTCGACGCCTTGCGCGAGCGGCTTGATCGGTTGCACGCGGCCGATTCGCACGGGCCCGCCGAGGTCATCAGCACCGGCTGCGCGGCAATCGACCGGTTGTTGCCGTGCGGAGGGTTCCGGCGCGGCACGCTGGTCGAATGGCTGGCCGCCGCGCCGGGGAGCGGCGCGGGCATCTTGGCTTTGTCGGCGGCGCGCGGCGCATCGCGCCAAGGGGGCGCGGTGGTGGTGTTCGACCGCCATAAAAAATTCTATCCGCCGGCCGCGCATCTTCTGGGAATCGATCTCACCGGCGTGCTCTTGGTGCGCGCTCACAGCGCCGCTGACGAGTTGTGGGCGATGGTGCAGGCGATGCGCTGTCGCGGCGTGGCGGCCGTGTGGGGGCAGATCGACTCGCTCTCCGAGCGTGCGATGCGACGCCTGCAACTGGCCGCCGAGACGGGAGGCACGCTGGGACTGTTGGTGCGGCCGATGCGGGCCCGGGGGCGGTCGAGCTGGTCCGACGTGCAGTTCGGCGTCGAGCCGCGTTCGGCGACCGGCGGATGGCGGCTGCGCGTAACCGTGCTGCGATGCCGCGGCGCGGCGGCGGGCTCGGCCGTGGCAGTGGAAATCGACGAAGCGACCGGCGCCATCCATCAGGCAGATCGAGAAACAGCCACTCACCATGACACGCATCCTTTGTATCCGGCTGCCCGACTGGCCCATGCAGTCCCGGTGCGCCGCGCGGCCCGAGCTTAAGGGGCAACCGATGATCCTCTATCAGCCACAGGGACGGGGCGGAAATCGGGTGTCGGCCTGTTCGCCGGCTGCCCGCGCTTCGGGCGTGCGCTGTGGCATGCCATTGGCCGAGGCGACGTCGCTGACTGAGCGAGGGAAATCGAGTGGCCCGCACGTCGAGCTTCACGACGTTCAGGCTGATCGCGCTGTCCTGGAAAAACTGGCGGTGTGGTGCGAGCAGTTCAGCCCGATGGTCGGATTGCACGAGGCGCTCGACCCGCAGGAGGGACCCGACCAAGAGGCCGATCAGTGCGACAGCCTGCTGTTGGACATCACCGGCACCACCGCGCTGTTCGGAGGCGAGGCGAAACTGGCCCGCGCCGCCGCCCACAAGCTGCGCCAGCGCGGCTATGTGGCGCATCTGGCGGTGGCCGATACTCCCTCGGCTGCGTGGGCGGTAGCTCGCTATGGTCCGATCGTGAACATCCCGCCGGTCGAAGTGGGCGACGAAAACGACGACGAAAACGGCGTCGCTCCCTCGCGATCAGTTTTCGTCGTTTCGCCGCGCGACGAGTCGGCTCTCGACGCCTTGTCCATCGAGGCGCTGCGGCTTGCCGAGCCGACCTGCGAGCTGTTGCGCTGCTTGGGGCTTATGCACGTCGGGGCGGTGCGCCGTTTGCCACGGGCCAGCTTGCCGGCGCGGTTCGGCCCGCTGCTGTTGGAGCGGCTCGACCGCCTGACGGGCCAGGTGCGCGAGACGATCGTGCCGCATCGGCCCCCTCCACCGGTCGAAGCTCGCTGTCTGCTCGAGCATCCGGCTGCGCAGCTCGCGGCCGTCGAGCAGGCGATCGATCGCCTGTTGGAGGCAATTGCCCACGAGCTGGCCCGGCGCGGTCAGGGAGCCGTGCAGTTGGAATGCCGATTGGACGGCAGCGGCGAGCCGGCCGTGCTGCGATTGGCTCTGTACCGCCCCACGGCCGACCGCGCGCACCTGGCCGAGCTGATCGCCATGCAGCTCGAGCGCCGCAAGCTGCCGAGCGAGGTGGAGAGCATTTGCGTGCGGGTGACCGCGGTGGCCGCACTGGCGGCGCGGCAGCGTGAGCTGTTCGCCGAATCGCCGCGGCAGCATGCGCGGGAGCTGGCGGTGCTGGTCGATCGGCTGGGCAGTTACTTGGGGCCGGAGTGCGTCGTGCGGCCGCGCCTGCAAGCGGCCGCGCAGCCCGAACGGGCATTCCGCTATGTGCCGGCCGCCGGCGACAAAGCGCGGGAGAAAGGGTGGGGTAGCAAGAGTCGGAGTCGTCGGCGCGGGAAGGGGCGGAAGCATCCAAAGTTTTCAGTTTTCAGTTTTCAGTTTTCAGTTGCGGATGACGGAGCACGGACGAACACGGACGTCAATGGACAACCGACGGGAGCTGCAACGTCGCAGAGTAAATCCGAAGGTCGACCCCGTGTTGTGGCTAGCGCACTGAGTCGGCCCTTGCAGCTTTGCAGTCCCCCTTTGCCCTTGGAAGTAGTGTGCGTGGCGCCCGATGGTCCGCCGGCCGTGCTGCGTCTGGGAGGGCGGCGGCGCAAAGTGATCCGTCACTGGGGGCCGGAGCGCATCGAAACGGCGTGGTGGCGCGGCCGCTCGGTGCGGCGCGACTATTACCGCGTCGAAGACGAGACGGGCAACCGCTGCTGGGTGTTCCGGCGGCTGCGCGACGGCAAGTGGTTCCTGCACGGCCAGTTTTTGTAGAAGCAGGTTGTGCCTATCCCAAAACCGTCGGGGACTGGCTCATTTTGCGGAGCCGATGAGGATTGGCCCGTCTTTCGGCATCCGCGGAGCAAAATGTGCCTGTCCCCTTCTCCTGACGGTTTTGGGATAGGCTCCTAGCGTTCGCGGGGCAGGGGGTGCCGTATGACATACGCCGAGCTGCACTGCAAAACGAATTTCTCGTTTCTCGAAGCGGCGTCGCATCCCGAGGAGTTGGTCGAGCGCGCCGCCGCCCTGGGATATGCCGCGCTGGCGATCACCGATTCCAGCAGCCTGGCGGGCGTGGTCCGCGCTCACGTGGCCGCCAAGATGGCGGGGCTGAAGCTGGTGATCGGCGCCGAAATTTCGCCCGACGACGCGCCGCCGGTCGTGTTGTGGGTCACCGATCGCGCCGCCTACGGCCGCCTGACGCGGCTCATTACGCTCGGGCGGCGCCGCGCGGCGAAGGGCCAGTGTCATCTGACCCTCGACGACGTGGCCGCGCACGCCGGGGGGCTGATCGCGGGAGTGTGCCCGCCCGATGGTCTGCTGCCGGAGTCCGGACCCGAGCACGATCGCCTGATCGCCGCGCTCGATCGCTATCGCGAGATGTTCGCGCCCGATGGTTGCTTCCTACTGGCTCACCTGCATCGCGGCGCGGACGACGCACGACGGCTCGCGCAACTGGCGGCGCTATCGCACGAAAGTCGATTGCCGCTGGTTGCCGCGGGCGACGTGCGCTACCACATACCGGCCCGCATGCCGCTCTTTGACGTGCTCACCGCCATTCGCCACGGCACGACAGTGGCCGAGGCGGGCGACCTGCTGCTGCCCAACGCGCAGCGGCATTTGCGGTCGATCGAAGAGATCGCCCGCGCGTTTGCACACCAGTCCGAAGCGTCGCACGATGGGCACAGCCCGCACCAAGAAGTGCGCGGCAGGCACAGCCTGCCCTATATGTTGTTGCGGCGCACGGTCGAGATTGCCGCGCGGTGCACGTTTTCTCTCGACGAGCTGCGCTACGAATATCCCGAGGAGCTGGTCCCTCCCGGCACGACGCTGATCGAGCACTTGGCGCGGTGCACCTGGGCCGGGGCGCGCCAGCGCTATCCGCGCGGCATTCCGGAAAAGGTCCGCCGCCTGGTGGAGCACGAATTGGAGTTGATCGAAGAGTTGCACTACGAGGCGTACTTCCTCACGGTGTGGGACCTGGTGTGTTTCGCCCGCCGTCGCGGCATTTTGTGCCAGGGGCGCGGCTCGGCGGCCAACTCGGCGGTGTGCTATTGCCTGGGGGTTACGGCGGTCGACCCCGAGCGGATGGACGTGCTGTTCGAGCGGTTCGTCAGCCGCGAGCGCAACGAGGCCCCCGACATCGACGTCGACTTCGAGCACGAGCGCCGCGAAGAGGTGCTGCAATACCTGTACGAGAAGTACGGCCGCGAACGGGCCGGCATGACCGCCGTGGTGATTACCTACCGCACGCGCTCGGCGATTCGCGACGTGGGCAAGGCGCTGGGGCTGTCGCTCGACCGCGTCGACACGCTGGCCAAGAACATCGACGGCCATCACTACGAGCCGCACCTCGACCGCTGCTGCCGCCAGGAGGGAATCGATCCCGGCAGCCCCACGGGCCAGCGGCTGGTGCACCTGGTCGAAGAGCTGATCGGTTTTCCGCGGCATCTTTCGCAGCACGTCGGCGGCATGGTGATGACGGCCGGGCCG
>CAYQAJ010000152.1:7602-12139 GCA_964415245.1 uncultured Pirellulaceae bacterium | reverse complement strand
TACATCCAGAGCTGATGTTCGGGAGTCGTCTCTCGCTCCGCGAGAGAACGCTTGTGCGACGGTCAATTGACAAGGCGCGACTCGGCCAAAATGACCAATGACGCAAATCCAAATGACCAATTCCGAGCACCGCACGTCTTGCGATTCGCGCTGTTCGTCCTCCCCGCGTTGGTCATTGTAACTTGGTCATTGGTCATTCCTTCGTCATTAGTCCTTCGTCATTAGTCATTGCCGCCGCAGCCGCGCCCGGCAGTTCGCGCAGCAGTCGCGGCAGCGGGAAGTACACCTCTTCGTCCCGCAGCGATCGCTCCTCGACGCTCGCTCCGTACCTCTCACGCAGAAAGTCGACGCACTCGCGCACGATCGACTCGGGCGCGCTGGCCCCGGCCGTGATGAGCACGGTTTCCTGGCCTTGGAGCCACTCGGGCTGAATGTCGTCGGCCTCGTCGATCAGGTACGCCCGCCGGCCGCGCTCCAGGGCCAGCTCCTTCAGCCGCTGGCTGTTCGAGCTGTTCTGGCTCCCCACGACCAGCACCACGTCGACCTCGCGCGAAAGCTCGTGCACTGCCTCTTGCCGATTCTGTGTGGCGTAGCAGATGTCTTCCTTGGGCGGGCCGACGATGTGCGGATACCGGGCCCGCAACCGCGCGATGATCCGCTCAGCATCGTCGACCGAAAGCGTGGTTTGCGTCAGGTAGGCCACCTTGGCGTCGTTGGGCACATCGAGCGAGTCGACTTCGTCGGGCGTTTCGACCAGACGAATCGCCGCCGGCGCCTCACCCATCGTGCCCAATACTTCGTCGTGCCCCTCGTGACCGATGAGGAAGATGGTGTAACCATCGCGGGCGAAGCGGATTGCCTCCAGGTGAACTTTGGTGACCAGCGGGCAAGTAGCGTCGATGGCGCGAAGATTTCGCGCCTTGGCTACCTGGCGAATCTGCGGCGATACGCCATGGGCCGAGAAGAGCAGCGTCGCGCCCTCGGGCACCTCATCCAGATTGTCGACGAAAACCGCCCCCTTGTCGCGAAATCGTGCGACCACGTATGTATTGTGGACGATTTCGTGATACACGTAGATAGGCGTGCCGAACGCGGCAATGGCCAGATCGAGGCTCTCGATGGCCATGTTGACGCCGGCACAAAACCCGCGCGGGCTGGCCAGAATCACCTTCATCGCTGCCGGGGCTCCCATATTTCGATCATATCCCATGCCCCATGGGGTGCATAGGTTGACAGAGTAGGTCCCGCTTGCCGAGCGGGACCTTGGCTGCGAAACGGCGTCGTCACGAAGTAAGGTCCCGTCCGGCAGACGGGACCTACCGACCATGGGCATGAACCTCGCCGCTCAACTTGAATTGTACGGTCCCACCGGTTCGGTTCGCCGACCGCCGAGTGCGGACGAGGCCCGCGCTTATTGCCGCCAGCTTGCCCGCAGCCACTACGAAAACTTCACGGTGGCAAGCTGGCTACTTCCTCACCCGTTGCGGCAGCACTTTTATAACGTGTACGCCTATTGCCGCTGGGCCGACGATCTGGCTGACGAGGCCCGCGGTCCCGAAGAAGCCGGCGAGTTGCTTGACTGGTGGCGCGACGAGCTCGACGCCTGCTTCGCGGGCACGGCCCGACACCCGGTCTTCGTGGCGCTGGCCGAGACGATTCACCAGTTCGACATCCCGCCCGAGCCGCTGCACGATTTGCTGGTGACCTTTCGCCAGGACCAGCGCAAAGCGCGCTACGAAACCTTTGACGACGTGCTGGCCTACTGTCGCAATTCGGCCAATCCCGTGGGTCGGCTCGTGCTCTACCTGGGCCGGTGCCACAACGAGGAGAACGTACGCCTTTCTGATTCCATCTGCACCGGTTTGCAGCTTGCCAACTTCTGTCAGGACGTCGCTCGGGACTTCGATCGTGGGCGAATCTACCTGCCGCAGGAAAGCTGCCGCCGCTTCGGCTACACAGAGCCGTTGTTCGTCGCCCGAGAGTGCAATGAAGCCTTCCGTGCGCTGATGGCGCACGAAGTGGGACGAGCCGATTCGTTTCTGGTGACGGGCATGCCGCTGATGGCGCGCGTGCCGAGGGCGCTCCGCGCCGACGTAGCGCTCTTTGTCGAAGGGGGCCGAGCCATCTTGCGGGCCATTCGCGCCGCGAATTACGACGTATGGTCGCGCCGGCCAACTCTCTCGCGCGGTACGAAGCTGCGCCTCGTGTCGTGGGCCATGTGGAAACACCGCATTCTGGGAGCCCGGCCATGAGCGGCAATCTGGCCGAGAGCTACCGGAACTGCGTGCGCGTGGCGCGGCAGGCGGCGTCGAACTTCTATTGGTCGTTCTGGCTATTGCCGAAACCGAAGCGGCTCGCCACGTGCGCGCTGTATGCCTTTTCGCGGCACTGCGACGATCTGGCCGACAACGACCGGCCTGCCGAAGATCGCCGCCGGGCACTCGAACAGTGGCGCACGTCGTTGGAACAGGCGCTCGACGGCGATCGCGATCATCCGCTGCTGCCGGCGCTGGCCGACACCGTGAATCGCTTTCGCATCCCGGCGGAGCACCTGTTCGACATCATCGACGGCGTAGCCATGGACCTCGATCTGTGCCGCTACGCGACATTCGACGAGTTGAGTGAGTATTGCCGTAAGGTGGCCGCCGCGGTGGGGTTGGCCTGCCTGCACATCTGGGGATTTCGCGACGAATCCGCACTTCCGCCCGCGGTCAAGCTGGGCCTGGCCTTCCAGCTCACCAACATTCTTCGCGATCTGGGCGAGGATGCCCGCCGCGATCGCCTATACCTGCCGCTGGAAGACCTGGAGCGATTTGACTACGCCTTCGACGAACTCAAGCGCGGCGTGGTCGACGAGCGGTTCGCGGCCCTGGTGCGATTTCAGATCGACCGGGCCGAGCGGTTCTATCGGGAAGCCGCCCCGCTCCCCCAACTTGTGGAGCACGACGGCCGACGCGTGTTGGGACTGATGACTGCCACGTATCGCGCCTTGCTCGCGGAAATCGAACGACGCCATGGCGACGTGTTCGCTCGACCCGTGCACCTGGGCTTCGCTCGCAAGGCCGGGCTAGCCGCGCGGGCGATTCTCGGCGGCAGCCGTACGGCGACGAAGCCATGAATGGTTGGCGTGGCGGACAACGTGTGGCCATTGTCGGCGGCGGCCTGGCGGGCATGGCGGCCGCATCGGTCTTGTGCCGCCATGGCTTTGCCGTCGAGCTGTTCGAGCAGCGGCGCCAACTCGGCGGTCGGGCCGGTTCGTTCTTCGATCCGGCGACCGGCGAGCTTATCGACCATTGCCAGCACGTGGCGATGGGCTGCTGCACCAACTTTCACGACTTCTGCCGCCGCACGCACATCGCCGGCCTGCTGCGCCGACACCGCCGGCTGCACTTTTTCGATCGCGACGGCCGCCGCTGCGATATTTCTGGTTGGCCGCTATTGCCCGCGCCGCTCCATCTGGCCGTGCCGCTGCTGCGATTCCGCCACCTTTCTCTCGTCGACCGATTCGGCGCAATGCGGGCCATGCGCGAACTGGCCCGTGCGCCGAATGACGACTCGCCCGATGGGGCCACCATCGGACGGTGGCTTCGCGACCGGCGACAGAGCGAAACGGCAATCCGGCGATTCTGGTCGGTCGTCCTCGTCAGTGCCCTCGGCGAATCGCTCGACAATGCCTCACTCGCGGCGGCTAGAAAGGTGTTCGTCGACGGTTTTCTGTCCCACCCCGCGGCGTACCACGTAAGCGTGCCGACGGTCACGCTGGGCGAGTTGTACGGTAAGCACGTGGCTCAGTGGCTCACAAATCACGGCGTGACGATCCATCTCGGGCAAGCCGTAAAACAAGTGACGGGCGACGCGAGCTCCGCGAGCGGCATCATACTCGGCGACGGCTGGGAGCGCCCCTTCGACTACGTGATTCTCGCCCTTGCGTGGACGAAGGTGCGCGGCGTGCTTTCCGCCGACATGGCCGGCTCGCTGCCGGAGGTCGACAAGCTCGATCAGCTTCGCTCGTCCCCCATTACCGGCGTGCATTTGTGGTTCGACCGGCCGATCACTCGTCTGCCACATGTCGTGCTGCTCGAACGGCTCAGCCAGTGGGTGTTCAATCGGGGACCGCGCGCTTTGCCCGATGCTGCCGGCTCGGCGCACTACTACCAGGTCGTCATCAGCGCTTCGCGCGATCTCGAAGGCCGCGCCAAGGAAGACGTGCTCGACGAAGTGCTCGACGACTTACAGGCCACGTGGCCCGCGGCGCGGAGTGCTCGGCTGTTCCACCGCAAAATCGTAACGCAGCGCGATGCCGTGTTCTCGGTACGCCCGGGAAGCGACGCGCTGCGTCTCGACCAGCGGACTCGCGTGCAGGGCCTGTTTCTGGCCGGCGATTGGACGCGCACCGGCTGGCCTTCGACGATGGAAGGCGCCGTCCGTAGCGGCTACCTTGCCGCCCAAGGCGTTCTCGCATCCGCCAGCCGCCCCGCACGCGTACTCGCCCCCGACCTACCGAGCGGCCTCCTCTCCCGCTTCCTGACCCGCCCCC
>CAYQAJ010000152.1:0-7502 GCA_964415245.1 uncultured Pirellulaceae bacterium | reverse complement strand
TTGAGCGCCGTTTCCTTCAGCTTCCACATGTCCTTCACGACGCCAGGTCGCCGCCAGATCGCCCCGGTGGCGGACCCCAGCTTGCCGGCCAGCGACTTCTGCGACATGAGCTTGCCGACCTCACGCGGCAACTCATCGTCCACCTCGTCGCTGACCACGCGCACCGATACCAGCCGCACTTTGCGGCTGCCGCACACCTCGGCCACGGCCATGGTCTCCATATCGCAGGCCAGGGCGTCGTGTTCTTTGGCCAGCTTGCGCCGTTGCTCGGGCATACGAACGATTTCGTCGACCGTCAACAGCCGCCCCTGGTGCAACCCCTTCATCGCGCGAGTCGTCTCTTCGTCGAGCTTGAGGCCCAGTTCGAGCGAGTTGCCATGCACGTCGACGACGCAATCGGCCATGATGACGTGCCCCAACTTCAACTCTTCGCAAAGCGCGCCCGCGAATCCGGCCGACACAACCCAGTCGGGCCGGTAGAGCTCGATCACGTCGTCGGTCGCGCGCTCCGACGCCTTACGCCCCACACCCGATTCGATCACCGCTACGTGGCGACCGTCGAGATCGCCCACGTGCTCGACAAACGTGGCGCACCGCGAGCTGACCCGATCGTCCAGCAGATCAACCAGCCCCCCGGATTCCACTCCCAGGGCAAAGACGAACACCACGTCGCACCGCCGGGGCGGCATTGGAGTCGCATCCTCGCCGACCGCCTGTGCGGTGGAATCCGCGCCACCCGACGCACTTTCTACCTCGCTGCTGTCGTCTCCACCCTCGCGATCGCCGCGATCGCCGCGCTGCTGTCGGGCACCCGACACGGCATCCATCACAGCCCGCTGGGCCGCATGGCGAACGTACTGGCCGACAAGCATTCGAAACCACATGGGAAGCGGCCCGAGAGAAGGAGAGCGAATCGAAAAGAACCGTCGGGGACTGGCTCAGTTTGCGGAGTCTGCGGAGCAAAGTGTGCCTGTCCCCTTCTCCGGAGACGGATTTCACCATACCGCGCCGCCCTTCGCTTAACCACCTGATGCCGGCTCGACGGCCGGTGTGGGTTCAGGCTCTGGCTCACGCCGCTTGCCACGCGACATGGCACTTCGCGCACAAGCGCCCACCGTCGCCGCCAACCCCTTGATCGACCCCAACGTCGCGGCCACCGCGCTCGGCTCGTAACCGCAGTGCACCATGCAGTCGCGGCACTTGGGATTGCCGCTTGCCCGCCCGTACTTCGACCAATCGGTCGTTTCCATCAGCTCGGCAAACGTGGCAGTGTACCCGTCGCCCAGCAGGTAACAGGGTTTCTGCCAGCCGAACAGCGTGTACGTGGGATTGCCCCACGGCGTACACTCCAGGTCGTAGCGGCCTTTCAGGAACTCCAAGAACAGCGACGTCTGGTTGAACCGCCAGCGCCGCTCCGCCCCGTCGAGCATGCGGCGGAACAGCTCGTGCGTTTGTTCGCGGCGAAGAAAGTGATCCTGGTCGGGGGCCTTTTCGTAGCTGTAGCCGGGCGAGATCATCATCCCCTCGACGCCCAGGTCCATTACACGATCGAAAAATCGCCGCATCCTTTCGGGATTGGCGCCGAGGAAGAGCGTGGTGTTCGTCGTGACGCGAAAGCCCGCCTCGCGCGCCGCGCGAATGGCGCGAACCGCCTCGTCGTAAACGCCCTCGCGGCACACCGAGCTGTCGTGCTCGTCGCGCGGCCCATCGAGGTGGATCGACAGCGCCAGGTATTGCGATGGCGTGAACCGATCGAGCATCTCGCACAGCTTGATCGCGTTGGTGCACAGGTAAACGAAGCGATGCTGCGCCACCAGTCCCGCGGCGATCTCGTCGATCTGGGGGTGCATCAACGGTTCGCCGCCCGCAATCGACACGATCGGCGCCCCGCACTCCCGGGCGGCGGTCAGGCACTGCTCGGGCGTCATGTGTCGCCGCAGCACTGCCGCCGGATGCTGAATTTTGCCGCAGCCCGCGCAAGCCAAGTTGCACCGCAAGAGCGGTTCGAGCATCAGCACCAGCGGATACCGCCGCACGCCGCGCAGACGGTTGAGCGCAATGTGCCGCAGCACGGCCGCCATCTGTGCCACGGGAACCGCCATTGGTCAACCTCCTTGTCTCAAGCTTCAAATCCCAAACCACAAATCACAAATCACAAACAACTTCCAATCTCCAAATCCCAAACCGTGCGGGTCGCCGGGGCAGCCCTGGCCGCCGCCGCGCTCGCCAGCGCCATTAGCGGAAAGTAGAGCCGATACATGTCGTACCGCAAATAGAACACTCGGGGAAAGCCCGTTCCCGTGAACTCGGGCTCGTGCCAGTCGCCCTCGGGAAGCTGGCGATCGAGCAGCCAGGCAATGCCCCGCTCAAATGCCGGGTCGTCCGCTCGACCGGCGGCGTGCAGACCCAACAGAGCCCACGCCGTTTGCGATGCCGTCGCGTTTCCCCGGCCACGCAGCGAGGGATCGGCATACGAATCGGGCGATTCACCCCAACCGCCGCACGGCTGCTGATGTCGCACGAGCCACTCGGCTCCTCGAATCATCGCGGCGTCGTCGGGCGAGACGCCGACCGCGGCCATGCCGACGAGCACCTGCCACGTTCCGTAGATGTAGTTGACTCCCCAACGGCCGGGCCAAGCTCCATCCGACTCTTGCGTGCGGCGCAGGAATGCCAAACCGCGGTCGATGGCCCGCTGGACGGCGCGATCGCTCCGAGTCGTGCCGAACCCACCCAGCATTTCCAGCACGCGGGCCGTGATGTCGGGCGTGCTGGGATCGATCATGGCATTGTGATCGGCGAAAGGGACCCGCGTGAGGAACTCGTGATCGTTGTCGCGATCGAAGGCGCCCCAGCCGCCGTCGCGGTTTTGCATGGCCAGCACCCACCGCATCCCGCGGTCGCACGCGGCCATGGCGCGCAAAGCAAGCGGCTCGGTCGACGAGATCCGTGCGGACCGCCCGTTGGCCGAATGGCCGTGTTCGGAAGCGCACTGCGCGATGACCGCCTCGCGCAGCCCCATCATCACCATGATTGTGTCGTCGACGTCGGGATAGAACTCGTTGCGATACTCGAAGTACCAACCGGTGGGAGGCGTGTTTCGGACCTTTTTGGCCCAGTCGCCGGGGCGGCGAACTTCGCGATGCAAGAGCCACTCGGCGGCGCGGTGGATGGGGGCGCGCTCGATGCGCGACTCATCCGGCGACGCGCTCCGCTGCGCGTCGCGGCTAACCGGCGGATCGGCGGCGCGTCCCACAATCGATGCCGATGCCAACGCCCGTAGCGACAGCGCGGTATCCCAAACGGGCGACTTGCACGGTTCCAGCCGCACGGTGTTGCCCTTGCCGTCGCCGTCATCCACGACCAGATTGTGAAGCTCCTCCAGGCAGTAGCGCACCTGCGGGCTGTCGTCGCCGTGCCCCAGGCACTTCAGTGCGACAATGCTCCACACGATGGGTGGAAAGATCGCCCCCAGGCCGTCGCTCTGTTCGAACCGCTCGATCATCCACCGCTCGGCGGCGGCCAGCGCGCGGCGACGCAGCGGGCGAATCCGATTCCGCTCGCACCACCACGCGCAGGAATTGATCGCCCCGAATACGCGCTCCCAAGTAATAATGCCGCGGCTCTCCTCCGCTCCGGGGCGGCGCGGCAGCGGCCAGCCGCGCGGATCGCTCAGCACCAGCTCGCCGATCCCCTGCTCTGCCGGAAACTGCGCCGCCGGCCGGCATGCCCACACGACCGATAGCGGCACCAAAATCGTCCGCGACGGGGCGCTGACTTGATAGATGCTCAGCGGAAACCACGCCGGCAAGAGCACAGCCTCGGGCGGAACGGCCGGACAGCATTCGTACGGCACCTGCCCCAACAGCGCGAGCAAAAACCGCGTGAAGCTGTTGACCGCGTCGGCGCCGCCGTCGGCAAGAATCGCGCGACGCGCTTTTTCGAGCTCCCGGGAAACGGCGTCGTGCCCAGCGAGCTTCAGCGCCAGATACGCCTTCACACTCGCACTGACGTCGACCGCACCGCCGGGATACTGCGACCAGCCGCCGTCTGGAAGCTGCGTGCTGGCCAGCCGCCGGGCAGCCTTGCGAACCCGCGGATCGTGCCGTTGGCCCAGCCAGGCCAACAGCAGGATGTACTCGCTTTCGAGAATCGAGTCGCCGATTAGCGGGCCGCACCAATGGCCGTCGTCCCGCTGCAAGGAGAGCAAACAGTCGCGGGCACGCTCGATTGCCTGCACAAGCCGTAGGTGCTCATCCGTGGCGCCTCGCTGCGAAGGAGTTGCCGTGCCAAGGTTGAAATGGGTTCCATGACCGGACGCCGCCGTCGCCGAGGTCCGCCGCGCTGGCGGCGCCTCGCTAGCGACTCGGTTTGCTTCCTGCCGGAGAGTCATTTCGCGCCAGCCCGTTGTCCTTCACGTGCAGCGGTTCGATCAAGCGAAGAGATACGCTAGGCGACAGGCGGCAATTATTCAAGATGATGTCGCCGCCCGTTCGCCGACACAGTTTCCTCCTGAGTTAGCCGACACATTCATGTGTCGTCTGCGGCGGGGCAAGCGCCACATGAATGTGGCGGCTATCGTGGAATCGTCCCCACGACCTCGAACAATTCGCCATACGCCGGATCCCACCCCGTCTCGACTCGCTGTAGCAAGCCCTGTCGACTCGCCAATTCCTCGTCGATTAGCTCGGGCGTCACGTAGTCGGTGTAACCGTAATTGCCGGGACGGCGGTAGCGCTCGATCTCGCTCCAGTTCACGTAAACGTACGCGACTTTGTGTTGCCGGAACTTTGCGAGCCGACCTTCGCGCGTTGGGTCCGGCTCCATGAGCCGCTCGAACACGTTCGGGTCGAAGCAGGTGTTGTATAGCATGGGCACCTCCAGGTCGAACGCCCGCGCCTCGCCGACCATCAGTACGGCCATCCCCGGCGGCGTATTGCGGTTGATGTAGTCGATGACCGGGTTGAGCCGGCCGGGTTTGTCGGGCCGACCTGGAATGTCCGATTTGTGCGGCAAGTCGGTACGCAGGGCTTCGAGCGATACGAAGTAGCGGTTGTCGCCGATCGCCGGCGACGCAGCAACCAAAAAACTCGTTATCGCGCCGCACACCAGCACAACCGCCACCGTCCACGGCCACAGCGCGTCGCGCCCTTTCGCGACAATGATCGCCGCGCCGACTCCCGCCAACAGCGACGCCAGCGGCAACATCGGCACCCAGAATCGTTCGATGCGATGCGTCGCCAGCCACCACGTCGCCAGCACCCAGCCGATCATCAGTGCAATAGCAATCGCTTGCCGCCGTCCCGCCGAACCGACAAACGCCAGCACGGCAAACGGCCACACAAGCGGACTGAGCCAGCGGCTCTGCCAAGCGATGTCTTTCAGTCGCGCCGTCAGGTCGGACAGCGAATAGGGCGGCACCGCATGCGCATGCGACCATTGTGCGTTCAAAGCGGGTGTGCGGGACGCACCGTCGAACACACCGTAAAGGAGCGGATACGTCGGGTTGCCGGTGAGCGCCCAGTTCTTGGCAAACCAGGGCCCGCAGGCGAGCGCCATTGCGAGAATGAACAGCGCGGCAGCAACCCAGTTGATTCGATTGAGCCGAATCGATGGTGCCTTGTCGCCCGCGCTCCGTTGCCAAACGTCGACCAGCAGCACCCAAACTCCGAGCGGGAAAGCGACCAGCAGCAAGGACGGATACTTGCACGCAATGGCCGACCCGGCCAGAAAGCCGCATAGCAGCACGCGCCCCGTCGCGGCCTTGCGGTCATTCGAAGCGACATCCGCGCTTTCGCACTGTCCGCGCCGCCAAAGCATAACCGCGTAAACCGACAGCAACAGATAGAACGCCAGCGCCCCTTCGTTAAACCCGATCCCGGCAACGTATGCCGTCCACGGAATCGAGAGGTAGACGAAAGCAGCAACGGCGCCGGCCTGCGGCGAAAAGAACCGCCGTCCGGCCGCAATCAGCGCCAGCGCCGTGAGCAGCGGGTAACACGCCATCACCGTTTTGCCGGCCAGGGCGCCCCACCACCAGGGGCGCTCCTGCGGCATGAACACCATGGCCAGCAGGGCGTGCATCTCCGCCCCCAGCGGCATGTTGCCGTACACGTTGTGAGGCAGAAAGCCGACGTACCCTTGCTGAAACCACTCCTTGGGCACTTGCAGGTGGTACTCCAGCACGTCGAACTCGAACGGCGGCAGCATGCCCCCCAGCACGATGATGGCCGCAAACGGCACGCACAGGGCCAGGGCCAAACGCTCGAGGAGTCGGCTTGCGCGGGTCGGCGCTTCGGAGGGATTTGCGATCGCTTGCGGCGGGCGGTCAAGCGCTCCGCTGCGCGTCGCGGCTAACCGGCGCTTTGCGGCCAACCAGCGCCACGCCGACCAACCGGCCAGCACAGGCAGTGGCAGACCTACCAATAGCGGCCGGTGCAGCCAACCGGCTAGTCCAGCCAACAGCGTCCACAGCGACAGCAGATTGAGCCCGACCCCTTCGGCAAACACGAATCTCTCCAATCGCGTCAAACCGCGATCGGCGCCGAACAATTGCATCACGGCACGGCCGGCAAAGAAGGCCACCGCCAGAATCAGCCCTGCCGCCAGCAATACTACGCCGCGGTCGAGAAAACCCGCCTGGCTCCATCCATCGCCGAACCACGACGACACGAGCGCGTCGGGAAGCACGATGAGCATCCAACACTGCTGACGAATCGCGTCGGCCCCCAAGAACAGGGCCGCGTAGACCACTAGGGCCAAAACGAAGAGGGCCCACAGCGCCACGCTGCGCGACGAAAGCTGATTGGCCGGCGTTTCGGCCTCCTCCGATGCCGACCGCGATGCCCGATCGGTCTCGCCGCTACGTTTCGAGTGTCGTGCCAAGGCGCTGCGTCCAATGTGCCGATGTGCCGTACTCTACGCGGCTGTTTGAAAACCGTCTCGGAGAAGGGGACAGGCACAATTTGCTCCGCAGACTGCGCAAATTGAGCCAGTCCCCGACGGTTTTGAACCAGCCTCTAAGCTATGATTGTAGGTCCGCTGACGACCCGCTTCGACCCACCCCTGGCAACGGATCGACACGCACGATGACCCAACAGAATCGCATGTGCGGCATCTTCACGCCCAACGTGGTGCCGCTTGACACGCACGGAGAGATCAACGAACCGGAGACGCGCCGCTACGTCGACTGGCTCATCGACCGCGGCGTACACGGCCTGTATCCCAATGGCTCGACCGGCGAGTTTACCCGATTCACGGCCGAAGAGCGGCGGCGGATCATTGAAATCATCGCCGATCAGACGGCCGGCCGCGTGCCCATCCTGGCCGGAGCGGCCGAGGCCAACACCCGCGAAACGATCCACGCCTGCGAGCACTACCATGCGCTGGGCGTGCGAGCCGTGGCGATCGTTTCGCCGTTTTACTACAAGCTCACGCCGGCCGGAGTGTACGCCTACTTCAAGGAGATCGCCGACAACTCGCCGATTGACGTCACGCTGTAC
>CAYQAJ010000151.1:10435-12234 GCA_964415245.1 uncultured Pirellulaceae bacterium | reverse complement strand
TAGGTCGCATAGGTCGAATAAGTCCTATGGGTCCAATTTCGCGCGTCCATAACTGAAAACTGAACACTGAAAACTGCCGCGAAGCGGCGTTTCAAATCCCCGGCTCGCGCCCTGCTGCCCGCATCATCTCGCCCAACGCGCGCAAGAAAAGCCCACTATCCATCCCCAGCCCCAGCACGTTGAACCCTTCGCGCCGGCGCCGCGCGAGATCGTCGGCGCTTCCCGCCATGATACCGCAGCTCTTGCCGCGCTGGCGGACCGTATTGCAAATGGCGACAAGGTGCTCCGGCACGCCCGGCGCTTCCCACTGCCCGGCGTAACCCGCCGACGCCGAATAGTCGGCCGGCCCCAATAGAAAAAGCTCCACACCCGGCACATCGCACAGCGCCTCGATGTTGCGCCCGCCCGTCACCGTTTCGACCAGCGGCACCGTGAGCACGTGCGCGTTGGCCTCCGCCACGGCCTCTTGCATCCGCCTTCCCCATTCGGTCGCCCGCTCGGCCCCAATCCCCCGCACTCCCTCGGGCGGATACCGGCAATACGCCACCGCCCGCCGCAAATCGTCGGCCGTCTCAATCGCCGGAATAATCACCCCCTCGGCCCCAATATCGAGAGAGCGCTTGATCAGCCCGGCATTCAGCTCCGCAATCCGCACCAACACCACCACATCCGACCGCACACACGACCGCACGTGCCCGGCAATATCCCCCCACTCCAAATGCCCATGCTCGGCATCAACCACAATGCAATCGACCCCCACCGCAACCGCCATCTCACTGATGCTGGGCGATTCAAGCGTAACCCACACCCCACAAGCAGGCTCGCCCGAAGCAATCTTCTCCCGGAGTCTCTGAACGGCGTGACTCTTCATGGTGCTATTACGTATATTTTCATGGTGCTATTACGCGCAACCCCAATGGGGTAAGCCTATGCCGAAATCCCAACGGGGTGACCCTAAATCAGCCCGGGGTGGAGCGACGCCGCATCGCGAAACCCCGGGTATCAGGCGACATTGATTTCAACAAAACCCCAACGGGGTGGCCCTAACACGCGAATTGCGGTGACCGGCATCCATTCGCCACGCAACCGCCGTCAATCCCACACATACCGTTCATCGATTTCGATCCCATGCCGCGCGCATAACTCGCGAAACTCATCCTGAAATGTCATCCGCCTGTGGCGTTTCTCTTGGTTGGCGATATAGCGCTTCACCTGCTCGATGTTCGAGTGGCTCACCGAAAATATGCCGTAGCCCGCCTGCCATGCGAAATCGGCGTATTCTTTGCCCTGCCTCTTGATCCATTTCGTGGTCTCGGTCTTCGACGCCTTGACCACGTCCATGATGGCGAACTTGCGCGATACCAAACACAAACTGTGAATGTGATCCTCGACGCCGCCGATGATCAGCGCCGGCGAATCGACTTGGTCGCGCAGAACGACCGCATTGTAGGCATACAGCTCGGCCCGCATCTTAGCATCCTTCAGCCACGGCGTGCGGTTCTTGGTGCTGTAGGTAATGTGGACGACGACCTTGGCCAATGATTGGGGCATGGCGGTTCACCCTTTTCCGGTTCAGGCGGTCCCGGCATCGCGATTTCGTTAGGGCCACCCCGTTGGGGTTTTGCTGTTTGGTTGTGCCACCGTTACCCGGGGTTCCGCGACGCGGCGTCGCTCCACCCCGGGCTGATTTAGGTCCACCGCTTCGCGGTTTCGGCAACCATTACGCACGCCGCCTCAGCCGCCCCCCGATTTTACCCGCCGGTGCGGCCATCAGACAAATGGCCACGCGCGAGCTTACC
>CAYQAJ010000151.1:0-10335 GCA_964415245.1 uncultured Pirellulaceae bacterium | reverse complement strand
TTATAAAGTACACTTGAAATCTCAACGACATGCGCGTACAATCGAGACGGTGATTTCGTTCTTTGACAATTCGCACGCGGCCCACGACTTCCGATTGCGGTGTTCCGCCAGTAGCCGGAAGCGAACCTCCGTCGCGTCCTGCTCCCGTGCTGGCTTCCCGTTTGGGGCTTTTGACTCTGGCCATATTTGCCGCGCGAGTGGTGCGCAAAAACGGCCGGGCGCACCAGAATGGGGACCCCCAGCGGCGGGTTCTCGGTGCGCGCAGCGGCCCAGCGCGCACCAACGGCGAGCGGCGAGACACGGCCAGAAAGGGAACTCTAATCACCACGAATCAACACTCATGCCGGCATTAGCGGTGATTAGCGTGGATTAGTGTTCCCCGTTCTCTCTCCGGTTGCAGACTTCCGCCTTCCGTTTCCCGCCTTCGGCTTTCCACGGCCCGACTCTCACCCCTCAAGCCTTTCCCGCGACATCCGGCCGCCGTTAATGCCCGTTTTCCGCTCCGTCTTCGCCCGATAAAGCCCTGTTCCCGTCCCGCATGAGGCGTCGCGACATCGGGGCGAAATGGTTGATTTCGGCCCGGCCGTGGGGAATACTACGCGAGTTCCGCTGTTTCCGCACTACCCGCCGCATCCAGCACCCCCACGAGGTTGCCATGAATCGCCTTCGCCTGTTTTGCTGCGTTCTCGCTTTCGGCACGATCGTCGTCGGCATCGCCCACGTTCGGGCCACCGAGCTCGTACAGCTTACGGCCGAGAACTGGGACGACTTCGCCCCGCAAGGCAAGGAGGTCGACTGCATCTATGGCGACTTCGTTCTGCGCAACGACAAGATCGTGGTGGTCGTCGCGCAGCCGCTCGCCACGCGCAACGCCAACATGACGGTCCACGGCGTGGGCGGGTCGATCATCGACCTCACGTTTCGCGATCGGCCCAACGACCAGCTCAGCGCGTTTTACCCCGGCGGCGGGCGATACCAATTCACTTCGATGGACAAGGTTGAATTCGAGGCCGGCGACAAATCGATCAAGACCAATCCCGAGAAAGTAGTTGGCTCCCCTCGCGTGTCGCTGGTGATCGGCGCAACGAACAACCAGAGCGGCGTGGACGCGACGGTCAAGTACACGCTCATCGACGGCGACTCGTTCGTGCTGGTCGAAACCATTCTGAAAAACACGACCGACAAACCAGTTCAGGTCGAAGTGAGCGACGCCATTCGCGCCGATCGCACGTTCGAATTCGGCACCGACGAGGCGCTGGGGTTGTTCTGGGCCAACGACGACTGGTTCGGCCAGGCGTACGGAGTGCGGGCCGACGGATCCGTGATTCAAAGGGCTGGACGCGGCGGCACTTTGCTCAAGTACGCCCGCGACGGCAAAACCGAGACGACCATCGAGCCCGGCGAGACCTACACTCTTGGCCGACAGGTTTTCCCGGGCAATTCGCTGCTGGCCGTCCGTGGCATGGCGAGCGAGCTCGCCGGCAAGGAGACGAAGCACGTTACGATCCGCGTCGAGGATAGCGCCGGTCGCGTCGCTCATGCAGAAGTGCAACTCGCACGCGGCGACGAGGCATTCGCCAGCGGCAGAACCGACGCCAAAGGACAGCTACAATTCGCTCTCCCCGACGGCAAATACAAGGCGCACGTTGCCGCATTGGGCCGCCCCGAAACCGATTTGGAGATCGAAACGGGCAAGCCGGCCAACTTCGTGGTGTTGCTTCAACAGCCCGGCTACGTCGCGGCGGAGATCACCGACGGCGAGGGCCGGCCGATCCCCTGCAAGGTGGCATTCCACGGCGTCGATGGCACGCCCGATCCTAACTTTGGGCCTGACAGCGCCGCCGTTGGGTGCGGCAATTTGCACTACAGCCACAGCGGTAAGTTCCGCCAGGAGATTGCACCGGGCAAGTACCGCGTCATCGTCAGCCACGGTCCCGAGTACGACGCGGTATTTACCGACATCGAGGTCGAGCGCGGCAAGGCCACGCCGTTGAGCGCCTCGTTGCTGCGAACCGTCGATTCGGCGGGTTGGATCAGCAGCGACTTTCACAGCCACTCCACCCCCTCCGGCGACAACACCACCGACCAGTTGGGACGCGTGCTGAACCTGCTCTGCGAGCACATCGAGTTCGCCCCCTGCACCGAGCACAACCGCGTGGATAGCTACGTGCCCCACCTGAAGCACTTGGGGGTCGAGAAGCTGATGGCCACCTGCTCGGGCATGGAGCTGACCGGCAGCCCGCTGCCGGTGAACCACCAGAACTCCTTTCCGCTGGTGATGAAGCCTCGCACCCAGGACGGCGGTGCCCCGCTGACCGACGTGGACCCCATCGTGCAGATCGAACGGCTGGCGATGTGGGACAACGGCAGCGACAAGCTCGTGCAGGGCAACCACCCCAACATCGTCCAGGAGATCGGTGACCGCGATACCGACGGCAAGGCGGACGGCGGCTTTGCCAAGATGTTCGGCTTCATGGACGTGATCGAGGTGCATCCGCCGCAGGGCATCTTCACGCCCCCTGCCGACGACGATGCGCAGCGCCAGGGCCGCAACGCCATCTTCCACTGGATGCAGCTTCTGAACCTGGGCTATCGCATTCCGGGCGTGGTCAATACCGATGCCCACTACACGTTCCATGGCTCGGGCTGGCTTCGCAATTACATCAAGAGTCCCACCGACGACCCGGCCAAGATCGAGACGATGGACATGGTGCACGCCGCCGAGGCGGGCCATATCGTCATGACCAACGGCCCGTTCATGGAGGTTTCGCTGCGAGCGACCAAGCCGGCCAATGGCGCTAGTATCGAAGTCATGCCCGGCGACGACGTGCGAGCTCCGGGCGGCGAGGCGGAAATCAAGGTTCGCGTGCAGTGCCCGAATTGGTTCGACATCAACCGCGTGCAGGTGTTCGTCAACGGCCGGCCGGACGAGAAGCTGAACTTCACCCGACGCACCACGCCCGACCGTTTCGGCGACGGCGTGGTGAAATTCGAGGCAGCGATTCCGCTCGCACTTTCGTCCGACGCGCACATCATTGTGGCCTGCGCGGGCGAGGGGTTGCAGCTTGGCCCCGTGATGGGCTCCGGCCCAGGCAAGGCGATGCCGGTCGCGGTGTCGAACCCGATCTTTGTCGACATCGACGGCGATGGGTTCCAGGCCAACGGCGATCTCCTCGACCGCTCACTCCCACTCGAGCAAACAAAGACACCAGTCGCGCCGCGGAAGTAGCCGGATTATTGGAATGCCGGCTACTCGCCAACACGGTAGATCTGCCCCGGCTTTACCTGAGTCAGCATCCGCAGCGCCGCGGGAATCAGCGGGCGCAAGTGTTCGAGCGTATTGCGAAGAGCAACGAGCACCAAAACCGCGACGTCGTACTTGGCAACCGACTGCTGGTAGCTCAATCGCTGATCGGTGGTGAGAAACACATCGAACTGCCCTGAGGCCAGACTCAGCAGTTCGCCGTTTTCCTTGCTCGCCCACCCCATCTGGGGAACCGTGCGAACCTCGTGGGAAGAAAGCTCCCGAGCGAGTCGCGCCGGCACGCATTCATCGAGGAGAATCCGCATGCGCCAGCACCGACTCCTTGGCCAGTTCGAGAACCGCTACGGCGTGCTCGCGGCTTACGGTGGGAAAGTCCTCGAGGAACTGATCGAGCGTCTGTCCTTCCTCGATGTAATCGAGCAGCGACTGAACCGTCACTCGCGTTCCGGCAAAGACGACCGCGCCGCTCATCACGGCGTCGCAACGACTGACTAGGGGCGTTGGAAGGGTCATAGGGGAACTCGCCATCGGCCTCCATTGTAATTATAGTGGCAAAGTCGGATGTGGGGCAGACATTCCTGTCTGCCAAAATCATGCCGCACGACTTGGCCGAATTCCCGAGAGCGATGGCAGTCTGGAAAGCCTGCCCCACGCTACATGTCCGCGCGAACGGCGGTCTGACCGAACATGACCCGGGTGGGTACAATGAATGCATGCACATTATCCTCTTCGACATCGACGGCACGTTGGTGCACACCGGCGGGGCGGGCAAAGCGGCACTACAGGATGCTTTGGCCGCGGAGTTTCAGGTCGCCGACGCACACGATGTGCCCATCCACGGGCACACCGATCGCGGCATCGCACGCAGTCTGTTCCGCGCGCACGGACTCGACGACTCTCAGGAAAACTGGGACCGCTTTCGCGCAGCGTACTTGCGCGTGCTGCCCGATCATTTGCCGCGCTGTCCGGGCCGCGTTCTTCCCGGAGTCGCCGATCTGCTCGATCTTTTGAGTGAGCGCGACGACGTGGCGGTCGGGCTTCTCACTGGCAACGTGCAGGAGGGGGCCCGCATCAAGCTCAGTTACTACGGTCTGATGCACCATTTTCGATTCGGCGGCTTCGGCGACGTGCACTACGAGCGGAACGACGTGGCCCGCGAGGCGCTCGAAGTGGTTCACGCATTCTCGAACGGCCGGGCGGCCCCCGAGCGAATCTGGGTGATCGGCGACACGCCGCTCGACGTATCCTGTGCCCGACACATCGGCGCCCGCTGTTTGGCCGTGCTCACGGGCAACCACACTTTGGAAGAACTGACTGTCGCCGAACCCGACTTATTGCTCCACGACCTTTCCGACCCAGCGTCGCTGTTGGAGATGATCGTATAGACAATCGTCAGCCACAAGCAATCGTCAGGCACAGCCTGACCTACTGTCTGCCTTCACTTCGACTTTTTCGCCGCCGGTTTCTTGCGCGTCGTGGGCTTCGGCTTGAGTGAACGGACGTAAGTGACGCTGGCGGTGAAGTGCTTCTTCAATTCTGGCGTTTTCTTTAGCAAGCGGTCGGGCACCTCGACGTACTCCTTCATCACCGTGCCGTGGCGCTCGCAAAGTTTGGCCTTGTACTTCTTCAGAAACGCCTCGCGCTCCTTTTCCGGAAGCCGCAGTGCCATCGTTCCCGTTTCGGTCAGAAAGCTGAACATGTGGCCGCCCAGCGACGTGTACGGCATCGCCGCCCCCTTGCGCTCGACGCCGGGCATCGACGCCACCAGCTTTTCGTACTGCGCCAGCCTGGCGGGTGAAATTCCACTCGCTGCCTCTTTGGCCATCGCACTTACCTCGACTTAGTATTGCCAGGAAACGGCAGGCAAAGCCTGGTGCAAAATCACTTGTGCTGCTTTTCGCAAAATGCCTTGACCAGGTCCAAGTCGCGTTCCACCGCCTTTTTGATCATCCCCTTCACCAGCGGATTCATCAGCTTCGGCAATAGCTTGTAGGCCTTGGCGTCCATGGTCATGGTTAACGAAACGTATCCGTCGCCCCGCTTCACCGCAAAGACGGTATCCCAGATCGTTCCGTTGCTGTCGGCTACCATCCGCACATGGTCGTTGGCCACATATTCGGTTACCTCCAATTCCGTTGCGACCTCCTTGCCGTTCATGTCGCGGGTCTCGCGGAATCGAGTGCCGACCCCGGATTGGGCATCCGACAGAAATTCGTATTTCACCACGTGGGGAAGCGCCTGGGAAAACTGGCGGATATCGGCGACGGCGCCGAACACATCCTCAATCGGCGCTTCGATGTTGCGAGTGACCTCGATGCGAGTAGTCATGATGGGCTCTTGCGAGAACGAAGATGGCGGAGCGTACGGCCAGGTGCCTTGACGCTAACAGACGAAATACTCAAACCGTGGGAGTACTAAGAACGCGATCGAGACTATCGAATGCCGCGGTGAATCCACGGGAGACGATTTGGCATGCTTCAGCATCGGCAAATCCTTCTTGCACCAAGATCAAACTGGTCATGTCCCCCTCTTCCACGAAATCGACGGTCACGCGCTCGACGTTGCCACGGTTCTCGGCGTGGTACGCGATCCGTGCCGGCTCGACGATCTCATCGTAGGCGCCCGAATACACGTATTGGCCGCAGTCCTTGATCTGCATCTTATGCGTGAACGTGCCGCCGGCGCGAAAGTCGATCGTGGATTCGACCTTCTCGATTCCTTCGCAGCCCCACCACTGTTGTAGTTGATCGACGTCTTTCCATGCCTCAAACACGCGCTCGCGGGGAGCGTCAAACAATCGGGTAATGTGCAGGCGATTGCCGTCGATTCTGACTCTTGAATTCATGTGCTGTCTTCCCGCGGCGGCTTTTCGCTGAGCAACTTGCCCAGAGCGTCGAATCTCGTCTCCCAGGCGGCGACGTAGCGGGCGATCCATTTCTGCGCGTGCTGGATGCCGCTCACATTGGCGCGGATACGGTGAACTCGCCCGACGCGCTCGCGGCAAATCAGGCCGGCCTCCTCGAGTACACGCAAGTGCTTCGAGACAGCAGGGAGCGAAATGCGAAACGGCCGCGCTAGCGCGGTAACGCGACTCTCGCCGCGCCGATACAGTTGTTGGAGAATGCGACGCCGCGTCGAATCGGCCAGCGCGGCGAATACGCACGTCAGACGCTCTTGATGATTAACCATTTGGTTAAATGTAACGATACGAGACGTGCGTGCAAGTCGCCCGACAGACGGAAGATCGTAAGCACCGAGGCAGGAGCGGATTGTGCGAAACCAAACGTCAGCCGAGTCACTTATTGAGGATCAGCTTGCCGTTCTTGGTCAACCGGAGGCGGTAGACCTGGCCGGCGTGCTCAACGAGCACCTCCTTGGCGCCCCCGGCGAGAGCTTGGAACGACACGGCCGCTGGCTCTGTCGAGCCCAGGCGTTTCGGTGCCGGTTCGGGTTTGGGGGACGGTTGCGAATTGGCCATTTTGAAGGTTCCGAGGGCGTAAGTTGCTTTCACACTGCACTTTGCATGGGCATTCCCGCGGGGGGGTGGAATACGTGTGCAGTTTGGGAAAGACCCCTTGTGGACCGTTGGGACATTGAGTATCTTATCGCAACTGAGACTCAATTGCAACATAATCGAGGACGCAGCAAGCCCGCGAATCGTCTCGTCGGGGCCAGCCACGCTCGACAGCAGATGGGCCCGCCATCGTCGGCGGAACTCCGTCTGCTGATTTGAGGCCCCCAACCGAGGAGATTCGTCATGTCCACGCTTGGCTGCCGAGGTGCCCGCTGCGCTTCGCGCCAGAACTCCTCCGGCGTCGGCCGCATTCGACGCGGTATGACGCTGGTCGAAATCCTGGTCGTGATCCTGATTATTGGCATCTTGATCTCGTTACTGCTGCCCGCCGTGCAAGCGGCCCGTAAAGCCGCCCGTCGCATGCAGTGCTCCAACAACCTCCGGCAAATCGCGCTGGCTGTCGAGCAATACCATGGGCAGTTTCACAAGTACCCCATGGCGACGCACTGGGCGACGGCCACCGAACCCGGCAAGTTCTACAGCCCCTTCACCGCCATTCTGCCCTTTGTGGAGCAGGACATCCTGTTCGAGGAATACGATCCCGGGCAGAGTTACAGCGCCACGGTGAACGCGGACGTGGTCAGCAAGAGAGTCAAGACGTACCTGTGCCCGGCGATGTACCTGCCCCGCGAAATCCCCAACAGCGGTTGCGGCGAGACGCGCGCTCCTTCCAGCTACTTCGCTTCCACGGGAACTGAAGACATCTGGGCCGGACCACATAATGGAGCCATCATCCGACACACCGAAGGGACGACGTCCGACAAGGACATCCGCGACGGCCTGTCCATGACGCTACTCATGGGCGAAGCCGACTACGGACTGAAGAACTACCTGTTCACGAGCGGTAATTGCGCCGGGCAAGTGCGGGGCGGATTCGTCACCTGGGGCATCGGGTATCCCGGCGCCACGCTCGGATCGACAGTAGGTGTATTCAATAGCGACCAGTTGATCAGCGGAATGAACGAATTTCAGACGTATCGCAGCGACCACGCCGGCGGTGCGAATTTTGCCATGTGCGACGGATCGGTGCGCTTCATTGGGGAGACGGTCGACGCCAGCGTGCTGGACGCGGCGGCTACTCGAAACGGCCGCGACTTTTACGAGGGTTTTGACTAACGGCGAGTCGCCACGAGATGGCCATTCATGCTGACCGTCTGTCGGCTCAGGAGAATGCAATCATGTTTCCACATGCTCGACCGTATGGTTGGTTGAACAGAATTCCGCGCGGCGGTCTACTGGCCGTCACCGCGCTGGCTGCGCTCACCGTGCTAGGCGGTTGTGGAACAAAGGGCCCCTCTCGCGTTGCGGTCAGTGGAACTGTTTCCATCGACGGCAGGAATCTCTCCAAGGGAGTCATCACCTTCATTCCTACGGACGACACAACGGGCCCCAAGGCGTCTGCCGAAATCGCCGATGGCCGGTACGAGATCGACGAGGAGACCGGGCCGGTCGTCGGATCGCTGCGGGTCGAAATCGTCGAAACGCCCAGCCTGGGCTTTGAGCTGGACGATCCCGAAGCGTTTAACGCGCATGCGACGCGCGGCCCGCTGCCCCACAATCATATTCCGCCTCAGTTCAACCGCGACTCGACGCTCGTTCGCGAGACGACGCTGGCAGGACCGAACGCTTTCAACTTCGATCTTCGCACCCAGTAAGAGATTATCCAAAAACCGTCCGGAGAAGGGGACAGGCACATTTTGCTCCGCGGACTGCAGTAATCAGGGAAAGTCGTCAGCGGCTTCACAAGATGAGCCAGTCCCCGACGGTTTATGGATAAACAGGAAATCGTTTTTCGCCGATGACCGCTTTGCGCGGCTCGGCGGCGAGCGACAATAACCGTATCGACCTTATTCCCAAGAGGAGGTTCCCCATGAGTCGCCATTTGTTTCGCACTGCGTGCCTGAGCTTGGCCATGATGGTCGTGTTTGCCGGAACCCTTTGTGCCGAAGAGGAGCTTGACGCAACGGCGTTGATGGTCCGTTCGCACGATGCCCGCGCCGATTGGAAAGGTTTTCCCGGCTTCACGGCCGAGGTGGTCGCCACCCAGGACGGCGAAAGCGCCACCGGAACGATCGCCGTTTCCGCGTCGGGCGACATGACGCTCGAACTGCCGAGCTCGATGGCCTGGGCCGAGCGGAAGCTCGACTCGCTGGTCTCGCACCGCTTCGGCGACACGAGCCGCGAGTACGACGTTTCGTTCGCCGACGCCGTGAAGAATCATCCCCTGGGACGATTGATCAAGATCAACGACGACGCTCTGATGGGCAGCCAGTACCGCGTGCAGGACGACGTGATTCGCGAAGTGCACCGCAACATGGGCGATACGCGATTCACGATCACCGTGATCGACGTCGCGCGTAACAAGGACGGCCAGTACCTGCCCACGATGTACACGGTCAGCTACTGGGACTCCAAAACGGGCGACTTGAAGTCGACGAGCGTGGTTCGCGACGACTGGAAGCGCGTCGGCAAGTGGGACCTTCCCGCCAAGTTGCTCTCGGTCGATTCGAGCGATGAAGGCCAACGGCACGTGAGAGAGATACGACTGACGAACCTCCAATTGCTGGAAGCCGCATCGACGGGAGCGGAAAAGTGAGCGCCACCGATCGGCGCTCACTACGTTCCCGCGTTTGGGCATAACATTTTTGGCAGGTTGGAAATCCGGTCCCACGCCAGGAAAGCCTGTCCCAGTTCACTCAGGCGAGTCGAGGTACGGGTCCTGGCCGAGCTGCTCGTGTAGCTTGGCGCGGCGCTCTTCATGCTCCAGCAGTAATCGTCGTTGCCGGCGGTGTTCGCGTTCGACACGCGCTTGCGCACGGCGAAATAGTCCCGCGCGGTCTTCCAACGGCCCCTCTCTCTTGCTGCCGACTTTCCGCCACCGCTCCGCCGCATTAGGTCCCAACCCTACTGACAGAATCTCGTCGTCCAGGGCCATGAATTGGTGATACGAGCCCGGGTCCCCCTGTCGCCCGCAACGGCCGATTAACTGACGGTCGATGCGTCGCGCCTCGTGCAGCTCGGTGGCGATAACGTGGAGCCCCCCCTGCTCTTCTACGCCCGGGCCGAGCGTGATGTCGGTGCCGCGGCCCGCCATGTTCGTCGCCACGGTGACTTTGCCCGCGTGCCCGGCCTGGGCAATGATCTCGGCTTCGCTTGCCAGGTGCCGGGCGTTGAGCACCTGATGATCGATGCCCGCCTCGGTCAGCAGCCGGCTGAGATGCTCCGACTTGTCGATCGACCGCGTGCCCACGAGCACCGGACGGCCGGCCTCGTGCATGCGGCGCACTTCATCGACCACGGCCTGCCAGCGGGCCTCGCCCGTGCCGAAAACAGCATCGGGCAGGCGGGAGCGCCGCGTGGGGCGATGCGTGGGAATCGACACCACTCCCAGACGATAGATGCGTCGCAGCTCGCGCTCCGATCCGGCGGCGGTTCCGGTCATCGGCTACCGCGACGCCCTGGCCGGAACGCCCGTCGATCCCAAGGCCATCATGAA
>CAYQAJ010000150.1:0-12247 GCA_964415245.1 uncultured Pirellulaceae bacterium | reverse complement strand
AGGCGACCAAGGCGCTCACCGCGCCGCGGGAGAAGGAATCACAACTCGCCGCCGCTATCACGCTGGCCACGGCGCTCCTGGGCGATGCGGACAGAATCGATCGGGAATCCCTGGCCCAACTCGTCACGTCGGGCGTCTACGGCGAGGAGATGGTTACGCTAGTAGCCATCGCTTGCCATCGCGCCGGCGGCGAAACCTGGGACACGTTCCGTAGCGAGCAAACCTACCTGCTCGGCGGACAACCCCTCTCGGGCGACGTGGTCGTGCTCGTCAACCGACTAGCCCAGGGCCGCGTAACGCTGGCTGAACCGGTGACACAGCGATAGAACGAATTAGCGGGCGGCCACCAGGGTCGATCGGAACGTCGGGGCGGTGCGTCGCGGCCTGCACGGATGTGCGCCGGTGCCGCGCTCCGAGTGTTGTGGAAATCCGCGCGATCTTCTGATAGATTAATGAAGGAGATTGTCGCGTATTCCTTCATGCCTCAGCAGAGCACGGCGGTGACGCTGAAAACACAAGACGCAGTGGTCGGCAACGTCCGGAAAAAGTTCGACGTGGGCGATTGGGTGATCTACCGCATCACCAAGGGGAGCGCCCATCCCGGCCCTCGGGCCAAGGACGTGTATCCGGCGCCCAAGGGGGAGGGCTATCGCTACCATGTCGACAAGTTTTGGGTGGTGACGGAGGTGTGCGAGGGGGGAAAGGTGCGAGTCCGCACGCGGCGCGGCAAGGAGCACGTCGTTTCCGAAGACGACCCCCTGCTGCGGCGGGCCAACTGGTGGGACCGCCTGTGGCACCGCAGCCGCTTTCCGCAGCTTGCGGACGCCGCGGGAAGCACCCAGTAGCTCGCCTTGTTTTGGCGGGGCCTCGCCGCGACAAGGCTCGCAAGGGCGCAGCGTTGCGGCAACTTTCTCGGCTCTAACCCCGTCAGCCCCCTTGCACCGGCGCGACCCGCTGGCCGCCACCGACCGACCAAGCAGTTTCATTTTGTGGAGTCCTGTGGCATATTGAGTCTGGCGCGTGCGGGATTCGGCCGCCCTCTGCCGGTCCTTTTCCCCGGCAAGGAGCACATTCGATTCGAAGCGCCACGAGGTTCCTCCACGGGGAGCTTGCACGTGACAGACGTTTCGCCAATCGCCAAGCGCGAGCAAGACGCGACCGACACGGAGCAAACCGCCGTAACCGCCGGGCAATCCCGCGGCACGATCGGGCAATCCATCCATCGCGCTGACAAGCCCGCGGACATCACCCGGCGCCGTCCCATTTGGCCCGTGCTGGTAGCTGCTGCCATCATCCTCCCGGTCGCCGGAGCGGGAGGCTGGCTCGGCCTTCGATTGTTGTCCCAGTGGCGCAACCAGCAGTACGCCGATCAGTGCCACGAGTACATGAAGATGCAGGCTTGGAAGAAGCTGGAGGACGTCTCGGAAAAATGGTGCCAGCGCGAACCCGACAAGGCGGAACCCTGGATGTACGCCGCCGAAGCAGCGCAGCAGCAAGAGCAATACGCGCGGGCGGCTGATCTTCTCAATCGCGTTCCCGACGATGACCCTCGTGCGGTTGGCGCCCTGCTGGTACGCACGGGACTTCTCTTCGACACGACGTTAAACGACCCACTCGAGGCCGTCGCCACTTGCGAGCGCATCCTGCGCATCGACCCAACCTGCCGCGATGCAAGGCAACATTTGATCTTTTTTTGCGCGGTGACGTTTCAGCGGCAAGAGATGGAATACCACATTTACGAGGCGATTCGCCTCGGCGTCGACACGCCCGAAGACTACGTTTACCTCATCGGAAAGGACTTTCTCATATTCGCGAACGGGGCGGAGATCAACGGTAAGTGGCTCGAGAAATACCCCGACTACGAGCCGTTTATCATTGCTCACACGTTGCACTTGATCGGAACCGGCAAACCGGAAGAAATTGGCTCGACGTCGATTCCTGAGTACTCGACCCTGCCCGCGCAGTCCCCGTCGGCCTTGGGCTCGGAGGGCATCGGGACCGATCCGAATTCGGGAAACGGGCAGGGGGAAAACCATCCGCCGTTCGACAGGACCAACCTGAAGTACATGCAGCGGATATCGGAATACGAGAAAGCAATGGGCGAATACATGGTGAGATTCCCACGCAATACGGAGCTTCTCGTATTTTTCTTGAAAAAAGCGAGCCTGGATGGCGATCAAGAGCGTGTGGCGGAGTTGCTGGAACAGGCTCCTCCGGAAGCGAAAGAAGACAGCCGATTCTGGCGGTATCTAGGCTGGCTGCAATCGGAGCGTGGCGACCTCGAAGAGGCAGAGAAAACGCTTCACAAGGCGATCGCTCTGCACCCGTACGACTTCCTGACCCGCCACATGCTCGCTGAGGTGATGCGCCGCTTGGGGCGGCCCGAAGAGGACATCGAATTTGTGCAGGGTCTTTCGACCGAAGGAACGGAACTACGGCGCATTCTGATGCAGGAAACGCCGGATCCCAGCGTAGTGGCACCGGGGGTGCTCAACCGTATGGCTTTCTACGCACGGTTCTGCGGCGACGAACAGGTTGCCGAAGCGCTCGATCGGCGCGTCGCAGCTCTGCAGGAGCAGTTGCCCAAGTAGACGTCCGTCGGAACGTTCGATCCGGAACGTGCAGGATGTCGCCGTAGCTAGCGACTCGGAGCAATCTGCCACAACGACAACGCTATCGCAATCAAAACTCGGTCGGTCGACATCGGCAACGAGGGCGAACGGGGGCGCACTTTGCCGCGGCGTCTCACCCCCCCCTACCGGGTGGTTTGCAGGTTTTCCGACCTCAGCGAGGTTTTTCTTGACAAATTGGTTTACATCCCGTTAGCTTTCGATTAGTCTTCTTGTGTTGAAGCGGATAGAGCCTTTGTCGGCTGTTGGGGAATCCGTCGGCGAGTGGTGTAAGCCCGCCCGTTTTCACGGGTTTTTCAGTTGCTCGAACAAGGGTGATTCCGTTCTTAAAGAGAGGAAAGCTGCGAGACGATTCGTTGTTGTTGGGATGCCTTGTGCAAGGGAGCAATATGTCATACCTACATCGCACCATTGTTGCGTCGTCATGCGCGGGACTGCTGGTCGTCGCCTTGGGCTGCGGATCGAGCGGTCCGAAATTGTACCCCGTTTCAGGGACATTGAAGATCGCCGGCAGTCCAGCCAAGGGTGTTCAGATTCAGCTCAAACCCGTCGATCCCGTTGATAATACGCTCGGATCGGCCACCGTCGACGACAACGGTCACTTTGAGATTTTGAGCGGCGTAGAGGGCAATAAGGGAGTGGCCAAAGGTAAGTACAAGGTCGTGCTCATGCAGATGGCAGCCGTACCGACTGCCGAAGACGTGGAAGCAATGAAATCGGCAAAGAAGGGAGACAGAGAATCCATGACCAAAGCGGCGATGGCTCCGCCAGCGTCCTTCGCCTCGAAGTACGCTAAGGCCGAAACTTCTCCCGAAGAAGTTGTCGTCGCAGACAAGGCGATTACTCTTAATCTCGACTTGGACGGCCCCGAAAACTAGCAGACGAAGATTCATGGACCATCGAGGCGATTGCGAGTTGCTGCTTGGATCCGGATCGAGGCACATGGCAATGAATCCGATTGGTATCTTGCGAAGTCGTTATTCCATTTCGTTTTCCCGGAGGTATCGTATGGAAGTCAGAAATCTCACTCGTTCGCGGTCGCGACCGGGCTTCACTCTGGTGGAGCTTCTGGTGGTGATCGCCATCATCGGCATTTTGATCGCACTGCTGCTGCCGGCAGTGCAGGCGGCTCGTCGCGCCGCCCAGCGAATGAAGTGCAGTAACAATCTGCGGCAGATTGCGCTGGCGTGCCACACGTATCACGACACGTGGAACCGCCTGCCTTGGAACTGGGATCCTGTTTGGGGTGGCCATCCCAACGACGACGGCCCCGAAACCTATCCGGCCATGCCGTTCTCGTGGATCGTGGCGGCCCTGCCCTTCATGGAAGAGCAGGGGAGATACGACCGTATCGACTTCGTCACGACGGGCGGCAACAGAAGCAACAACGGCTTAGACCCCACCATCGACTTCGGCGTACACAACAACAGCCTTCCCGTTGACGACCCTTTGCAGGGCATTAACAACAACCTTTACAATCGCGCTCAGGTGATTCGGACGTTGATTTGCCCCTCCAACGGCAACGAGGCGGTTCCCAGCGGCCAGTCGAGTGGTATTCCCGATTCCGAAGCGGGAGACAGCTCGCTGCCGCGCGGTGCACGGACCGACTACGCCGGCAGCTTGGGCCACGTATGGACCGGCTGGCGCGACTGCAGCGCCATCCCGGAATTCCCGCATCCGTCGGGTGTGTTCGTTCGCTGGCAGCAGGGAACTCCCTGGGTCGATCCCGACTGGGACGTCGACCAGCCGCGTATCAACGGCCTCTTCTATTGGCGTGGATCGGCGAAGCTGGACGACATTCTCGACGGCACCTCCAACACGCTCATGATTCTGGAGGACTATCACTGGCGAGGCGGAAACGACACGGGCACTGGTTTTAACAAGCAAGCCCGAAGAGACTCCTGCTGGATGAACCCGCATGCGTGTCTCTGCATTCTGGTCAAGCCACTGAATTCCACGCGGCAAGACTGGGAGCAAGGTCAGGGCGACCCGCGCTGCGACGGTTGGCAAAGCAGCCACTCGGGCGGCGCACATGCCGCCATGGGCGACGCCAGCGTGCAGTTCTACAGTCAGAACATGGACCACTACACTCGCTACGCGCTGGCAACGAGGGCGGGCGGCGAAGCCATCACGAATGACGCCGCCAAATAGCGGCACCTTCGTGGAGTAGCGGTCGTAACGAACCCAGCCCGGGCCGTCTTTCGTAAAGAAAGTGGTCCGGGCTTTCTTTTACCTTTCTCCTCCACTGCGGCGACGCCTGCGGATTGGCGACCCGATTTCGACCGATCGGTCATGGAAAGGACATGGCATGCGTGTCCGTTGCGTGAAGTGGAAGATACTCGCCGTGCTCCTAATGAGCGCAGGCTGCACCGGGCGACCCGTGGATTCTGTCGAGACGCCTCCCGAGAAATTGGTTGTCGAGACGAGTCGTTCGCCGTTCGCCGATCTGATGTCGCGAAGCGGAACGTCGGCGCCGTCCCGATCGGCGGTTTCGGTCGACATGGAGCATCTCCCCCGCTTTGTGGACGTGGCCCAGGAATCGGGCGTGCAGTTTCAATACGACAACGGAGCGCGCGGCGAGTCGATTATGGTGGAGGCCTCGGGGGGAGGGTGCGGCGTGATGGATTACGACGGGGACCATCGCTGGGACTTCTACTTCTGCCAAGGGGGCGATTCCACCCGGCCCAATGCCGAGAAGCAACCCATCGATCGGCTCTTTCACAATCGGGGCGACGGCCAATTCGTCGACGTGACCGAATGGATTGGCATCCGCGAAACGGTGTATGGGCAAGGCGTGGCCATCGGTGATTTCGACGACGACGGCTTCGACGACATCTACGTAACCAACGTGGGGCGCAACGTCCTTTACCGCAACCAGGGGGACGGCACGTTCGTCGAGGTGACCGACGAGGCCAGCGTCGGCGACCGTCGGTGGAGCACCTCGGCCGCATGGGCCGACATTGACCTCGACGGCGATCTCGACCTGTACGTTTGCAACTACCTGCAATATGATCCACTGCACCCCATCGACTGCCGCAACCCGCGGGGACAGCCCAGCATTTGTCATCCCCGCACCATCGATCACTGGCCCGACGAATGCTTCATGAATCAGGGAGACGGCACCTTCACGGCCGAGGCGCAGCAGCGCGGCCTGTACGGCGAAGGCAACAAAGGTTTGGGGGTGGCCGTGGCCGACTACAATGACGACGGCCTGCCCGACATCTACGTTGCTAACGACACCACGCCCAATTTTCTGTTTGTCAACCAAGGCAAAGCAACGTACCGCGACATGGCCGACTTGTGGGGGTGCGCCGTCAACCGTGCGGGCTCCTCACAGGCCAGCATGGGCATCGCCGTGGCCGACTATGACAACAACGGCTATCTGGACATCTATGTGACCCACTTCTACGGCGAATCGAATACGCTTTACGCCAATCTTGGGACGACTCGAGGATTTCGGGATGTAACCGGTACCGAAGGCCTGCACGAGCCGACGCTCTTTTACCTCGGGTTCGGTACGATTATGGCCGACTTCAATTTGGACGGGCGCATGGACGTGTTCGTCGCCAATGGGGACGTTGAGAACAAGACGGGAAACCCCACGTACAAGATGAAGCCCCAGCTCCTTACTCATGCCGGCGGCCGCTGGGTGGAGTGTGGCCTACAGGCGGGAGCGTACTTTTCACAGAAACTCGTGGGCCGCGGCGTGGCAAGCTGCGACTATGACGACGATAACGATCTGGACCTGGTTGTGGTGCAACACACTTCGCCCGCGGCGCTGCTCCGCAATGAATCGCGTGACGGGCACTGGCTCAAAATGCGGTTCATCGGCAGTGGCTCGAATCGTCGCGGAATCGGAGTGCGTGTAACGCTCCAGGCGGGTGAAACCTCGTATTTGCAAGAGTTGTGCGGCGGCACCAGCTACGTCTCCACGAACGAGCCCATGCTCCTCTTCGGTTTGGGGCAGTGGGAAAAGCCCGTTTCCGTCCACATACGGTGGCCCAGCGGCATTACCCAGACCATGCAGGCCGTGGACGTCGATCAGTCGCTGGTCGTCGAGGAGCCGCGCACACCCCCGCCTGTCGGTTCCCTTTAGGGACGAGTTGTCCACAGCTCATGCCGCTTTGGTCCCGGTCGATTCTGCGGCGTGCCAATGCCGTGCGGAGGGGGGCGGTTGGCAAACTGCCCAGCCCGATTTTTGCGGTGCAAAGCCCGGCCTCAGAGTGAGGCTCAGGCTTTGGGTTGGAAAGTACGAATCCCATGCAACGCGATCGCGGCGCTATGATTCGCGATCGCCACCGCGTCGGCCCCCGGCTCCGATCCATCTGCCGCGAGATCGGGCGACTTGCCGTGGATACGTGTCGGCCGGATTTCAGCGTAATCGTGTGCGGCGTGGTCGGACCTTCTCGATGTGGTCTCGGCCCCGCCTCGGAAGCCGACGGTTCGGCAAGACGTCGAAACGAATCAAGCGACCGATGCTCGCAAGGTGTCGACCGGACGGGAACGCTCACTTTGGGCGGGCAATGGCAGCTTTCATTCCCTCGATGATGCGCCGTTGTTCCGCAGCCAGGTCCGATTTACCTACTTGCTCGTAGAACGTGGCCAGCAGGTCTCTGGTGCGGAGATTGGTCGGATCGTACTGCAGCCCTTTCAGAGCCGACTCGATGGCTGCGTCATAGGCGCCGGGCTCTCCCAGGGCAC
This sequence comes from uncultured Pirellulaceae bacterium, assembly GCA_964415245.1. Taxonomy (GTDB): domain Bacteria; phylum Planctomycetota; class Planctomycetia; order Pirellulales; family Pirellulaceae; genus CAYQAJ01. Next base: position 4,916 of record CAYQAJ010000150.1, on the reverse strand, counting down.
CGGCCTGGCCGTAAATGTGGGCGCGGCGACCGTGCAGATCGCCGAGGTAGGGATTGACTTCCATCAGCCGATCGGAATACGCGAAGGCCAATTCCAAGTCGTTGCCATCGTGGAAATAGCCCAGCAGCCGCCGCAACGCGAGCTCGTTCTTCGGGTCGAACTGTAGAATCCGCTGCCAACACGAAAGTGCATCGTCCCATCGCTTCTCCATCAAACAACAGACGCCCAACGCGTTGAGCACGGGTTCATCGTCCCCCACGGCTTCGAGTACGGCAGTCATATTGCGTCGGTCGGCAACCGTTACGGGAATGAGAAGCGCCTCGGCCGATTCGGCGTAGTTTTCGTCGCGCGCCGGTCCGGTAAGGGTCACCAGGGCCAGCCCTCGGGCTCGATTCAACACGCTGGCGGGGAGATGCCGTTCCGCGTGGTCGAATACCGTCAATTCGTCGCCAGGCGACATGAAAGGGTCAGAGCGGGGCTCGAGGTCGGGTCGGCGCAAAATGCGGTGGTCGGTGTGCGCAACGTGGGGCATATCGGTCGGTACGCGTGCCATGTGGCAAGCGATGCACGACCCAAGAGCGGGGGGCTCCTGCTGTTGTGCAAGGGGCAGCGAACAGCCATGTTCCTGGTGGCAGGCGAGACATCTCTGTTGGTAGTACTCGACGCGGGATTCGGACGAAGGTTCGGAGTGAGGATCGTGACACGATGTGCAGCCAAGTTTGCCCTCACTTTCGACGTAACAGCGGCTCACTCGCATTTGTTCGACTTGGCTGACCACGCGCGTGCGCCCCTCCTTATCCACCAGCTGGTCGCCGGAGACGAAAACGGTCCAATACTCGTCCAGGCGATGTCCGGGGCGGAAATCGAAAAAGCTGCGCCCGTAATGAAGAACTGCTGCCTCCCCGTGCAGGTGACATTGATAGCAGACGCTTTCACGCTCAGCCGTGTCCAGGCGCGCCGGATTGACAATTGTCGGATCGGGCTCCCCGCTCGTGGGGCTATCGTGCTGCCGCTTGACGTGTTCCTGACCGGGACCGTGGCAACGCTCGCAGCCAATCGAGGTTTCAAGAAAAGGAGGATCGCCGTATCGATTTCTTCCCGGCTGGTCCGTGGCGACGCGACCCGCATGACAGGTCAGGCAGCTATCGTCGATGCGGCGATCGAAGCGGACATGCGTTCCCGGGGAATAGCCGGGCGAGAGGCCCCACTTTGCGGCGTGGGTATACCAACTGATGGGCGATTGGAAAAGGAGGCCGCCGCGGTCGATCACGTAGCCGCGACCATACTGTCCGGAGCCCATCACATAGCGAACGGGCTCCGCCTGGTCGTACAACGCTTTGCCGTCGGCGTCGAGCATCATTTCGTGGTGCAATACCTCGTCTCCACGGCGCTCGACGCGGTACACGCGCGACCCGGAAAGAGAGAAAGTCGCGTCGTCATAGTTCTCAATGACGTTGGCCTCGTTGACGTCTGCCAGGGAGTGGGCCATGGGGTGCGACGCGTACTTCTCGGCGATATCAGCGTGGCATTCGCCGCAGACTGCACTCCCAACATAGCCTTGCGACGATGGCGGCGGAGGAGTGCGATGGGAATTCTGCCCGACGACTCGGCTTCCCGTCGAAGCGGGGGCATTTCCAGCCGATCGGTACATGCGAAAAAAGGCGTACGCGAGGATGCTTCCCGAAACTAGCGCCATCCCGAATAACACCGCACCGGCGATGCCAATGGAACGCATATCGCGGCGGGTATCAGTGCGTGAATCGTGCATAAAGGATTCCTCAATACCTGCGGCTTGGCGGATCTCGGCCGCGAACCGCGTTACGATCTCATTCTAGCAAAGCCCTCTGAATCCCGCACGCAAAGCGAGCGGAAACTCGTGCGGTTCGGACACCAATTCCGTTTCGTTCGGGGCGGGCGGCCGCGATCGTTGGAGTGACCATTCTCAGTCGATTATCTGCGAAAACTCGAATGGAAATCGCCCCTGAATTTCGGGATGGAGTCGCGTAGTGCCCCAGTGGTGCCGCCGCCAATGCGAGAGCCGGGATTCGAACCCGGACCCCTTGCGGGACAGGATCCTAAGTCCTGCGCGTCTGCCAGTTTCGCCACTCTCGCAAAAGACCGACCTTACCATAGCTTGTGTCGGCATGGGCAGACCGTCAAGCGATCTTCGGTGCCAACAGGGCGAACCGTTGGCTCTGCCTCGCTGAGGACGTACAATGAACCACTTCCAATAGGCAAGACGCCCTTCCCCCCGTTGGGAGCGACGGCGATGCACTTCCGAAAGTCGGCCCTGCTGATTGCGACGACGCTCGTGATCGCCGGCGGTTGTGACAAGGCGGCCGAGTTCGCCAAAGACCTGACCTCGCCGAGTGACAAGCCGTCGCAAAGCGGCGCCGCCGAAGGCCAGGGGGCGCAGCAATCCGCAAATAGCGGAAGCACTACCGCTGGGCGAACCTCGACGGCATCCGGTTCGTCGCAAGCCGGCTCCACGCAACCGCCACCGGCCTATCGCACACCCAATTCGCCTACCACGGGCCCATCGCAGCAGACGGCCGGCGGCGGTCAGCCACAACCGACGTCGGGCACGCAGCAACCGCCGTCGTCGCTCGGCGCCTCAAGCTCAACGTCCGGCACGTCGGAGCGACCGACCGCCCAATCCTTTCCCGTGCGGCTGTCGCAGGGAATCGCGCTCGAGCAGACTGGTCCCACGGGGCCGATTATGCTCTTTAGCGTGACGTACCGATTCGTAGGTGAGCTGCCGAACCCCGAGTCGCAATACGCACTTGTCATCGAGCAGCCTCGGGGTAGCGCGATGGGGAGGCCGTACAAGCTGCAAAGCGAAGGCACTTTTCAGTCGATAGCGGAAGGCGTGCGAACGCGCGACGGCCCGTTCACGGCCCATTTGGTAGAGATTACTGCCGATCAGACGCGGCGCGTCGTCTCGGACAGAATCTCGCTGCGCTAAAGGGCGGGAAAGCCCCACGCGAGCGGGACCACGTGTGCCAGGTCCCAACGCGTCCACGCGCCCCCAGTCCGAGCGAAACTCCATGCCGCGCGCGTGCGATCGAACGCCTCCTCAAGTGCGCTGTGCATCGCTCTCATGACATTCGATCGCCCAGCACCGATGCAACCGCAGCGCGTTTTGGAGACTTGTCTCTACGTCGACGATCTGCCGGCCGCGCGGCGATTCTACCAAAACGTGCTGGGGCTGGAACTGGTCAACCAGCAGAAGGGTCGCCACGTTTTCTTTCGCTGTGGCGAGGGAATGTTGCTGCTGTTCAATCCGCGCGAAAGCAGTCGCGGCGGCGACGAGATTCCGCCGCATGGTGCCACGGGATCGGGGCACGTCGCATTCGCCATCGACCAAAACGATCTGGACGGATGGCGCAAGCGTCTGGCCGCCGCGGGCGTCGCCATTGAGAAGGTTGTCGACTGGCCGCAAGGTGGGCAGTCGCTCTATTTCCGTGACCCGGCGGGCAACAGCCTCGAGCTGACCACGCCGAGCATCTGGGGTTTGTAGAAAGTTTCCCTTGCGATGCCGACTGCCGCCAGATGCGCCACGTTGCGCGTTCGGCACGGCGACTGCGATGTCACGCGACGCGCTGGTGGATCCGCGCGTCGCGCCCGGGCGTGCACACTTCGATCGTCTGCCCGGCAGCGTCGTAGAGTTTGACCTGACCTTCCTCGGCAAACCAGACGGCACGCAGTCCGTCGCCTGAGAAACGCCGCCCGCAGTAGAATCCACCGCGAACCAGGATCGTCTCCTGAATGTGGTCGATCTCACGGCCACCGTGACGGCGCATCAGGTCGCGAACCAGGCTGCGAATGGTATCGAGCTGTTGCATCGGGAGGGGAGGCGCGAGACGCTGCTGCGATCAAAACGGTAGTGGACCGCTTCAGAGAATCGACCACCCGAGGCCGTCGACATTCGCAAATAGGCATCGATGCGCCATACTCGCCCCAGCTTGCCCAGCCGCACAGCCGCGCCTATTCGTCAATTTGCCCGAGCGGCGTACCGATTCTGTGGGGTATTCACATTCGGCGCGGGCAACCGGATCGCTCCCCAGGCTGCCTCAGGAGTCGTAACGAAGCCTTACGTGCGGCCTTGATCTTGGGAGCCATTGGAACATCGACCGCGCCAACCGCACTTCGGTCGCAAAAAACGCACAACAAGGAATCGGCCTTATGACCGCCGCAGATTCTTCTGCCGCTGGCGTGCCCGAATCGAGCCACGAAACGCCCGACGGGCACGAAACAAGAATCCCCGATGAACTGCTCGCAGTGCGCGAGTTTGTCGAGTCGGTCGGCGGCGTGGAGAATGCCCGCCGGGTGATGGAGTTGCTCAGCCAACTGAAGCGCGCAGCGTGACCCTGCAGGAACGACAGCGCACACTTGTCGCCAGCGCGAGATAAAGCGGTAGCCCCCGGCAGGCCGTTGCAAAGGGGGACAGTCCCTTTGCAACCAGATTGTTACCGCCCGGTAAGCCGTTTGATCGTAGAGGGACTGTCCCCCTTTGCAACGGCCTGCTAGCGCCAACGTGTCATCCCGCGACGCGGGCGTAGGCGTCGAGGGCCGCCTTGGCCTTTTCGACGCCGCCCATGGCCGTGGCCAGCTTTTTGGCTTCCATGAGAGCCGACATCGACACGGAGTCACCGGTACGTCGCCCGCGCTTCTTGCCTGACCCAGGCGGACGTCCCCGTCTGGCTTTGCGGCGACCCTTTTTCTTGTCGGCCAGCTTCACGTTGCTGACGAACGAGGGCGTGATCTCGAAACCCGGCTTCGAGAGTGCCTTGGCGGCGTCGTTCGGCCCCACACCGGGATGACTGTCAAGGTAGGTGCGGATGGCTTCCGATTTGGTCCCTCCGCGCCGTTTCCGTCTCTTCGCTCCCTTTTTGGCCATTACTGATTCCCCTTAG
>CAYQAJ010000149.1:0-12265 GCA_964415245.1 uncultured Pirellulaceae bacterium | reverse complement strand
ACCAGCTCGTGCTGTCCCACGTAGATCTTGGCAATTTGCTCGGTAATGCGTTCGAAGAGCTGCCGGGTCGGTGTGTTGCGCGGCGTGGGGGCTGTTCGCTGTTCGGGCCGCGGTGAGGGCGGTGCCGCGCTTTGCGGGCTAACGTACGCCGCACCGCTGCTGGCATCCGGCGCGCGCGGCGGCGGTAGCGGGGTTGACGCAGTGCTCGGAGAAGCGCTGCCCCTGGAGCCGGTGCGGCTCGACGGCGACGCCGGGCTTGCCCAGGAATCGACACCCGATGCACCAGAGCCGCTCGCCGAAGAACCCAGGTTGCCCGATGAGCCGGCGCTTGATGAACCGGTATCGCCGGCCGAAAGGGAGATGCCGGCCGACGAGCCGGTATCGTTCTCCTTGGACGCCACGCCGCTCGAACGTTCGCCGGAGACGGGGGCGGTACCAGGGACAATCGCGGGAACCACCACATGGGCGGTGGGATCGTCCGGACTGGGCACTTGCTGCACGGTGTTGCACTGTGGGCACTTGGCCTGTCGACCCGCCGCCGAGTTGGCGACACGCAGGGTTCGTCCGCAGCCGGTGCAGGGAAACTCGATGGCCCCCCCCGCCGATTGCGGCGAGCGCCAATTGGAACCGGAGGATGCAGCATTCATCTATTCGTTCCCTGTCTGTTCGTCGGGAGCGGAAGGTGTAGCGGGCGCATCAGCCGCAGGACGGACGATCGCTCGTACGGTCATCGCGCTGGGAAAAACGTCGTGCTGTATGCAATGTCTAGCTAGAGCTTATCCAAAAACCGTCTCAGAGAAGGGGACAGGCACAGTTTGCTCCGCGGACTGCGCAAAATGAGCCAGTCCCCGACGGTTTTCAAATAGGCTCCAAAGAAAGGAGACTATCCATGGACGAGCTCAATCTGGAAAAGCCGCCCGAGGGCAACTTGGGCGATGAAACCGACATCAGCCTGCGGGCCTACTTCTGCCGCTTCAGCGACGAACGGCTCCGCGAGTACGACCCGAAGTGGAGTGACGAGCAACTGATCGAGTGGGACGGCAATTTCCGATCGGACGGCGCGCTGATGCTGGTGTGCTGCGAGCGCGACGTGGAGATCGGCGAATACCGCGCGGTGCTCGAGGAGCACATCCGCCGCCGCGCCGAGTGAATTGGCCCGAGCCGATTCGACGAACGAACCGTAACGAATCGAGATGCGGCCGTTATGGCTCGGTCGCGTCGTTGCCGTCCGACTTGTCGTCGTTAGTTTTCGCTGAGTCGCTCTTGTCGGCGGGCGGCTCGCCGTTATCGCCGCCATTGGGTTGCGTTTTGTCGCTCGCCTCGGCCGGTTTCGGTTTTTCTTCCGCGAAGGGAATGGGCGCGAATTTGAGCGCCAGGTCGCGGTCGTCTCCGCGCAGCCAGCGGACCAGCATGTCGCGCTCGTGGTCGGTCAAGAGATCGTCCTTTCCGAATGCGGGCATGCGGTCGTTGTTATCGCCGTAGAACCGTGTGTGGCTCGGGTCGCTGATAAACCCACGCAGCCACTCGGCCGAGTAGACGCCGGTCAGGTCGGGAGCCCCATACATGGGGTCGTTCTCATAGAACTTGTGGCACTCGGTACAAGTGAAGGTATCGACTAGCAGCTCTTTGCCCTTGGCAATGTCGCCGTCTTCTCGGGCCTTTGCGTCGGCAATTCGTCGCGAGACGAGATGCGCCTCGGCCGACAGGGCTGTGATGAGCTGATCGCGCGCTTGCCGTTTCTCGTCGTCGACTTGGGAAAACCTGTCGTCGATGGCGTAGTACATGTCGCCCTCTTTGTGGGAGGTTCGACCGAACATATCGTCGGCGGTCCACTGCTTGGGGTCGAGCACGCGCCGGAACCACTCGGGCGTGCCGATTCCGTAGAGATTGGCCGCGGTGGGCTCTCCTTTGACGGGAATCCCGTTCCCCTCGGCGTCGAGGTGACTGTGGCAGCTTGCACAGTGCTTGGCAAACAGCAGAGGCCCCTGCCTTTCGGGATCGCGTTCTGGCAGCGCCAAAGCGCCCTCGCGCGGGATGCCGTAATACGCGGCGAGCTCCTTGATCCGCCGGGCGTCCGCTTCTCCCTGCTCGACGGCCTTCAAGTAGTCCGCCGACTTCTCCCACCGCTGAACGTACGTCTCGCTGGGCGATTCCTTGGTGGCCGGATCGGCGTAAATGCGGGCGAAATAATCCTCGTGCAGCGCTTCGACCGTCAAATAGCCCGCACCCAACAAGAGCAACACGAACACCGAGACGCAGAAAATGTGGCCCACCTTCCAGCGGCCCAAAAACGGCATGATGAACAAGAAGGCCATTATCGCGGCAGGTACCACGATCGCTCCCACCCACTCGCTCTCGAACTTCTTGAGCAACTGGAACAGAAACAGAAAATACCACTCGGGCCGCGCCGCGCCGTATTGCTCCGCCGGGTTGGCCGGGGCCGCCAGTTCGGCGCCGCGGTGTTCGGCCGGAAGGTTGCCGGTGATCACCCGGTAGTCCCAGTTCACCACGCACAACAGCACCACGGCCAACAGCAACATGCAGGCAAAGGTGTCTTTGAAAACCTGGCTCGGCCAGAAGTGCTGATCGGGCCGCTGTGCGTTCAACCGGGCTTCGAGCCGCTCTTTCGTTCCGTGCCGCCGGAAAACACCTACCAGGACCCAAAGGCCCAGCTTCGGACCAAGCCAGTCGCAGAATGTCTTGGCACGCGTCTTGATTCCGTGCCGTCGAAACAGAGCAACGTGCACCACCAGAAACACCGCCAGCAGAATCGGCAACACGCCCGCGTGCAGCGCGAAGAACCGCGTGAGCGTCGCGTGGCCGTAATCGATTCCCCCCACGACCAGCGTTTGCTGAGCCTCACCTTGGGGAGCTAGCACCATCAGATTGGTGGCGACCTTCGTGGCTGAGTACCCCTTCTGATCCCACGGCAGCAGGTAGCCGGTGAGCCCGAGCCCCAGCACCAGCAGCATCAGGATCAAACCGCACCAGTAATTGAATTCGCGCGGGGGGGTGTAGGCCCGATCGACGATCACTTGCAGCATGTGCAGCGGCAACAGCACGACCATGGCCTGGGCCATGAAGTGGTGAATGCCGCGCAGCAGCCAGCCTCCCACCATCACGTTCTGGATGTAATACACGCTCTCCCAGGCGGTGAAACTGCTGGGGCTGTAGCACATCCACAGTGCCAGGCCGGTGATGACCTGCGTGGCGAAGGCGAACGCGAGCATGCTGCCCGTCACGTACCGCCACCGCGAGCCGCTGGGAATGTTTTCGTACAGCGCCTCGCGCATCAGATGCCGGTAGCCGGTGCGGTGATCGACCCAATCGGCAAGTTGTGCGAAGGGGTTTCTCATGCGGCGGGATTTCCGGGCAGGAAGTTCGCAAGCGGGATTCGCACCGCATGGCGGGCGGAAGTTGCGCGGTGCGCGGGGGAATTCCTTGGCGGGGAGCGAGCTCGGCAATCAGGTCCTTTCGCGGCGCTCGGGCCTGCCTGTGTAGAAGTTCACAAATCGAATCCACACTTCGCCACGTTTGTCGAGGCGGTCCTGGTCGTATTCCAGAGGGTCCATGTCGCGCGGACTGGGGTTCTGTTCGATACCCAGAAGCTTGCGCTCCTCGGCGTTGGGCTTCGTGCCATTGGCGGTAAAAGCGCTGTTGTGGCAGGGACAGTGATACACGCCGCCGGGAAGCGGCGCGTCGGAACGGTAGGCGACCGAGCACCCGGCGTGCGGGCACGTTGCCTGGAAAACCTGCAGCGCCACCTTGGGCTTCTTCTCATCCCCTTGATCGCTTTCTGTGTCGCTGGCATCGGCCGCCGCGGGCTTTACGCGCCGAATCCACACGGCGCCGATCGGCTGGTTGGGCATGTAGTTCCAGGCGTCGATTTGATCGGAGACGACCGCGAAGCGGCGGGGCACGCCGTCTTCCGGCAATTCGTCGAGCGTGGCCACGCGGACGAACGAGCTGTCGGCCGCGTCGTCGTCTCGATAGGCCAGGGGTTTCTTATTCTTTCGCAGCAGCGGGTCCAGGAAGACCAGCAGTCCGGCCGCGAGCGGAACCAAGCCCACGACCGCGCCGATGGCCGCCGCGACGATGCCCAGCATGCTGCGTCGCGGCATCGTAGGGGAACGCGATGCGGACGCCTCGGAAGCGCCGCGCGACCCACCCGGCGCGGGAAGCGCCGCGCCGGATGCCCTTTCCTTGGCTGGCGGAGAAGGCGTCGAATCGGAAGGGCGGGGTGGCTCGGGCATGGCTCGAAACAGAGAACAGGATGCTATGGCAAGGACGAGCGGGATTCGGGGTGGGAAGGCGTCGGCGGGATCCGGCAGGAGAAAGAATTATCCCATGGCGGCGCGTACCGCGTCAAGAACGCGGCCCCGCACTTCGTCCAGTGGTCCTTCCAGCGATGCGCCCGCCGCCGCTTTGTGCCCGCCGCCGCCGAACTGCCGCGCCACCTGGTTGCAGTCGACCTCGCAGCGGCTGCGGAAGCTGATTTTGAACGCATCGGGCTTCTGCTCGACGAAGATGACCGCCACTTCGCTGCCCGCCACGGCAAGCGTCATGTTCACCACGTCTTCGGTGTCGATGGGCAGCGCGCCCGTGCGTCGGAAGTCGTCGAGCCGGACGTAGGTATGTACGAGTCGGCCATTTACTTCTGCGACGACGCGGGCCAGGATTTCGCCGCGGAGCTTGACGCGGGCCAGCGTGTCCTGCTCGTACAGCGCGTTGAAGATTCCCGCCGCGTCGGCGCCGGCGTCCATGAGCCGACCCGCCAGGCGGAGCGTCTCGGCGCTGGTCGAGCGGAAGCGGAACCAGCCCGTGTCGGTGGCCAGCGCGGCGAACAGCGGAGCCGCGATTTCGGGTGTGAGGCGTACGTCGAGCGCGTCGGCCGCTTCGACGACGAGGCGCCCCGTGGCTTCGGCCTCGATGTTCTTGAACGAGTCGGCCCCCAGGTCGTCCTCGCCCACGTGATGGTCGATCAGCACGCGTCGAAAGGAGGTGGATCGCACCACATCCGCCATCGATCCAAGCTGAACCCAAGCGCTGGTATCCAGAATGACGAGCACCTCGGCGTCTTCGAGATCGGCCGGTTGAACGTCCTTGCCCAACTGTTTGATGCGGCGGCGCGGATCAATGAAGGCGAGATTGGAAGGCGTTTCGTGCGCGTTGACGATCCGCACCTGCTTGCCCAGCGATTCCAGCACGCCGGCCATGCCCAGCTCACTCCCCAGTGCATCGCAGTCGGGGCGCACGTGACTGGTCAGCACAAACCGCTGATGCGAGCGGACGATGTCGACGAAGCCTCGCCAGTCGATAGTCATGCGGTCAGAGTTTTCCGTGTTCGGTTTTCAGTTTTCAGTCGGAACGCTGTCCGCCACGATTTGACGGCACCGCGCCACGTCGGCGCGAAGTTGCTTCTGAAGCGCCTCAGGCGTCGCGAAGGGTTGAATGTCGCGCAGTCGCGCCAGAAAGTCAACCTCCAGCGGACGTCCGTAGAGCGAGCCATCGAAGTCGATCAAGTGGGCCTCGACCTTGAGCGCGTGATCGCCGAACGTGGGATTGGGACCGACGTTAAGGGCGGCAACCAGAACTGCCTGATCGATGTAACCGCGCCCCGCGTACACGCCGCTCGCGGGCAACAGCGTGTCGATCGCCCCGATGTTGGCGGTGGGAAAACCCAGTTTGGCGCCGCGGGCGGCGCCGTGAGTCACCATGCCGCGAATTCGATAGGGGTGGGTGAGCATCTGGCCGGCCTGCTCCACGTCGCCACGGGCGATGAGCGAGCGGATGCGGCTGCTGGAGACGAAGTCCCCTGCGAAGACCAGCGGCTCGACCACGTCGAGTGCGATCCCGGATGCGCGGCACAGGCTCGACAGGTGCGCAATATCGCCAGCCCTGTCGTGACCGAAGAAGAAATTGGGCCCTTCGACGACGGCCCGCGCGTCGAGCTGCCTTCGCACGATTTCGTCGAAGAACTCCTGGGGCGAAAGGGCCAACAGCGCCTCGTCGGTCGGATACGCCACCACGCACTCGACGCCCAGTTCGGCCAGAAGCTGGGCCTTGCGGTCGGTCCACGTAAGAGGAGGCGGAGTTGCCTCGGGCCGCAGCAGTCGAACCGGATGCGGGTCAAACGTGAAAGCGATCGAGTGGCCGCCCATGCTGCGGGCGCGGGAACACAACTGCTCGACAATGCGGGCGTGCCCGCGGTGTACGCCGTCGAAGTTGCCGATGCTCACGGCGCCGCCGCGAAACTCGGCGGGCAGATCATCCAGGTTGCGGATCAGTTTCATAGTGATTGCGTTCGTGCGCCGCGCACGCTCAGTCGGAGGCTTCCAGGAATGCTCGCGGCAAATAGTGCACCAGGTCGCTGGCGATGAGCGACACCTGGCCCAGTTCCCTGGCCGCCAGGTCGCCCGCCAGGCCATGCAGATGGACGGCCAACTGTGCGGCTTCGAACGGTGGGACGTTCTGGCACAGCAGTGCGACCAGGAGGCCGGTGAGCACGTCGCCCGAGCCCCCTGTGGCCATTCCAGGATTGCCAGTGGAATTGCGAGCTTGGCGAGTCGGATCGGCGATCAATGTGCGGTGCCCCTTGAGCACAACCACCATATCGTGCTTTTTGGCCAGTTCGGCGGCGAGTGGCACCATCTCTTCTGGCGACGCATTGTTCACGCCGGCCAGTCGGCGGAATTCGCCGGGATGGGGCGTGAGAATGCGCGGTCCGGCATGATCGGCGAGCACGTCGGGCTGCGCGGCAAGCGAGTTGATTCCATCGGCGTCGACGACCAGCGGACCGGGCAGCGATTGATATAGCCAGGCGACCAGTTGTTCGAGTTCGCGCGAGCGCCCCAGGCCGGGACCGCAGGCAACGCACGTCGCTTCCGCGGTCAGCTCCTGGAGTTTGCCGCGGGCTGCACGAGCAAGTCGACCCTGTTTGTCGCCGGCGAGCGGCACCGTGATGTACGACGGCTCGAACGCGGCGACGGTGTCGAGGCACGCATCGGGCACGGCGAGCTTCACCAGCCCCGCGCCGCCGCGTAATGCCGCTATCCCCGCCAATGCAATGGCGCCGCTCATGCCGCGCGAGCCGCCGATCAACAGCGCACGGCCATAGTCCCCCTTGTGACTTGCCTCGGGGCGATGCAAGATTCGCGCGATCCAAGCGGCGGGAAGCGGCGTATCGGGCATGGTGGGCGTTTAGCACTCCGGCAGCGCGGCGGAACGGCGGGCGATAAGTCCCGCGACGTACGCCGCCTTGAATCCCGCATCAATGTTGACCACGCACACGTTGGCGGCGCAACTATTGAGCATCGACAGCAAAGCGGCCACCCCGCCAAAGCTGGCTCCATAGCCGACGCTGGTGGGCACGGCGATGACCGGACAAGCCACGTAGCCGCCCACCACGCTGGGTAGCGCCCCTTCCATTCCGGCGACGACCACCACCGCGTCGGCCGAGCGCAGCCGCGGCACCTGGGCCACGATGCGGTGCGGGCCGGCCACGCCGACGTCGTGAATCATCAGCGTCTCGACCCCCATCCAGTCGAGCGTCTCCCGTGCTTCTTCCGCTACGGGCAGATCGCTGGTGCCGGCCGTGACAATTGCCACACGACCGCTGGACGTGGCTTGCGGGGAGTGCGATTGCGATGGACCCGCGTCTCGCTCAGCCGAACGAGCTGCTCCTGATGTGGCGGACTGATCAGCCCCGGCGATGGGCACGCGCAGCGTGCGAGCCAGCGGGTGGTACCGCGCCCCGGGAAGCGAACGGACGAGCGTTTGTCCCTTATCGACGTCGAGGCGCGTCACCAGCACGCCGATCCCCTCGCCTTGCATGCGGTTAATGATCGCGTGCAGCGTATCGACCGATTTTCCTTCGCCAAACACCACCTCGGGAAAGCCGCAGCGATTGCTGCGATCGAGGTCGAGCGTAGCGGGCCCCACCACGGCTGAGCGCGTCGCCAGCGCTTCGGCGATGAACTGATCGAGCGACAGCGCGCCGGCAAGCAACTGCCCAGCCAGATGTTCCAGCCTTTCGCGGTCCATGTCCTCCATCGTACCGCGCCGCGCCGGTCGGGGGCATGGGAGCGGGCGCGTTACGTGGCGGGGTCGCTGGAAGACATACCGACGTCGAGTGGGCCGGCGTCGAGCGATTCGAGGGGGGGCAATCTGGTCGTGGAGGTGGACGGCTTGGACGTGTCGGCTGAATCGGCCTGCCCGTCGGTGTCGGTTGAAGAATCTTGCATGTCGGTTTCGGGGGCGTTGGTGTCGGGCGAGTCACTTTGCGCGTCAGCGTCGTGCTTCTCTTCGCTCTCCGAAAAAAGCTGGTTACGCCCCGATTGCTTCGAGCGGTACAGCGATCGGTCGGCTCGCTCGATGAGCGAATCCGTGGTATCGCCCGAGCGGGCGGTTGCCAGCCCCATGCTGAACGTCACGGCGACGCGCTCGTCCACCAGCCCGACGTCAAAATTGTGCCGCTCGACAATTCGCCGAATCCGGTCGGCGATTCGCGCTGCGATGCTGCCCTCGGTTTGCGGCAGCAACACCGAGAACTCGTCACCCCCGAATCGGGCCACGTGATCGCCGGTGCGTACGCACTGTTTCAGCAGGTCGCCCACCTGGCGGATGACGCGGTCCCCGGCCGTGTGGCCGTGGGTGTCGTTGATCCACTTGAATCGGTCCACGTCGGCCAGCACCAGCGCGAAGGGCAGGCCGTGCCGCTTGTGCTCCAACAGCAGGTAATGCAGCGATTCGTCGAAAGCCTTGCGGTTGCTCAGGCCCGAAACGGTGTCGCAGCGGGCCTCGGCGCGGGTGCGGTCGAGTTCGCGGGCCTGCTCTTCGAGGTGGTAGCGGGCGCAAATGAGGTCGTCTTCCAGGCGGTGATTCGACTCGATGACGGTGAAGATCTGATCCAGCAGCACGTGCTGGATTTCTTCGAGCTCACCGGTGAGCTTCAGGTCCTCCACGGTGCGGCCGACGTGTTTCAGCTCGCTGTTGTGCGTGTCGACGTCGGTGGTAAGTTTCTCGGTGCTCTGCACCAACGACACGAGCGTCTTGAGCATGACCTGCCGCTCCTTCTTGGCAGTTAGCCTGGCTCGCGTCGATTGCGTACTTCGGCCCAGGTAGATGCCTACGCCGACCCCGACGGCCACGCTGGGAAGGACCCACAGTACTACAAAAAACAAACCGTTCACTTGGCGAATTCCCGTCGTCGGTTGCTCGTGTGGCTGTATCGGCTGCTCGTGTGACTGTTGCGGGCGGGTCCTACTCGTTGCTGTTCGGGCTAGACGCCGCGGCAAAGGACTCCGCATCGCTCTCCGCGTTGGCGGCGCCATTCTTACCATTCTCGCCGTTCTCATCGGCTGCGTGTTCTTCCATCGGCTCGCCGGAAAACGTCGATGCGGGCGGCTCCTGGCCGGGTCGGGCGAAGAGGTACCCTTGCGCGTAGTCGGAACCGTGCTCGACGGCCCATCGCCACTGGCCCACGGTCTCGACCCCTTCGACCACCGTGGCGACACCCAACTCGCGGGCCAGCTCCAACAACTTGGCCGCCACCCGGCCCTTGAAGTAGTCGCAGTGGACGTTGCGCACGAGGCCGATGTCGAGCTTGATGAAATCGGGTTTCAGCTCGGCCAGTAAGTTGAGCGAGCTGTAGCCGGCTCCCAGATCGTCGAGGGCCACGCGAAACCCCGCGGCGCGGAACCAGTCGAGGATCTGCAGCAGCTTGGGCAGATCGTCGATTTCCTCGCACTCGACGACCTCGAACACCAGCCGCTCGGCCGATATCCCGCTCGATTGGACCGCATCGACGATGCTCCGCAGGCATTTCTTGGGATCGACGATCGAGCGAGGATTGAAGTTGATGAAGGCGTGCGTATCGAGTTTCTCGCGGGCCACCGAGTGAATGGCCGTCAGCCGCGCCTCCTGGTCGAGCTGCTGCAGCGTGCCGGTGGCGCGAGCGGCGGCGAACAGGCGATCGGGAGGGATGAGCTTGTTGTCTTCCGAGGTTCCGCGAAGCAGGCACTCGTAAGCGTAGATCTCGCCCGGGCTCACGCTCGGGACAATAGGCTGAAAGAACGTGATCAGCCGGCCGTCACGAATCAGCCGTTCGAGCCAGCGGCCGTCGATCCAGGCGATCAAGCTCTCGAGGGTCTGAGTCTGCATGAGCGACGAAGGCGTCGGCTGCGTACCGGGCCGCTCGAGACGGCATTTGGTGTGCTGCAGCTCGGAGCGGCACAAGGACTTGGTCCAGTCCGCGCCGAGTTTTTCGAGCTGACCGATCCCCAGCGAGACACATATCACCCCGGGATAGGGTTCCCCCGCCTGCAGACCGGCCGACGCGAGCGTACCGAGAAGCTTGCGCTCGGTGCGCGGAGTGGGCGTCGTTAGGTAGAGCGTCACTGCCTCGGGTGTACCGTCGGCGCAACCGTTACGGAGGGATGACATATTTCGTGGGCCTCGCCAGCCTACCGTGCGGAGAGGGGCGATAAGTTCATGGAAAATATAGGTTACGTTCGTAACGCTCCCGGCGGCCCGGGGGAGGATCGGCGGTTAGTCGGGAACTGTTTCCCCCCGACTCGCCGAAGCGTTGACAGGAGGCGACTTATGGCGTGCGACCGATTGTGAGGGTGCTGCGGCTGGCTCGGCGTGTGCCGTCTTCGCGGGGCGCGCCGAATCCTGGAAGGTCCTGCTTGCCGAGCAGGACCTCTGCTCGTTCGGCGCGGGTCTCCCGACCCCGCCGCTATGTTGACCGAGGGTCTCCGCGATGACACCTGCGGTCGACAAGTGTGGCTCGGTCGGGAGACCGGCCACAACTTCATCAGCTCGGTCGGGAGACCGGCCACAACGTCATCAGCTCGGTCGGGAGACCGGCCACAACGCCTAGTCTCGCCCGGCGGGACCAGCGAGTCGGCCGATTCAGCGGCGAGCGTACCCAAATGGTGTGCGGCGGCGCCGCTCGATAGACTGAACGGACGAAGTCGCCAGCAGCGCGGGTCGGTTGTGTCGCTGTCAGAGACCGGGCCAGAATCCGGTTCTGCCGCCCGCTCGAATGGCGCGTTCCCGACTCACGCCTAATCATCGCATGTATCTCTTCGAGAATCCTGTATTGCAGCGCGAGCTGTTGGTGAACCTGCGGATGCCGCGGGCCTTCGTGCTGTTGTTTCTGTACCAAGCTCTGTTGGCCGTGCTGGTGTACTTCGCTTGGCCCCGTGAGGTGCGGCTCGACTTGACCGAGAACCCGGTCGAGGCGCGGCGGCTGGTCGACCTGTTTTTCCTGGGGCAGTACGTGCTGGCGTCGCTGATGACGCCGAGTTTCGCCGCCGGGAGCATCACGGGCGAAAAGGAGCGCAAGACGTACGAGATGCTGTTAGCCAGCCAGTTGCGTCCCGCGGCCATTGTGCTGGGGAAGTTGCTGGCGGCGCTGGCCCACTTGGCGGTGTTAATCTTCGCGTCGCTGCCGGTGGTGATGCTGTGCCTGCCGCTGGGGGGCGTGTCGATCTACGAAGTAATGGCGGCGTACCTGGCGCTGATCGTGTCGGTCGCCACGTTCGGCATGATCAGCGTCGCGTGTAGCAGCTTTTTCGGCCGCACGGCGGCGTCGCTCGTCGTTTCGTACCTGCTCATTCTGCCGCTGGCCTTGCTGGGCGCGTTGCTCTGGCACTGGCTGGCCGATTACGGTCAGTTGCGTTTGCTTCTGACCGTGACCGTGCTGCCGAGCTCCGCCGCGGCGCTGTGCCTGTTGCTGTTTTTCAGCACCTGCGCGCGGCTGCTCCACCCGCCCGACGTGGGAAGCGAAGGCAAAGAGGTGCTCGACCCGGACCTGGAATCGGAGCAGGTGGTGGGGCTGGTGATCGAGCGCGACAAGTTTCCCGACCGCCTGTTCGCGCCCCCGAAGCGAAACGATCTGATTGCCGACGGCACCAATCCCGTTTACGACAAAGAGATTCGCAGCGAGGTTTTCAGTCAAGGCACGCTCATGCTGCGCCTGGTGATCCAGGTGAGCATGGTGCTGGCGCTGCCGCTGATGGGAGTGTGCCTGTTCTTCGCCCCGCAGTGGGCTCCCTGGTATGTCGCCTACGTGGTGATGTTCAACATGCTGGTGGGTCCGGTCTTCTCGGCCGGGAGCATCACGAGCCGCGCGATCGCCCCAAGGCGCTCTACATGACGTATTTTGAACCGTGGGATTGGATCATCTCCGTATCCTCCTATCGGGACGAGTTCAATGAACTGATCGACGTGGCCGCCATCCGGCAGAGCATGATGTCGT
>CAYQAJ010000148.1:7274-12363 GCA_964415245.1 uncultured Pirellulaceae bacterium | reverse complement strand
CGCTCAGGATGTCGCCGTACAGGTTGGGCAGCACGAGCACGTCTTACAGTTCGGGCTTTTGCACAAGCTGCATGCACATGTTGTCGACGATGCGGTCCTCGAACTCGATGTCCGCATAGCCCTCGGCCACCTTGCGGGCCGTGGCCAGGTACAGCCCGTCGGTGTGCTTCATGATGTTGGCCTTGTGCACGGCCGTCACTTTCTTGCGGCCCACGCGGCGAGCATAAACGAAGGCGCACCGCACGATGCGCTCGGTGCCCGAGATGCTGATGGGCTTGATCGAGATGCCGGTCTCCTGCGGGCCCGACTTGATCTTCTTGTCGGCGGGCAGGCTGTTGATGAACTCGATGAGTTTGGCCGTCTCGGGTTTGCCGGCCTCGAACTCCACGCCGGCGTACAGGTCCTCGGTGTTTTCGCGAACGATGACGATGTCGACGTTCAGCTCGCTGAAGTAGCTCCGCACACCCGGGTAGTACTTGCACGGGCGGATGCACGCGAACAGCCCCAGCTCCTGCAGCAGAAACACGTTGATGCTGCGAAAGCCGTTGCCGACGGGCTTGGTGATGGGGGCCTTGAGGGCGCATCGCGTGCGGCGGATGCTCTCGATAACCGAGTCGGGCAGCGGCGTGCCGGTGCGCTCCATGACGTCGATGCCGGCCTCCTGCACGTCCCAGTTGATGGCCACGCCCGTGGCGTCGACGCAGCGCCGCGCGGCCTCGGCCAATTCGGGCCCGGTGCCATCGCCGGTGACGAGGGTGACTTCGTGAGGCACTGGGAGCTCCTTCCGGTTAGCGCACTGTGCTAACTGAAATAGTTAGCTCGTGGATCAAATCCCAAATCACAAACAACTTTCAAATCCCAATAACCAAATCCAAATGACCAACGGGCTTACCGTGCGATCAGGCATTGGTCATTTGTGCTTGTGTCATTGGTGATTTTGCACCGGCGAGGCTAACACAGGGGCGGCGAGTGCGTCAACGTGGTGGGAGTTTTCAGTTTTCGGTGTTCAGTTTTCAGTTCAGACACCGGAGCATGGACGATAGGGACGGTATGGACGGTATGGACGTTCGGTGACCAAACACCAACGGACAACTGACCACGGACAACTGACAAACTCTCCGCGTCGCCGTGTCACCGCGTCGTGCGTGTCAGTGTCGGTTCACAGCGTTGGCCCGACTGTCCATGGCACGAACTCTTCCTCGCCGATGCCGTGCCCTTCGCTCTTGGTCTTCTTGCCGCTGGCCACTTCCAGCACTTCGTCGAAAATGCGCTGGCCCACTTCGCGCACACTGGCCCCTTGCAGGATGGCGCCGGCGTCGATGTCCATGTCGTCGATCATGCGCTCGTACATGGGCGTGTTGGTGGCGACCTTGATCGAAGGGACTGGCTTGCAGCCGTAGCAGCTTCCCCGCCCGGTGGTGAACACCACCACGTTGGCCCCGCCCGCCACCATGCCGGTCACGCTGGCCGGGTCGAAACCGGGCGTGTCCATAACGACGAAGCCGCGGGCCGCGACCGGCTCGGCGTATTGATACACGTCGACCAGGGCGGTCGATCCCCCCTTGGCCACGGCGCCGAGCGACTTCTCTGCGATGGTCGTGAGGCCCCCTTCCTTGTTGCCGACCGAGGGGTTGTTGTCGATCTGCGCCCCGAACACTCCCACGTACCACTGCCACCAGCGAATGCGTTCGATCAGCTTCTCGGCCACGGTGGTCGAAACGGCGCGGCGCGTGAGCAGGTGTTCGGCCCCGTAGATTTCGGTCGTTTCGCTCAGGATCGACGTGCCGCCGCACGCCACCAGCATATCGCTGGCCACGCCCACCGACGGATTGGCCGTGATGCCCGAGTAGCCGTCGGAGCCGCCGCACTCGGTGGCCAGGATGATTTCCGAAGCGGGCACGCTCTGGCGGCGGACGTCGTTGGCACGCGGCAGAATCTCGGCCACCTTGGCCACGGCGGCTTCCACAGTGCGCACGGTTCCGCCGTGATCCTGCATCGAGAAAACGGGCGGACCTTCGGCGCGATTGGCGACGCCGTCGATCTGCACCAACCGCTGGCTTTGCACCAAGTAGCCCATCGCCCCCTGTTCGCAGCCCAAACCGATCAAGAGATACGCGCCGATGTTGGGGTGCCTCGCAATGCCGGCCATCACGCGGTTGAGCATCTCGTGTTTCAGGCCGCCGAAGGGCATGCCGCATCCGCTGTCGTGCGTGAAGGCGATCACGCCGTCGACGTTGGGGAAGTCGCGGAGCAGCGACTCGTCGAACCGCCGGGCGACGTACTTGCTAACCGACGCGGAGCAGTTGACGGTCGAGATGACGGCGATGTAGTTGCGCGTGCCGATCTTGCCGCCGGCGCGGCGGTAGCCCTGGAACGTGCGGTCGGTGATCGCCGGCGGAGGAGCCGGCGTTTCGCTGGCGGCGGCGTAGTCGCGGGCTTCGTCGCTGTTGGCCAGGTTGTGGGAGTGGACCCAGTCGCCCGGCAAAATCGCTTCGGTGGCCACGCCGATGGTTTGGCCGTACCGGAGGACGCGCTCCCCTTTGGCGATTTTTGCGGTGGCGATTTTGTGGCCCATTTTTACGGGGCCGGTAAGCGCGACCGAGCGGCCGCCGACTTCGATCCGTGCCGCCGATTCCAGCGGCCGAACCGCCACGCAGACATTGTCGCTGAGGTGCAGAAGAATGGCGTCGGCAATCGAAGTGGCGGGCATACTTGCGTAGTTCTCGACGGGCGTAGTGGGGGGGACGACTGGGCGACAATCCAGTGTAGCGACTGCCAGCCGCCGCCGCACGTTGCCGTAGCCCACACGTAGGAAAGACGTTAGAACTGCCCAGCTCACTTGCGGTTTCGCGATTTCGCGGGATTCCAGGGATCATTTTCGCCCATGAAATCGTCTATAATCGAACTGGGGACGGGGGCGGTGCGCGCCGGGGAATTCGGTGCCATTCGGAAAACGGTCCAGAGAAGGGGGACAGGCACATTTTGCTCGGCAGACTGCGCAAAATGAGCCAGTCCCCAACGGTTTGGAAACAGAGGAACACGTACTGATGGCCAGTCGCATCGCTAGCGCCACGACGCCGCTCTCGCACACGGCCGATTCTTCAGCTACCGACCACTTCATCCAGCGCCGGCTCGGCCACACCTCGCGGCAGGTGAGGCTGGTCGACCTAGGCAGCTCGCTGATGCTGTTGATGGCCGCGGTGCTGGGCTACTTTCTCGTTTTGGCCGTGATCGACGCCTGGGTCATTGAGCTGAACGTGTGGGGGCGCCTCTTGGCCCTGCTCGTGCTGGTCGCCGGAGTGGGCTATTACGCGGCAACGCGCCTGGTGCCCCTGCTCATTCGCCGCATCAACCCGGTCTATGCCGCGCGGGTGATCGAGAAGAGCGATCCCTCGCTCAAGAACAGCATCATCAACTTCCTGCTCTTGCGTTCGCACCGCGAGCGGGTTCACGAGGCCGTTTACCAAACGCTCGAACACCGCGCCGCCAACGACCTGTCGCACGTCGCCGTCGACTCGGCCGTGGATCGCTCGCAGGTGATTCGCGTGGGCTACGTGCTCATCGCGGTGATGGTCCTGTTTGCCGCGTACAAGATGCTCTCGGCCAAGGACCCCTTCCGTACGGTGGCCCGCGTCGTGATGCCGGTCTCCGACATCGCCCGACCGTCGCGAGTGACGATCGACGACGTGCAGCCGGGCGACGCCGACGGGATCTACGGGCAGCCGATGACCGTTTCGGCCCGCGTCGAGGGACTCCGCGACGAGGAGCCGGTGTCGCTCTACTACACCACGGCCGATCGTCAGATTGTCGACGCTCGCATCGCGATGCATGTGCCCGAGGGGTCGCTGCGACGCGAGTGCACGCTGGAGGCCGACTCGGGCATCCGGCAGGACATTACGTACCGCATCGAAGCCGGCGATACGGTGGCGGGGCCGTTCACGCTCAGAGTAAGGCCGGCGCCCACGATCACCGTGCAGAAAATCGAGTACGAGTTCCCGGCCTACACGAAGCGGCCCCAGCTCACCGTCGAGCACCAGGGCGACGTGCGAGCCCTGGAAGGAACCAAGGTAACCGTGTGGGCCGAGGCCAATCAAACAATCGCGTCGGCGTACTTCGAGTTCGATCCACAGCCGCAACGCTCTGACGATTCGTCGGGCAAGTCGACGCGGTCCTCTTCCCCGCTCAAGGTCAAGCCCATGCAGTTCGACGGGCAGACCGCGTGGGGCGAGTTCGTGCTGGAGCTGGAAGCCGATCGTCGCACGCCGCGGATCGCCGGTTACCAGGTGCGGTTCGTCACCGAGTCGGCCGACGGCAAATCGCTCAAAAACGAACCCCCGATTCTGCACCGCGTCGACGTGATTCCCGATCTTCCGCCGGAGATCGAAGTCCTCATCCCCACCAAGGACGTGGTCGAGGTGCCGGTCGACAGCAAGCAGCCGATCGAAGTGCGATCGCTCGACCCCGACTTCGGCCTGAGCAGTGTCGACGTGCGGTTCGTGCGCGAAGGTCGCGACCTGGCCGGCTACACGCTCATGCAGGATGTCGAGGGGCGGGCCGGGCAGGTGGTGTCGCGGTACGACTTCGTGCCCCGCAAGCTCAATCTGTCGGAAGGCGACGAGGTGGTGTTCTGGGCCGTGGCGGCCGACAACCGCACGACCTCGTCCGGGGTGCCGGAGCCCAACACCGAGCGGACACGGAATTACCGCATTCGCATCGTCAGCGGCAAGACTGAGAGTGGTTCAGGCGCCGGCGAAGAACAGCAGCCCAACGAAGCGCAACAGAACCAGGGTGACAATCAGGAGCAACAAGAAGGGACGGGTGACAAGTCGGAAACGGGTGACAAGTCAGAGACTGGTGACAAATCAGAAGCCGGTGATAAATCTGAGGCTGGCGACAAGTCAGAGACTGGTGATAAGTCAGAGGCTGGTGACAAATCCGAGTCAGGCGATAAGTCGGAAGCTGGTGACAAGGCGGAGTCAGGCGACAAGTCGGAGACCGGTGATAAGTCCGAGTCGGGCGACAAATCAGAAACGGGTGAGAAGCCGGAAGGCGGCGACAAGTCGCAGGGCGGCGACAAGTCGCAGGGCGG
>CAYQAJ010000148.1:0-7174 GCA_964415245.1 uncultured Pirellulaceae bacterium | reverse complement strand
GGCGGCGACAAGTCGCAGGGCGGCGACAAGTCGCAGGGCGGAGAAAGCGGCGACATGCAGGGAGCCGAGGGTTCCGACGCCCAACAGAGTGACTCAGCCACGGGCCAGGAAGGACAACCCTCGACCGGCGACGAGTCCGGTACGGATAGCGCCCAGCGACCCGAAGGTGGCGCGGCAGGAACCAACGACTCCGGCGCCACCGACAATCAAGGCGCCGACACACAAGGCGCCGAAGGCGGCCAGGGGCAAAACAGCGGCACTCCATCGAGCGGCGAGAGCACGGGCGCGAACCCCGGCAATGGCGTAAAGCCCGGCACCGGCGCCAACCCAGGCGCCGCGCCGCGCGAGCCCATTCACGACGGCGAGATTATCGAGCGGCTCGAACAGTATCGCCGCGAGCAAGAACAAGCGGGCGGCTCCACGCAGCGCACCGGCCAAGCTTCGTCGCCGAACGAGGTGGGAAGCTCGGGCCAGAATTCGGCGACTGACGGCAATCCGCGCGGCGGCCAGAACCCCGACGTCGGAACCGAAGACGGAGCCGCCGGCACGGGCGATGAAGCTCCGCAACCCGCTGCCGGCGATCAGGCCCAGCCCATCGGCCGCTCGCCGCAATCGACAAACCCCGAGACCGACGCGGGCGGCACGCCTGACTCGCAGGGAGACGGAGAGACGCGCGTGCCCGACCACAAGCGCGGCGACACGACGCAGCAAGAGAATCCCGCCGGGGGCGAGGGGACCAATCCAAACGGCGGCGACGAGGGCAAGCCCGAAACGGCCACCGACAACGCAACGCCGGAAAACTCCGGGCCGCGCGGCGCCGGTACCGGCGACTCGGGTCAGGCCGGATCGGGCGATCCCACAACCAATCGGGACGGCTCGCCTTCATCGGCGCAAAGCAACGATCCAAACAAGTTCAAGAACGCTGATAAGCCGAAGCAGCCCGGCGACAAACCGGAAATGCCCGCCGATGGCACCGATCCGCCGTCGCCCAGCGTGAGCGAGCATCAATCCGATAGCCGCGGCGGCCTGGGGGGCGATCAAAGTGGCGGCGGCAAACAGGGCGGCGGGCAAGGTGCCAGTCTGCCCGGCAACGACAGCGCGGGCAGCCACTCGGCCGCCGACGACGGTTCTGGCACCGCCAACGAATCGGGTCAAGGGGCCGATTCCGATCGACCCGGCACCGACAAGCAGTCCACGGGTCAGACCGGCCAAAGCGGCGACACACAGGGACCGGGAAGCACCACGCGACCCGGCCAGGAAGGCGGTTCCGACGGCGAGCCGGGCGAGTCGACGGGATCGGAGCCGGGGCCGGTTGTGGGCGGCGGCAAGCCCAGTGTGATCAAGAAGGGCGCCGACCTGCCGCAGGAACTTCCGCCGGCCGAGAAAGCCAACCTCGAATACGCGCGCAAGACCACCGACCTGGTGCTCGACTACCTGCGCGACCAGAAGGACAACCCCGACGCCGAGCTGCTCGAAAAGTTGCGAATGACGCCCGAGGAGCTGCAGCGCTTCTACGACCGGTACGAGCAGATGCGCCGCGCTTCGGCCACCGAGGGTGGTCGGGCCCAGCACGAGTTCGACGAAGTGTTGCGCAGTCTGGGTCTGCGGCCCGACACCACGGGGCTCCGCCGCGGCGGCGCGTCGAACGACGAGCTTGGCGGGCAAACGCAGCAAGGCTCACGGAGCCGCCCGCCGCAAGAGTACGAAGAGCTGTTTCGCGCGTTCAAGATCGGTGCCGGCCGTGCCGAAAGCGATGCCCAGCCGTAACACAGCCGGAACCGACGGATCGCCGAACGACGCATCGGCGGAGCGCTCGGGTCCGAGCCCGCTCGAAGTGGCGCTGATCGACGCGGCGCCTCGCTACCTGGTGCCGTTTCATCCCAAGCAGCTTCCCCACTTCTTTACCGACGTGCTCATCATCGGCGGGGGGCTGGCCGGGCTGCGGGCCGCCAACGCCATCGACCCCTTTTTGCAGGTGCTCGTGCTCACCAAGGAGGCGCTCGAGCAGTCGAACAGCAACTACGCGCAAGGGGGCATCGCCGGCGTCGTCGCGCCCGAGGATCGTTTCGAGGATCACGTGGCCGACACGCTCACTGCCGGCGGGTCGCTGTGCGATCGCGCAGTGGTCGAGTTGGTCGTTCGCGAGGCGCCGCAGCGAATCGCCGAGTTGATTCAGTGGGGCACCCACTTCGACGAGCAGGCCGGCACACTCGCCTTGGGCCGCGAAGGGGGGCACAGCCACCACCGCATTGTCCACGCGCTGGGCGATGCCACGGGGCGGGAGGTGATGCGGGCCGTCATCGAGTGGACCCGCCGCCTGCGCAACGTGCATATCTGGGAAAACACCTTCACGCTCGATCTGTTGACGCACGAGGGCGCCTGCCGCGGCGCTTTGGCCGTTGACCAGCACGGCCGCATGACGATGGTGTGGGCCAAACAAACCATCCTGTGTACCGGCGGCCTGGGGCAGCTCTACCGCGAGTCGACGAATCCGCCCGTGGCCACGGGCGACGGCTACGCCATGGCCCTTCGCGCCGGGGCCCAGATGCGCGACATGGAGTTCGTGCAGTTTCACCCCACGGTGCTGTACATCGCCGGCAGCAGCCGCATGCTCATTTCCGAGGCAGTGCGGGGTGAAGGCGCGTACCTGGTCGACCGCAACGGCTATCGCTTCATGCACGATTACGACTCGCGAGGCGAGCTGGCGCCGCGCGACGTGGTGTCGCAGGCCATCGTCAGCCAGATGGACAAGACGCGGCACCCGTGCGTGTACCTCGACCTGAGCCACGTCGACGCGCAGTTTACCCGGCAGCGCTTTCCCGGCATCGCGGAGGCGTGCGGCAAGTTCGGCATCGACATCGCGGTCGATCGCATCCCGGTGCGCCCCGGGGCGCATTACATGATCGGCGGCGTCACGGTCGACATCGAGGGACGCACGTCGCTCCCCGGGCTGTGGGCGGCCGGCGAAGTGACGTCGAGCGGACTGCACGGCGCCAACCGCCTGGCCTCCAACAGCCTGCTGGAGGGGCTGGTGTACGGCGCCCACGCCGGTGCCGGCGCTTCGCGCGAGGCGCTCGCGATCAGCGACACGTTTCGTGCCCCGCCGCTGGAGAATACGCATCAGCCTCAGCCGACCGAGCCGCTGGATGTGTCCGATATCTGCAACTCGCTCAAGAGCCTCATGTGGCGGGCGGCGGGCGTGCGCCGCAATCGCGACGCGCTGAGCGACGCCCAGGACAGCATTGAGAACTGGCGGCGGTACGTGCTGGCACGGCAGTTCGACGAGCCGCAAGGATGGGAGCTGCAGAACATGCTCATGCTGGCGACGATCGTCATTCGCGCCGCGCTGGCCCGCACGGAGAGTCGGGGCGTGCACCTGCGGACGGACTTCCCCGATAAGGACGACGCCAACTGGTCGCGGCACCTGAGCTTTCGCCGCCGCGAGCCCGACGTGCCGGCAATACCCGGCGAGTGACCGTGGAGCAGACATTCCTGTCTGCCAGACGTGGAGCAGATACTTCAGTCTGCCAAATGTCTTGAGTCGCGCGGGTCAAGATCGCGGCAGGCTGGAAAGCCTGCCCCACGGGTGGACTTGGCAGGACGCGGCCGAATCTGGAAACTATCGCTAAGAACCACAGCAGAACCCTCGCCCTGGCGCTGCCCCACGCGGCGCGAACCCCCCTGGGTGCGGCGGCGTAGGGAGTAACGTACGAATTCGCCCCTCCCCGGTTCGAAGGCTTCGCGTCCTCGATCCCGCCCGCCAGCCGCATTGATGACCGACCACCCAGCCCGATGGTTTTGCCCGTACATTGACGTCTTCGCGCTGTTGGTCATCCCCCAGCGTCGACTTGAGAGCTTCTGCCCATGAATGCCAAATCTTCGGTTCCACCCAGGCGAACCGTTCCACCGCAGGCCGCTCGACCGCTCATGATCGAGGCCATCGGCCTGTCGAAGTTCTACGGCGCTTTCACGGCTTGCCGCGACGTCACCTTCGCGCTGCAGGAGGGAGAAGTGGTTGCATTTCTCGGCCCCAATGGCGCCGGCAAAAGCACCACCATGAAAATGCTCACCGGCTACCTGGGGCCCAGCGAAGGGGTGGCACGCGTGGCCGGACACGACATGTTCTTCGACCGGTTGGCCGGTGCCCGGCGGCTGGGCTACCTGCCGGAGAACGGCCCCTTGTATCCCGACATGACGCCCAAATCGCTGCTGAGCTTCTTCGCCGAAGCGCGGGGCATGTCGCGAGAGCGCAAGCAGGATCGCATTGAAGCGGTGGTCGACGTGTGCGCCTTGCAGGGCGTGATGCACAAGCCGATCAGCAAGTTATCCAAGGGCTATCGCCAGCGCGTGGGCATGGCACAGGCCCTGCTGCACGAGCCCGACGTGCTCATCCTCGACGAGCCGACCGCCGGGCTCGACCCCAACCAGATTCACGAAGTGCGCGAGACGATGCGGCGGCTGGGAGAAAAGAAAACGATCCTGCTCTCGACCCATATTTTGCAGGAGGTGCGGGCCATGGCCAGCCGCGTGATTGTGATTCACGAAGGCCGGCTGGTCTATGACGGCAACGTGGAAGGCCTGGACCGGGACGGAGCCGGGCTCGACGCCGCGTTCCGCCGACTGACCGGCGGCAAAGGGGCGGCCTGAGTCGGCCGTTCGGCGTGCGAACGGCCGAGTGCCTACGGACGTTGTTTCCGACGGCGGCGGCGAACACCAACCAAAACCCAAATGAACCATCCCTGAGTGAGAGGGACAATCGCGATGCAAGAAACCGTGCTTGCCATCATCGAGATGATCGGCATCGCCCTTCTCTTGTCGGTCCTGTACCTGGTGCCGCTGCTGGTGCTGGCGCTGCTGCGCAAAGCGTGCTTCGCAGTGCTGAAGCGCAACTTCGTCGGGTATTTCAGCAACCCGACCGGCTACGTGTTTTTGTGCGCCTTCGTGTTATTAACGTCGATTGCCGCCTTCTGGCCGCACCCGTTCTTCACGTCGAACATGGCGACGCTCGATCAGCTCAACCTCGTGCTTCCTTACATCATGCTCATTTTCATCCCGGCCATCACCATGAGCGTGTGGGCCGAGGAACGACGCGAGGGAACCGACGAGCTGCTCTTGACGATCCCCGCGGGCGACTTCGACATTACGCTGGGCAAGTACCTGGCCGCCACGTCGATTTTCACCGCCTCGCTTCTCTACTCGATGTTGGCCAACTTTTTCGTGCTCAACTGGCTGGCCCTGGGAGGAACCGACATTGGGCTGTTCCTCACCACCTACCTGGGCTACTGGTTCATGGGGTTGGCCATGCTCGCCATCGGCATGGTGGCCTCATTCCTGACGCGAAACCTGACGGTCGGATTCATTCTGGGAGCCGCCTTCAATGCGCCGCTGGCGTTTGCCGCCAAGGCCGACGTGATCATCCCCAGCACCAACGTGGCCCAGGCGATCAGCAATTGGAGCCTGTCGCACCACTTCGAGAGTTTCGGCCGCGGCGTGATCAGCATCGCCTCGGTGAGCTACTTTCTCATGATCGCCGCAGTGGGCTTTTACGTCAGCCTGGTGCTGATCGGCCGCCGGCACTGGCTGAGCGGTCCGTACGGCGCTTTGCGGGGACTGCTCCACTTCATCGGAGTCGTGTCGCTCGTCGGCATCGCCATCGGGATCACGCTGATCTTCCGCTTCCACGATATCGTCCGCGTCGACGCCACCAGCGAGCGCATTGCTTCGCTCTCGCCCGATACGCTGACCCGAATCGACGAACTGAATCTCGAACGCCCGGTATACATCGAAGCCTACTTGAGCCAAACGCTCCCCGATCAGTTCGTCAAAACCAAGTACGACATCGTCTCGCTGCTGGAGGAGTTCCGCGCGCGGGCCGGCGACAAGGTCATCGTCAACATCCACGACGACCTGGAGCCGTTCAGCGAGGAAGCTCGACAGGCGGAACAGCGCTATGGCATTCGCCCGGTGCCGGTGCGCACCGAAACGCACGGCGCGTACGCCGACGAAGAGATCTACCTGGCCGCCGTGTTCAGTTGCGGGCTGGAGCGGGTGGTGGTGCCGTTTATTGGCCCGGGCGATTCGGTGGAATACGAGCTCGTTCGTTCGCTGTGCACGGTGGCCGAGCAGAGCGGCAGCGGCGCTAGCAAGAACACGCCGAGCCGCAAGACCTTGGGCGTGCTGTTGACCGACGCCCAAATGCAGGGGGGCTTCGACTTTTCGCAAGCTCCGAATATCGTGCGGATTCCGCAGCAGGCCATCCTCGACGAGCTGGAAAAGCAGTACAAGATCGACTTCGTCGATCCCAACAAGCCCATTGAGACGGATGAGTACGACGTGCTGTTGGTTGTGCAACCGTCGTCGCTTACGCAGCCGCAGTTGGAAAATCTTGTAGCGGCCATCCGCGCCGGGCAGCGCACGGCGTTGTTCGAAGACCCCGCTCCCGTTCGGATCGTCCAGGCTCCGGCCACCGACGAGCCGAAGCGGCAACAGCCCGGCATGATGGGCATGGTCCCGCCGGAGCAAAAGGGGAACATCGAGGCCCTGTGGCGACTTCTGGGTATCCGGCTGGCGCGCGCCAGTCAGGGGACGGTGCAGCAAGCGAGCAGATCGGGCACCCCGGATGAAATCGTCTGGCAGCCCTTTACCGCCGTGGTTTGGCAAAGCTACAACCCCTACCCGCGAGTTCGCGAGTTTCCCGAAACCGTTGTGTTTGCCAACGTCAATGCGCAAGGGGGCGAGGGGACTTTCAACTCCTTGCAGCCGGCCGTCTCCGGCCTGTACGAAGTGGCATTGATGGCGCCCGGCGCCATCGCGGAGCGAGCGGACAAGGACAAGACCGACGAGGCCAAGCGGCTCGTCGTCACTCCCTTGGTGCGGCTGGGCAACGATACCAGCATCCTGTCGATGGATCGGCTGCGGCGCGGGGGACCCGGCGCGAATGTCCTGCTTAAGGAAATCACCGATCCCAGGGAAGACCGCGAACAAAGGGTTCCCGCCACCGAAGACGATCTCCGATTCCTGGCGGAAGCCGGCCGGC
Organism: uncultured Pirellulaceae bacterium; assembly: GCA_964415245.1. Taxonomy (GTDB): domain Bacteria; phylum Planctomycetota; class Planctomycetia; order Pirellulales; family Pirellulaceae; genus CAYQAJ01. The sequence continues at coordinate 138 of CAYQAJ010000148.1, read as the reverse complement.
TGAAAACCGGCGAGGACTACGTGCTGGCCGCCCGTATCCAGACCCGCGAAGAGGAGGACGACTCATCGGATAAGGCATCCGGTGGAGCCGACGCAGCGGACGAGTCGAAAACTGGCATCGACGTGATTGTCGTCAGCG
>CAYQAJ010000147.1:8363-12391 GCA_964415245.1 uncultured Pirellulaceae bacterium | reverse complement strand
AAATCGGCGAGATGCCCGGCTCGCTGCAGGCAAAGCTGTTGCGGGTACTGGAAGACGGACACATGCGGCGCGTGGGCTCGATCAAGGAGCGACGTGTCGACGTTCGCCTGTTGGCAGCCACCAATCGCGACCTGGCCGCCGAGGTGGCCGCCGGCCGGTTTCGCGAAGACCTCTACTACCGCATCAACGTCATGTCGCTGCAATTGCCGCCTCTGCGCCAACGGCCAGAGGACGTTCCCCTGCTCGTCGATCACTTTGTCGGCCCCGATTGGGAGATCGAAGAAGGCGTCATGCCGCTGCTTGTGCGCTACGGCTGGCCGGGAAACGTTCGACAGCTCATCAACGCCATCGAAAGGGCCAAAATCCTCGCCGATGGAAAGACGATCCGTATCGTCGACCTGCCTCGTGAAATCGTTGGATCGCAGGCCTCGCCCGGCTCTAGCCCGACCTCCCCCACCGCAGCCGCCGACGGCGATACGCTCGCCTCGATCGAGCGGACCAAGGTCGTCGAGGTGCTGCAGCGACACGCCGGCAACAAGACCCGCGCCGCCCGTGCGCTGGGAATCGACCGCCGCAAGCTGTACCGGCTGATGGAGAAGCATGGAGTCCAGCCTAGTGAGGCATCTCCCCAGCCACCCAGTGCAACGTGAGCCGCGGGATGATCGCACCAGCTTTGGACTCGCGGGAAGTCGAACGGCTGCGCCGCGCGCATTATAACGCCGTCGTGACCCAGGTGACGCCCGTACACGACGACCTGCGCATCCTGCGAGTCGTGCCCGATGGCGGCGTTCCGCCCTTTCGCGGCGGACAGTTCACGTCGCTCGGGCTGGGCTACTGGGAGCCGCGCACCCCGGGCGTGCAAGATGAGCCGCTCGATGCCAGGCGGTTGCAGCGAGTCGCCAAGCGAGCTTACTCGCTCTCATGCTCGCTTCTCGACGAGCGAGGCGAGATTCTCCCGGCGCAACGCCAGCCGTACTTCGAGTTTTATATCGCCCTGGTGCGGTATGCCGAGCTGCATCCTCCCACGCTGACACCGCGCCTCTTTGCCCTTGCGCCGGGACAACGGTTGTTTGCCGATCCGCGCGTCGTCGGAGCATATACGCTCGAAGGCGTAGCTCCCACCGACAACGTGCTCTTTCTGGCAACCGGTACGGGCGAGGCGCCGCACAACGCCATGATTGCCGAATTGCTCGCCGGCGGTCACCAAGGTCGCCTTGCGTCCGCCGTCAGCGTGCGCTATCGCCACGACTTGGCCTACGCCGATCTCCACCGCCGGCTCGAGCGCCGTTTCGATAACTACCGCTACTTCGTCCTCACCACGCGCGAGCCCGAGAATCTCGACCCCGCCCATCCTTCCTATCGGGGAAAACGGCACTTGCAGGATTACGTCCGCTCAGGCGATCTGGAGCGCGACGCCGGCTGGCCACTCGATCCCGAGCGCACGCATATCTTCCTGTGCGGCAACCCCGCCATGATCGGCGTTCCGCTGCGCGATCCGGGTAGCACGGCGCGTCGGCCGCAGCCCGGCGGTATGATCGAATTGCTCGTGCAGCGGGGGTTTGTGCCCGACGAACCGCGGCAGCCGGGCCATGTGCACTTCGAGCGGTTCTGGTAGTGGAGGAGTGCTTCCATCGTAATCGGTACGTCTTACTATACTCGTGCTCGGTGTCCGTTGTCCGTTGTCAGTCGCTGAATGTCTGCCCTCGCCGATTCGTTGCAGAATTCGCCATCAATGCAACTGACCACTGACAACGGACCACGGACATTCTCCGGCTGAACACTGAACACCCAAAACCCTCTTCACACTGAGAGCTTATCCAAAAACCGTCGGGGACTGGCTCATTTTGCGCAGTCCGCGGAGCAAAATGTGCCTGTCCCCTTCTCGGAGACGGTTTTTGGATAAGCTCTGAGTAGCAGCAACCTTTATTCCTCGGTTCCCAGCATGAGCGATTCGCGCATCATTGTCGTGACCGGAGTTAGCCGCGGTCTGGGGCGGGCCATGACCGAAGGCTTCATCGAGCGCGGGCACACCGTGTCCGGCTGCTGCCGGTCTGCCGCCGCAGTGAAGGAATTGCGTAAGCGGTTTCCCTCGCCCCACCGATTCGACACGGTCGACGTGGCCGACGAGAAGCAGGTGAAAGGCTGGGCGGCAAGCGTGCTCGACGAGTGCGGTGCGCCCGACATGCTCGTCAACAACGCCGCCATCATCAACGCCAACTCGCCCCTGTGGAAGGTGCCCGCCGACGACTTCTCGCGCGTCATCGATGTGAATGTGAAGGGCACGTTCCACACGCTGCGGCACTTTGTACCCGCGATGGTGCGGCGGCGGCGCGGCGTGATCGTCAATTTCAGCTCCGGCTGGGGTCGCAGCACTTCGCCCGAGGTGGCCACGTACTGCGCGACCAAGTGGGCGATCGAGGGACTGACGCGAGCCCTGGCCGAGGAGCTGCCGCAGGGCATGGCGGCCGTGCCGCTCAATCCCGGCGTGATCAACACCGAGATGCTGCAAAGCTGCTTCGGCGCCGACGCGTCCGGTTACCCGAATCCCCAGGAGTGGGCGCGTCGCGCCGTGCCGTTTCTGCTCAAGCTGCGCGACAAGGACAACGGCCGCGCGCTGACCGTTCCGGCGTGACCACCAGCAGGCTCGCCCGTCCCTGACGCGCTCACCTTTCCGGTTACACTTCAAGACTGCACATTTGCGGGATCAACGACTTCGATCGCCGGGCGATAACTTGCAAACCGAGCGAAATGCGCTGTATTAAATGTTAACAGGTGCGACACATGGTGCGCATGACAAACAGCAACCAAACGCGCATCGTGCACCTGCTTGCCAATGACGGCCAGTGCTTCCGCGATCGTCTTCCATAGCGGGAAAATGTCTGGTGTCTCTGGCAGAAGTGGGAACGTTGCCTCGATCAACGCCGATTTCGCCTCCGCCTCAGCAGGCGATAACCCCAAGCCGTTTAGCGCCACCGCCCGCGTGGCAACCTGTCGAAACTCGATCGGGTTTGCGGTGTAACGTGCAACAACTCTCCGCGCCGGTGCAGCTCCCGCACCGCGTCGTTCGCGACAGGGTAAAACGTGTCGGCGGAATTCGCCAGCCGCGCCAAAATGCTGGTGTCGATGAGATAGGCCACTACTCGTACAATCCTTCGCTGCTCAGCGCCGAGTGCGGCAGGGACACTCCGCAATCACTCGCAAGGCCCAAGATGGCTTGTTCCCATTCATCGGGCATCGCCGATACCCCCGCCACCGAGATCAGGCGCTCGCGGAGCACGCTATTTGCCAACGCCTCCGGCGACACGCCTTGTCGACGCGCGGAATCGATCAGGGCGGCTTCGATTTCCGGGGTAAGTTTGATGACCATTGTCGTCGTTATCCGATCGCGGCTTCGGTGGCCGAGTCGCGGAGTTTACCGGAGACCCTGACAACCCTACACTACGCCGCGAACCGCCAAAACGCCACCCACGTCATTATACCAATGCTTGCAATGACGGCACCGACCATTCATCCGGCAGGCCTGAAGACGACGACGTTGCTCGCCGACTGTCGCATGCGGTTCGGCCGGCGGTCCGGACCGGGTGGACAGCATCGCAACAAGGTCGAAACGGCGGTGGTGATTACGCATGTGCCGTCGGGCGAGATCGGTTCCGCCAGCGAAAGGCGGAGCCAAGCCGAGAATCGCAAGGCGGCCCTCGCACGACTGCGGACGAATCTGGCGCTGGCCATCCGCTGCCCGATACGCGAGGCGCCCAGCAAACTTTGGCAGTCGCGATGCCCGCGCGGCCGGATTCAGGTGAACCCGGCGCACGACGATTTTCCTACGTTGCTGGCCGAAGCGCTCGACGTGCTTGACGCGCACGACATGAATCTCAGGGCCGCGGCCGAATGGCTCGGCTGCACTCCGACTCAACTCACGCGGCTGCTCAAGATGGAAGACCGCGCGCTGGCGCAGGCGAACGACCGCCGAAAGGAGATTGGGCTGTCGCCGCTGATGTAGACGTATCCGTGGTCAGTTGTCGGTCGTC
>CAYQAJ010000147.1:0-8263 GCA_964415245.1 uncultured Pirellulaceae bacterium | reverse complement strand
GTAGCGAGGCAACGCCCTCTCGCGGAGCGAGAGGCGACTTTATACCCCAACCCCCATCCCCGCCTTAAATTCCCGCCTCCGCGGGAATGACGGACGCTCAAAAATCCCGAACCCCGTCGCGGTCTTTGGTGCGCGGGGGCGGCACGACTTCCAGCTTCGGCTTTTCGGTGTCGCCGAACGGCGAGTCGTCGGCCTGCCCACCCGTAGGCTTCTTGCCGTTTCCGAAGAAGTCGAACGTGGGAATCGACAGGCCCCCCTGCTTCGGCTTGTGCTCCATGTCGATCTCCGTGTGCACCAGCACGCGGTTGTCGAACTTGATCAGCTCGCCATCCAGCCCGTGGAACCACTCGAGGATTGGCGCCGTGTAGTCGCCGGGAGGCTGCCAGGCAGTCGGATCCGCCGCCGGGCGCAATCGGGTCGAGGTCCACAGCGGCATGCTCTCCTCATCGGCCTGGACCAGCTCGTAGTCGCCGCCCAACGTGCAGTCCAGACGCACGTCGAGCAGCTTTTCGACCGCGGCAAGCGCCTCATCCCGTGGCACGCCGAACTGCTGCGAGGCGGCGTGCACGAGCTGTAAATTGCCAAGGCTCGCCTGTCGGGCCCGCTGGTAATAGAGCATGTTGACATAGTGCGTCAGCTTCGACTGGGGAAGGTCGCCCACGTGTACGCGGACCTGCGCCGGACTGTCGACCTCCTCAACCGTGAGATGCGGCGTGACGCGATCGAGCAAGTCGCGATCGAACGAGAGGACGGAAAACGCATCCCATTGCCGCCGCCACACGCCCAGCGGTAGGCGGGAATAACCCAGCTCGTCGGGCCCGTTGGTGAACACAAGCGGCAGCCAGTCGAGAATGCCGGGTGCGGGCCAGCCGCCCAGGTAGCCCGGCGTCGTTCGCATGATTTCCAGCACGCGGAGGAAGTTGGTGGGCCGCACGTCGCCCAGCGGGGCCGTGTCCTGGATGCCCAGGAAAATGTGGTGCAAGGGGATTTCAGCATCGCGACCGTTGCCGCGAAACACACCCTGCATGGTGACGATGTCGCCGGGCGCGGGCGTGATGCGGGCCGTGGTGGGGGGACCGAGCATCGACGCCAGCCAGCCGTATTTGCCCTCGGCGAACGGCGTGACGTTGGCGTCGATCACCAGTCGTTCGCGCCGCGCCTCGCGCAAAGGTTCGCGGCGGATGCCGATCATCAGCGGGTCCAGGTTCCGCCAGTTCTCGACGTACCAGGCCGATCGGGCGGCGCACCGGGCGGCCTCACTTTGCGTAATGCCTTCGATCTTTACGTCGGGAACGGGAACGAACGTGCCCCGCGCCCCGCGGAGCGAATCGCCGACAACCCCGTCGCGCGTTATCGGGCCGCTACCGTCGTTGCGGCGGCCGAAATTGGCCGGGAGGAACCCGCCGCGGACGAGATCGTCGATCGATTCGTGCGGCTGGCCTTCGCCTTTGGCGGCCAGGCGGGCAAGCTGCAACAGCTCGATATCGGTGACTGCCTCCAGGCGGCGAGCCAACTCGACCTGGTACTGCGGGCTCACCAACCCCTGAAAGAACGGCGCCGAGAAGTACACGAACACCGTGTCGCCACGGTCCAACGGCATCACCGAGCGAGCCAGCCGGAAGTCGGGCCAATCGCCCAGCGATCCGTGCCCTTCGCCCGTTTCGAAGAATCGCTCGACGATCGCACGCGAAGTGGTGACCAAATGGAAATTGCCGTCGACGGCGTAATACGAGCGAAGCTGGTTGTCGGGCGTGGAGAGGAACGAGACATCGCGATCGGCGATGCGAACCGTTTCGAGCTTGGCGCCGATTGCTTTCTCCCGATCGAGGGCATCGGCCCGCTGCTTGTTGAGATCGGTGCTCAAGGCCGCGTTGTTGCGGGCCTGAAAGATCATACCGACGGCGGCTCCCTCGCTGGTGTAACAGTCGCGGCCGATGAGCGCCACGTCGGCGATCACAGTGTCGCCCAGCAATTCGGCCAGCACTGACTGTTTCAACGCCAACTGCCTCTGCATCCGCTCGCTCAGACCCGCGTTGTGGGCGCGGAGCTGAATCATGCGGCTCAGGTCGCCGCCGTATTGCTTCATGAGGGCATCGAGCCAAAGGTAGTTGCTGAACTTGCCGAATCGCGCGTAGAAGCATTCGACCGGCACGCGCATCGCCAGAGGCTCGACGGCGACTTCTCCCTCGAGGCGGGGCGCGACCGGTTCGAGCCACTGGGCGTCGGGCGGAAGCGGCCGATCGGCCGGTTCGAGCACTCGGCGGCCGGCGAGCGTGTCGCGCATGGTGGCGGCGCGGAGCTTCTCGGTGCCGGCCAATAGCTCCAGGGTTTGCCGCAGTTGGCTCTCTTCGTCCCGGTCGCGTGCGTCAAGCCGTGGCGGATCGGTGCCCAACCGAGAGGCCAGCATCCCCGTCAGATACGTTTCCATGAGGGGCGGATGGTCGCCCGACTCGACCTGCCGACGCGCACTGGCCACGTATTGCCGCCACCAGGTGCGGGACAGACGAGTTTGCGCTCGGGCCGGCTGCACTGCGGGCGTCAACACCAGTCGGACCGGTTGCGGCGTGTAGATGGTCAGCTTGAGCGGTTCGCTGCCGGTGAAGAGAAAATGAACGGTCTGCGGCTCGGGCCCCGGCCCACGAAGGTCGACCACACCGAGCACCTCGCCGATCGCCCGACGAACCACGCCGGTGGCGAACACCGGATAGAGCGCGCGGCCATCGTCCTCGACTAACAGGAAGCCGCCCGACTCGATTGCGTCGGCCGCCAGCGCTTGATCCACGGGAATGGTGACGCGGGCGATGCCGAAGGGTCGGCCGGGAATCGCCTCCCCGTCGAGGCGTCCCTGGGCCAGCGCGGCGGCGGGCACCAACGCCAATGTTACAAGTATCGCGGCAAGCGGTGCCGACCAATGAGATCGCTGCATTGCGGTCTGCTCCGTCAGGAAGGTGTGCACAAGTGAGAGGGATCGTCGCCGCAAGGCGGGACGTGCCGCTTCGCAAACATACGACATCCGCTCTATCCTTCGCCCTATTATACAGACCCCTTGAGAGGCTGTATTCGACCCCCACCGTGGCGAGCTGCGGGATTTCGGGGATTTCGCTTCGCTCCGAGGGGCATTCCATAACGCGCGAAGCGGCGACCGGTCACTTGTCGCCTGGGCCCTGCTCCTCGGGCTTCTGGGTGAAATCGCCGGCCGTGACGATCACCAGGCGTTTGGGGTCGATGTGCCGCCGCCACGCCTGCACGACGTCGTCACAGGTCAGGGCGGCGATGCGCTTCTCGAAATCGGCGTAGTACCCCATGGTACGATCGGCCTCCGAGCAGTTGGCCAGGATGCCGCTCAGCGCCGCATCGCTCGTGCGCCGCACGGTTTGCGCTTGCAGGTAGCCCTGCTTAGCTCGCTGAAGCTCCTCTTCGGTAACGCCGTCGCGGAGCATCCGCTCCAGCTCCTCGGCAATCACGTCGGCCACCTTCGCTACATTCTGCGGATTGGAGATCGCATAGATGGTGACGGAGGCCCGCTCGTCGAGAGCCTCGGCCCGGTAATACGAAACGACGCCGTAGCTAAGCCCTTCCTGTTGGCGGACGCGATCGCCCAACCGCGACGAGAGCGATCCGCCGCCGAAGATGAAGTTGCCCAGCACCAGCGCCGGGTAATCCGGGTGCGCGTCGCTCATGGCCACCACTTGACCGGCGGCATAGACGGCGTTGGCCTTGTCGGGCGTTTGCACAACTTGCTTCCCGCCGGGCACGTCGGTAAACGCCTTATCGGCAAGGCGGGCGTACGATTTCGTTGCCTTCCAGTCGGCCAGCATGTCCGAGAGCAGGGGCCGCACCTCGGCCGGATCAAAGTCGCCCACCACTACCAACTCGCCCGCCTGAGAGCCGAGGTAATTCTCGTAGAGCACGGCGACCTGCTGCGGCGTGACGGCCTGCAATCGCTCGATCTGCTGGGCGATGGTGGCGTTGTAGCGCACGTCGTCCTGGGGATAAGGGTTCACGGTCCGCCGAAGCAAGTTAAAGGCCAGGTCGTCGGGCTCGGCAAGCTGCTTCTCGAGGTCGGCCAGACGCTGCCGTCGAATGAATTCCAACTCGTCCGAGGGGAGCCGCGGCGAGCGGAGCACTTGTCGCAGAATGTCGAGCGCAGCGGGGAGATTTTCCCGCTTCGTCTGCATGCTGAACGTGGCCACGCCGGGCGAGCCCGCGGCGCCGAGCGTGGCAAAGTTTTTATTCAGCGCGTCTTGCAATTCCTGATAGGACATCCGCCGCGTGCCGCGAGTCATCAACTCGGGCAACAATTCGGCAGCCGTCTCGAACGAACGCAGATTCTCGCCGTTGCCATAGCGCAAGGTCAGCCGCAATTGCACGACCTCTCCCCGCGTTTTCTTGGGCAGGAACGTCGCCTTGACGCCGGCGCCAAGCGTTTCGCGCGTCAGGCGGACTTCGATATTCGCGGGAGTGGGCTCGAATTGCTCGCCCTGCGAGACCGCGTCGCGACCGGTGTAGTCGGCCACGAGAGCCTCGACGTCGGGCGACTCGGGAATGGCGACTCGCTGCGGCCCTCCTGTGGGAATGAACAGACCCAGCGTGCGGTTGTTGCGGGTGATGTACCGCTTGGCGACTTCGGTCACCTGCTCGGGAGTCACCGCCTCGATGCGGTCGCGAAACAGGAAGTACAGCCGCCAATCGCCTTGGGCCGCCCAGTTGCTCAGCGCCACGGCCAGGCGGCTGGTGTTTCCCTGTTCGAGCTCGCGCTCTTTCAGAATCTGCTGGCGGGCGCGGTCGACCTCTTCGGCCGCTACGCCAGTCTTGGCCACGCCTTCGACCACATCGATGAGTATGTCGCGCACTTCGTCGAGCGACGAGTCCTTGCGAACCTCGGCCATGGCAAGCAGCAGGCTCGGATCGTGCCGCGCTTCGACAAACCCGAACATGCTGGAGGCCTTCTTCGATTCGATGAGCGGCTTGTACAGCCGCCCGGCCGGTTCGTCGGCGTAGATATAGCTGAGGATTTCCAGCGCCGCGAAGTCGGGATGGGCCGCGGCGGGAACATGGTAGGCGATGCCCACCAGCCCCACCTCGCCCACGCGGCGCACCGTAACCGACCGTTCGCCGTCGCTCGGGGGCTCGACCGTGTACGTCGGCAACAGCTCACGCTCGGGACGCGGCAGCGATCCAAAGTACTTTTGCACCAGATCGAGCGCTTGCTTCTCCTCGAACCGCCCGGCCACCACCAGCATGGTGTTATCGGGTTGGTAATACTTCTCATAGAACGGGCGGAGCCGCTCGACAGGCACGAGCTCGATGTCGCTGCGGTTACCGATGGTGGCCTTGCCGTAGTTGTGCCAGTCGTACGCGACGGCACCCATCTCTTGCAGCAGAACGCGCTGGGGCGAGTTCTCGCCGGCCTCGAACTCGTTGCGCACCACCGTCATTTCCGAGGCCAGGTCCTCGGCTTTGATGTTGCTGTTGACCAGTCGGTCGGCCTCCAGGCGGAGCGCGAACTCGAGGTTGTCGTCGCTGGCCGGAAGCGTTTCGAAGTAGTTGGTGCGATCGTCCGAAGTCGTGCCGTTGAACCGCGCCCCGCGCTCCTGAAGCACCTTGGGGACTTCGGGGTGTGTGGGGGTGCCCTTGAAGAGCATATGCTCCAGCAAGTGGGCCATGCCCCCTTCGCCCGAACCTTCGTGCCGCGAACCGACGAACACGGTCATGCTGACCGTCACCGTCGGTTGCGAGGCATCCGGGAACAACAGCACGCGGAGTCCGTTGTCGAGCCGGTACTCGGTGATTCCCTCGACGCTGGCCACTTTTTCCGGGGCGTCGGCCGCCAAGAGCGGCGAACGAACGCACAACAACAAGCCGGCGGCGATCGCCACCCCCAACAGCCATGGCAACGTTCGGCGAGACATGAAAAGACCTCGTGCGCGGGGGAGAGAATACGGAGTTCGGGCGCCGAGACCATAATCGGAAAACACGGCGCGCCTGTCAAAGGGGCTGGGGTACGGGATTCGCCGTCGCGCGCTCTTTTCGGCCCCATTCCCGGTGCCTGAGTCGGCTCAGGATGCTAGCTCGAGCCGCGTGCGCCGTTAGTCCACGCGATCAGGGCTGGGTAGAGTCGACCGGTTCGCCGGAGTCCAGTAAAGTGGGGGATTCGGCGGAAGCATCGGCCTGCCGCACCTGCACCTGTTCGACGCCCGCCTCGGTCAAAAGACTGAGGACACGAGCGACGTGCAAATACTTAGCCTTACGGTTTGCCAGGATTGTCGCACTAACTCCCTCGGCCGGGTCGCCGAAGCGCTCCTCAATCCATTGCGGCAAATCGTCCGCAGTGATTCCCATGCCGTCAACCTTAAGCTGCCCCATTTCGTCGATCGTTATCTCCAACGACTGCGGACCCTGCTCCGAGCCCTGCTCGATCGACGGCGGTTGTCGCGGTGGCGCTTTTGCTTCCGGCGGAGTTTGCGCCGCGGCGGGATCGGCCGGCCCGGACTCGGCAATGGGAATGGGGGGAATCGAGTCCATTTCGGATCGGGCGCCCACAAAGAACAGTCCCCCCAAGAACACCAAGACCACGCCCAACACCAGCGGCACGCCCAGCAACAGCGCCAGCACAATGGCCACCACGAGCACGGCATTCGAACCGCCACCCGATTCGTGTCTGTCATGGTATCCCATCACACGTCTCTCCCGTCCACCTCGGCATCGTCCGTGCAATCGCAGTGGGCTACTCCTTCGGCACGTCGATCACTTGCGTGCGCTTTGGCTCCTTGCCAACGTCCAACAACTTGACGATTTCCTTCGTCTCGCAGTCGACCACCGCCACCTGACCGTGGCTGCGCACGCTGACAAATCCGTATTTGCTGTCGGGCGTGAAAGAGACCCAGTAAATGCGGCCTGGCATCGCAATCGTGGCGATTTCTTTGTATTCGCCGCTCGTCATCTCGTGCACGTGCACCGTGTCGTGCTCCACGTTGCACGACCAGATTTCCTTTTGATCGGGACGCACGCAAATCCCGTGCGAACGGGTGGGAACGTCCTTCTTATCGTCGGCGATGTGTTCCTCAACCGTTCGCACGACCTTGCGCGCGGCGATGTCGGCGACCTGAAACCCGACCAGCCCGTCGATGTTCTCGAAGAACAGCTTTTCGTCTCCCGAAATGGCCGGCGGTCGAACCACGTTGTCGAAGGGGATTTCGCCGATGACCTTGTGACCTGCCTCGATGTCGACGATCGTCACTTTTCTGGGGTTGCCCATGGGACAAAGGTACATCCGTTTCCCGTCGGGCGAGATGACGGTGTTGTGCGGCCGGCCACCCGTTTCGATACGGGTGACGACCTTGTGCTGCTCGCCGTCGATAACCCAGTAATAACCGTCGTCGCAGGGAACGTAGATCCACTTGCCGTCGGGCGTGCACTCGTTCTCGTTGGGGCGGGGACCTACTTTGATGCTGTGCAGAACCTTGCCGGTCGGAGCGTCGATCCAGACCAGCTCTCCCTCCTCACCACCGAAGTTTTCGAGCGCCACGTGCACGGTCTTGCCGTCGGCCGTGGCCGAAATGCCGTGCGGGTTCGGCCCGACCTCGATGCGGCGAATCAGCTCGAACGTATCGACGTCGAACACGTGGACGTCGTTGCCATAGGCGTTGGTCACCCAAAGCTGACGCTGCGTTTCGGCGCGAGCCTGCGACATCCCGAACAGCATCGCCGCGAACAGCGCCACACCGAGCGCGGGCCGATAGTGCCAACCAAGAACCCCACGGCGCCAGCCACGTCGCTTGCGGTTTCGCATAAGAATCACCCCTAACTCTCGAATAGAACACACTTCTGGACCCGCGCCATTAGAACTCGCGAGCGGCCGACTTGCAACCAAATTGCGCGACCTCTTCCATCAATACCCCAGCTCGCGCAGCTCGTCCTCGTTCATTCCGTGGTGATGGCCCAATTCGTGCAGAATCGTCAGCCGAATTTGCTTGCGCAGCTCCTCCTCATCGATGTTCCCACGGTAATCGACGGCCATGTTCAGAATCCCCTCGCGAAAGATCTGAATCACGTCGTTGGGGATGCCGGAGTGCATCACGCTGCGGTTGGTGAGCGGCACGCCCGTGTACAATCCGCACAGGTTGCCGCGGCGACGCACTCCCAGTTTGCGCATGATCTTCGGCGTTGGATAGTCGTCGACGTGCAGCGGCACGCGCTCGATGAGCTCGTGTACCTGCGCGGGAAGCTGCGACATCACCACGTCGAGCTGTTCGTCGAAATA
>CAYQAJ010000146.1:10020-12491 GCA_964415245.1 uncultured Pirellulaceae bacterium | reverse complement strand
TTCAAGATCGCCGGCACGCAGAACGGCATCACCGGCATCCAGCTCGATTTGAAGATCGGCGGCATCAGCGAGGAGATCATTGCCGCCACGCTGACACAATCGCGCGACGCGCGGATCGAGATTCTGCGTGCCATGCTGACGACGATCGCGCGTCCCAAGGACGACATTTCGCCCTTTGCGCCGCGGCTGTTGCGGCTGAAGATCGAGCCCGACAAGATCGGCGCCCTGATTGGCCCCGGCGGCAAGAACATCCGCGCCATTCAGGAAGGAACGGGCACCGTGATCGAGGTCGACGACGATGGCGTCGTGACCGTCGCCAGCTCGAACCTGGAGTGGGCCGAGGCGGCGCGGCAGCAAATCGAAGCCTGCACGGCCACCGTGCAGGTGGGCCGCATCTACGACGGCCGCGTCACCAGCATCAAGGATTTTGGCGCCTTCATTGAGATTCTCCCCGGTCGCGACGGGCTGTGCCACATCAGCGAGCTTTCGACCGGCTACGTGAGCAGCGTGGCCGACGTGTGCAACGTAGGCGACCCGATGAAGGTGCTCGTGATCGACGTCGACGCCCACGACCGCGTGAAGCTGAGCCGGCGTCGGGCTCTGGAAGAGCTCGGTCTGGCCGATGAGCTGGTGACCGCCGGTGCCCCCGGCGGCGAAGGCGAACGAGACCGCGACCGGGATCGGGACCGCGACCGGGAGGGGGATCGCGATCGTCCCCGACGCCCGCCGCGACGCCGCGAAGGAGGGAACGGTGGCGATGGCGGCCGCGGTGGACGCCCGCGCCGTTAATAGCCCGTCTGAAGAACGTTCAGAGAAGGGGACACGCCCGTTTTGCCTCACGGACTCGGCAAAACGCGCCGGTCCCCCACGTTGTTCGGACAGGCTCCAATCGTCGACCATGTTCCCCGAGAACGAGAATTCGCTCGACAGCCCGAACGATGAGCCCCAGGGGCTCGCGGCCCAATACAACGAGCTGGCCGAACTGGCTGGTTCACTGGCGCACGAGATCAAGACGCCGCTGTCGGTCATCCGCCTGAACATGGACCTGCTGGCGGAGGATCTCAAGGATGTGCAGACGCGCCAGGGTCGCAGGGCGCTGACCAAGATCGACATCGTGCAGCAGCAGTGCACCCGGTTGGAAAACCTGCTGAACGACTTTCTCAAGATCGCCCGGCTGCGGCACCTCGATCTGCGACCGGGAAGCCTCAACGCGCAGATCGAGCAGGCGCTCGACCTGTTCGAGCCGCAGGCCCAGGCCGCGGGCGTGGAGGTGGTCCGCTATCTCGACCCCGACTTGCCGGTGATTCTCATCGACCCGGAAACGCTGCAGTCGGCGGTGGTGAATCTGGTGAAAAACGCGCTCGAATCCATGCCCCATGGCGGCCAGCTTCTGGCCCGCACCTACGTTACACGGAAGGGAGTGGCGCTCGACTTGATCGACTCGGGTTGCGGGATGGACGCCAAGACCGCGCTGCGGATGTTCGAGGCGTTTTTCTCGACGAAGAACGGCGGTTCGGGACTGGGGCTTCCCACGGCGCGCAAAATCGTCGAGGCCCACGGCGGACGGATCGACGTGCAAAGCGCCCTGGGGCACGGGACGAAGTTCACGATCGAGTTTCCCCGGCCGGCGCGACTCACGTCGGGTCTTACCGATGGTGGCGGGGCCACTGCGTCGTAGCAACGGGCCGCCGAGCGCACTGAGCGACAGACCGCCGAATGACCAATGTCCATGCACAAATGACCAATTGGGTCCCGTGCGCCGGGTGAGCCGCATTGGTCATTTGGATTTGGTGATTGGTCATTATCCCACGGTTGGGTCATTTCGACCCTGTGCGTGAGTCGCGGGGTTCTGGTCGCTCCGCAGCGAGTTTTGTATTATCGCTGGCATGTCGCAGCCCTCTGTCGCCGACTCGGCCGAAGCCGCTGCCTCGTCGGTACGCGTGCTGATCGTGGATAACGACCGGCAGCACGCCGAGGCCATGTCCGAAATCCTCGAGCGGGAAGGCTATCCCTGCACCACCGCCACCTCCGGGCCGGAAGGGGCCAGTTTCATCCAGCGCGACACCTACGACGTCGTGGTGACCGACCTGGTCATGAACGAAGTCGATGGCATGGAAATCCTGGCCAAGGCTCGGGAGTCGCTCCCCGATTGCGAGGTGATCGTGGTTACGGGACACGGATCGGTGCCCAAGGCGGTCGAGGCCATGCAGAAGGGGGCCTTCAACTTTCTGGAAAAGCCCGTCACCGCGGCCCGACTACGGGCCGTCGTGGGCAAGGCGGCCGCGTCGACCCATTTGCGCCAGCGGAACCTCGAGCTGCACCGGCGGCCCCTCGGGGGCCACGCCCGCTGCCGCAGTGGTTCGCGGTTCCGGTCTGGCGTCAGGCCGGACCCGACCCGCGCACCGAACCGCTCGGCCGGACCCTGCTCCTGGCCGACGGTAGCCGGGGCCAGGCGTTGCTGGCCGGGCTGC
>CAYQAJ010000146.1:4306-10010 GCA_964415245.1 uncultured Pirellulaceae bacterium | reverse complement strand
CTCGAGCTGCACCGGCGGCTCGACGAGCGGTTCGGCTTCGAGGGCATCGTCGCTTCGAGCGAAAAAATGCTGCAAGTATTGGAGCGCATGCGGCGGATCGCCCCCACCGACGCCGGCGTGCTCATTACCGGCGAGAGCGGAACCGGCAAGGAGCTGGTGGCCCAGGCGTTGCACCAGAACAGTCCCCGCAAGAGTAAGCCCTTCGTGGCCCTGAACTGCGGCGCCGTGGCCGAGCACCTGGTCGAAAGCGAGCTGTTCGGGCACGTCAAGGGAGCCTTCACCGACGCCCTGACCGACCGCGTCGGCAAGTTCGAGTACGCCAACGGGGGGACGCTGTTTCTCGACGAAGTGGGCGACATGCCCATCGCGACGCAGATCAAGCTGCTGCGTGTGCTGGAGGAGCGTCAGATCACGCGCGTCGGCGACAACAAGCCGGCCAGCGTCAACGTGCGCGTGCTGTCGGCCACGAATCGCAGCCTGGAGCGAGCCATCGAGCAGGGCACGTTTCGCAACGACCTCTATTACCGCCTGAAGATCGTCACGATCGACCTGCCTCCACTCCGCGAGCGCCGCGACGACATCGTTCCGCTGGTCGACCATTTCCGCCGGCAGTTCGCCCGGCGGCACGGCAGCCCCGTCAAAATGGTGACACCGGCCGTCATGCGCCGCTTTTTCGCGTACGATTGGCCGGGGAATGTAAGGGAGCTGCGCAACGTGATCGACCACATGGTGGTGCTCGACTGCGACGGCCAATTGGACGTGGACGACCTGCCGCCGGAGCTGGCTGGGCCGGCGCCGAGCACCGCGCTCTCGGCCACGGGTTCGGCCGAGGAGCTCGTGGGCCGCTCGCTGCCGGACATCGAGCGGTGGGCCATCGAGCAGACGCTCAAATTGACCGGCGGCAACCGCGAAGAGACCGCCCGCATCCTGAAGATCGGGGCACGGACGTTGTATCGAAAGCTCGATAAATATGACCTTGCCTAGAACGGATTCGGCGCCGACGATCCGTCGGCTTTCCCCCTCGGTGGTGAACAAGATCGCCGCCGGCGAGGTAATCGAGCGGCCGGCCAGCGCGCTTAAGGAGCTGCTGGAGAATGCGCTCGACGCCGGCGCCACGCGGATCGACGTGGCAATAGGGCAGGGGGGGAGCGAGCTGCTTAGGGTGACCGACAACGGTTGCGGAATCGAGGCCGACGAGCTGCCGCTGGCCATCGCCAGTCACGCCACCAGCAAGATCAGCGATGCCGACGACCTGTTCCACGTCCGCACGCTGGGATTTCGCGGCGAAGCGCTGGCCTCGATGGCCGAGGTGAGCCACCTTGTGATCCGCAGTCGAACGGCGGCGGCGCACGAAGGGGCGGAGCTCGAAGTGGTGGGCGGCGAAGCCCGGCCGGTCGCCCCTTGTGGCTGTGCGTCGGGAACCACCGTCGAGGTGCGGCGGCTCTTCTTCAATACGCCCGTGCGACGCAAGTTCCTCCGCACGACGCAGACCGAGATGGGACACTTGGCCGAAGCGTTTTCGCGTGTCGCTCTGTCGCACCCCCAGGTTCACATGACGCTGCGCCACAACGACCGCGTGCTCCACGATCTTCCCCCCACCGAAACCTGGACCGAGCGCATCGCCGCCCTGTTCGGGGCCGACGTGTCCGAGGCGCTGATCGGCGTATCGGGGAGCGACGGGCCCACACGGCTGGTCGGCTGGGTCGGGCATCCGCAGGCGAGCCGACCCAATAACCGCATGCAGTACCTGTTTCTCAACGGGCGGTACGTGCGCGACCGCTCGCTGGCCCACGCGCTGGGCGAAGCCTACCGCGGCCTGTTGATCAGCGGACGCTATCCGATCGCCTTCCTGCGGCTCGACATGCCCCCCGACGCGGTCGATGTCAATGTGCATCCCACAAAGTTGGAGGTGCGGTTTCACGACTCGGGCCGCGTCTACAGCCTGATGCTGGGTACCTTGCGCAAGAAGTTCCTGGCCTCCGACCTGACCAGCTACATCGGCCCCTCGGCGCCGGGCGAAGGTGCGGAATCGAGCGGGCTCGACCAAGCGCAGGCCGAAGCGCACCGGCGTCAGCTCGTGGCCTGGGCCAAAGGGCAGGTCGACTCCGATTCGGAAGCGGGCGGTTCCGCAGGGTCCACGCCCGGGGAATTGGATTTGCGATTCGACGACGCACAGGGCACGCCGATCCAGCTCACTCGATTGGGCCGCCCCACGTTGCCGGCAGAATCGGGCGCCTTGAGAGGCAGGCCGGAAGCGGTCGGGCTATCGGGGGCGCAACATCGAGCAAGCGCAGAACCGCCGCTGCATGGTCCGACCGACCGGTCGCGGGCCGAAGAGCAATCGCCCGATGCATTCGAGGATTCCTCCGCGTCGCCGGACGATCGCGGCGCCCCCACACGTCGCGGCCTTTCCGCCATTCAAGTACACAATCGGTACCTTGTGGCCGAAGGGGAAGAGGGCGTGCTCGTCATCGACCAGCACGCCTTGCACGAGCGCATCCTGTACGAGCAGCTTCGCGAGAAGGTGCTCTCGGGTGCGATCGAAACGCAGCGGCTGTTGGTGCCCGAGCCGGTGCACATGACCGCGGCGGAGTGTGCGGCGGCGCTGGAGGCGCGCGAGGCACTGGCGGCGTTGGGCATCGCGGTCGAACCGTTCGGGGGCGACACCGTGCTGGTGTCGAATTACCCGGCCATCCTGGCGAACTTCAGCCCGACCGAAGTGCTGCAGCAGGTGACCGAGCATCTCTTACACGGCGGAAGGACACCGGAGCTGCGTGATCTCGTCGACGAGCTGTTGCACATGGTGGCCTGCAAAGCGGCGATCAAGGCGGGGGACCGCCTGTCGCACGACGAGATCGCCGCCCTGTTGTCGCAGCGTCACCTTTGTCAGGACGCGCACCACTGCCCCCACGGCCGGCCGACTGCGCTCATCTTTACCCGCGAAGAGCTGGACCGACGCTTCATGAGAAAATAACACGAGCGCGGCATCGCGGCCGATGGGTTGCCCGCCCGCTCGGGGCAGGGCCAGGCTCGCCTTTCCATCGCGCATTGCGCGCGGCCAGGTAGCGGCGTCGTGGGCCCGCGGCTACCTTGAAGGTCGCTCTGCCCGCAGTCAAAATGGTGGTTGGAATCGGGGGTGCAACCGGAGGCTGTCGTCTCGTACGGCGCAAGCCCGACCCCGGTTCTCAGGTTCGTGGGCAACCCGCCTTTGGTGGCGGAAATCGCACCGCTGAATCGCTACGGGAGCAGTCGTCGCCTCAATGATTTGCGTGAGCATTGCCCGCGGTCGGCATCGCCAAATGATGGCCGAGCACCGCCACCTGGTCGAACAGGGGGCACAATTGGTCGAGCTGCGCATCGACTACATCCGCCGCGACATCAGCCTCAAGCGGCTGCTGGCCGATCGCCCGTCGCCCGTCATTATCACTTGCCGCCGCGAGGCCGACGGCGGCAAGTGGACCGGCAGCGAGGAGGCGCGGATGATGCTGCTGCGCAGCGCCATCGCCGAAGGGGTGGAGTATGTCGACCTCGAGCACGACATTGCCGGCGACATTCCGCGCTACGGCAAGACCAAGCGCATCATCAGCATGCACGATTTCGACAGTACGCCGCTCGACCTGCCGCGGATTCACGCGCGGCTGGCCGCCCTCGACGCCGACATCGTAAAAATCGCCACCATGGCCCAAACCCCCGCCGACAACGTGCGGATGCTGCGGCTCGTTCGCGATAGCGAGATTCCCACCATCGGCATCTGTATGGGGGAGATGGGCATTCCCACGCGTTTGTTGGCAGGTCGCTTCGGCTCGCCGTTTACCTACGCCACGTTCCACCACGAGCGCACGCTCGCGCCGGGGCAGCTCAGCTACCGGCAGATGACCGACGTCTACAACTACGACGCTATCACCCGCAAGACGGAAGTATACGGCGTCGTGGCCGACCCGATCGGGCACAGTCTTAGCCCCATCGTGCACAACGCCGCCTTTCGCCGACTGGCAAGCGACCGCGTTTACATTCCCTTTCGCATTCCCCGCGAGCAGCTCGAGGACTTTATGCTCAATTGCGAGGAGCTCGGTGTGCGGGGCCTGAGCATTACGATACCGCATAAGGAAAACGTGCTCCGCTATATCGGCCGCGCCGACGAGGCCGTGCAGGGAATCGGTGCCGCCAACACCGTGTTGTTTGAGAATGGGCAGGTCGTGGGCCACAACACCGATGCCCAGGCGGCCATCGAAAGCCTCGTGGCCGTGCTGCCGAGCGAACCCGGCGAGCTGCCCTTTCATTTCAAGACCGCGTTGATTCTCGGAGCCGGCGGCGTCGCGCGGGCAGTCGGTTATGCGCTGAGGCGCGCGGGAGCCGATGTCGTTTTTGCCGCGCGGGAGCTGTCCAAGGCGGAGGAGCTGGCCGGGCGGCTGGAAGGTCGCGCCGTCGCCTGGCACGCGCGGGGCACGGTCAAGGCCAGCGTGCTGGTCAATGCCACGCCGGTCGGCATGCACCCCAACGTCGACGAGACTCCGTTCGAGCGGAGGCACCTGCGGCCCGCTACCATCGTCTTCGATACCGTCTACAATCCCGAGCAGACGCTGTTCATCAAACAAGCGCGGCAGGTGGGGTGTGCCGTGGTGACGGGCGTTGACATGTTCGTGCGGCAGGCGGCGCTGCAATTCCAACTATTCACCGGCACCGAGGCGCCCGTCGACGTGATGCGCGACGAGGTCCGCCGCGCGATCGGACCCTACGGCCGAGGCTGAAGGATCGCGGTGGGACCGTCTTGCGCCGTGAGCGTTGCCCGTTCCTACCGTAAGGGTGATTTCGAGGCACTGCGGCAGGCGAGAATTCAAATCCCAAATCCCAAATCACAAACATTTTCCAAATCACAAAGGGAGAAAGCTGCAAACGAACCCGTTAGCGGCAATGACGGTACGCCGGCACCTCAACGATGCGCGTCACCACTCCCGTTTGGGATTATGAGGTTCTGTCCGCTTTGAGGTTTGTTTGGGATTTGTGATTTGCGATTTGGAGCTTTTCCCCTCAGCGCCTCGGTGCCAACGACTGACGCCGATCCTCGCAATTCCATGCTTGTCTACCTCATCGGATACCGCGGCACTGGCAAGTCGACCGTGGCGCGACTCTTGGCGGAGCGGCTTGGCTGCTCGTGGGCCGACGCCGACGCGTCGATCGAAAGCCGCGCCGGCAAGTCGATCCGACGTATCTTTCATGAGGAGGGCGAAGCGGCCTTTCGCGACTTCGAATCCGCCGTGGTGGCCGAGCTCGCCGCCCGCGCTGGTGGTATTATTGCACTGGGGGGCGGAGCACCGATGCGCGAGCGAAACCGCACTGCCATCGCGGCCGGCGGCATCGTAGTCTGGCTCACGGCCGATCCCGAAACGATTCGCAATCGGCTTGCGGCCGACCCGGCCGGTCTGGCGAGTCGCCCCAGTTTGACGGGCGCCGGGGTTCTGGACGAAATCGCCACCCTTTTGGCCGAGCGTTCTCCGGTTTACCGCCAGTTAGCGCACCACGAGGTCGATACCGTGGGAAAGACGGCCCGCGAGGTAGCTGAGGAAGTGGCGGCGCTGGTGTCGAAGTGAGCCCATAGCGAACAATTCGCCGCTCACGATCGATGGGCGTGCGAAACCCCAAATCCCAAATGACAAATCCCAAACAACACTCAATCATCAAATCCCAAGCTCCAAACACTGTCGAA
>CAYQAJ010000146.1:0-4206 GCA_964415245.1 uncultured Pirellulaceae bacterium | reverse complement strand
TGGTCGGCGCCGCCCGAGGGAGTCGCACGGCGATCGTGGCTGGCGTGTGTGCCGATTCTTGGTTGGCTCGCCATGCGGCGAGAAAGCGACGTGCACGGCCGCGGCTTCTGGATTCGGCCGATGCTCATTGAGCTGGGCGCTGCCGCTGGACTTGCGGCGCTCTACGCCTGGGAAACGCGCGGCGGCCTGTTGCCGATCACGCATCGCGCCCTGGCCACGTTGCCGCTCGACAACCCGCTGTCGCTCGCCCACCTCATGCACGAGCAATTCCTCGCGCATGCGGTGCTGTTGGCGCTGTTGGCCATCGGCACGTTTATCGACTTCGACGAGCAGACGATTCCCGACGCCGTCACGGTGCCCGGCACGGTGCTGGGGCTCTTGTTTGCCGCGCTCTTGCCCGCGACGCGGCTGCCGGTGATGGAAGCGCACGGCGGACTGCCGCGGATCGCGCCGCTCTTGCTCACAACGCCCTCCGCGAGCGATGCTTGGCCCGCGTGGCTCGACGGACCGGCCGGTCTGGCGATCGGGCTCGCCTGCGCGGTCGCCGCGTGTCTGGCCATCCTGCCCTGGCTTTGGACGACGCGGCGCGGCCTGCGCAAAGCGTTCGTGTATCTCGTGGCCAGTGTGCTGCGCGATCGCGGCTCGAAGTACATCGGTTTGTTAGGTGTGGCGGCAATCGCCGGCGTCACCGCAACCTGGTTGTGGGGCAGGGGGGGTGGGGGCGCATCGTGGCACGCGCTGCTCACCGCACTGGTGGGCATGGTATTCGGCGGCGGACTCATCTGGCTGGTACGCATCTTCGCCTCGCTCGCCCTCCAGCGCGAGGCCATGGGCTTCGGCGACGTAACGCTCATGGCAATGATCGGCGCATTCCTCGGCTGGCAACCGGCCCTGCTGGTCTTCTTTCTCGCCCCGTTCGCCGCTTTGATCATAGCCCTGTTGCAGAAGCTCCTCTCGGGCAGCAGCGTCATCGCGTTCGGACCCTATCTGTCATTGGCGGCTGTTTACCTCATCGTCGACTGGAACCGCGTCTGGAACCTCCGCGCCGCCGGCGTCTTCACCCTCGGCTGGCGCATCCCCGCCATCACCGCCGCCGGCCTTCTCCTCATGGGCGGCATGCTCTACGCCTGGCGGCTCTTCCGCGATTCGCTCTCGAAACCCTCACCGTAGCAGGCACGCTCTGCCGTGCCGTCCGCCTGCCCCACCGTTCCGTCTGCCTCACCGAAGCATTCACCATCGTGCGCGTTTTCCACGTGCCGTCCGCCCGTTTGGCGGTTTTGTTGCACCGCGACGCCAATAAGCGGATAATCCGAATCAAGACGACACTTCTTTGCCATGACATCGTGACGTAATGATCGCACTGGCCGAAGTTCGAGAGCCGCGCAATCTAGTTCGCCAGCGTGCGCGCGCAGTTGGCCAGTGTGCGATCGCGTGGATGTGCACCGCACTTCTCTCGGCTGCAATTGGTTTGGCACTCCCCGCGTACGCCGATTCGCCTACGTCGGACAACGACGCTCCGGCTCGCGCGTTCTTCGAGCGGCATTGCCTGACTTGCCATAGCGGCGAAGAGCCTGAAGGGGAGTTTCGGCTCGATCGGCTTTCGGGCGATTTCGCCGATGCGGCGGTTCGCGGGCGATGGCTGTACCTCGTGAAGCGGGTCGAAGCTGGCGAGATGCCGCCGGAGGAGAAGCCGCGCCCGCCCGATGAAGAGATTCACGAGCTATCGGCCTGGGTGCGCCAGCGCGCGGACCTGGCCATCGCCGCCGATCGCGCCGAGCATGGCCGCGCGGTAATGCGTAGACTCAACCGGGCCGAGTACGAGAACACGGTGCGCGATCTGCTCGGCATCCACATCGAGCTCCAGGAAATGCTGCCCCTCGATACCTCGGCCCACGGCTTCGACAACGTGGGCGAAGCGCTGCACACCTCTTCGTTCCTGATGGAGCGGTACCTGGAGGCGGCCGACGCGGCTCTCGACGTGGCCATCGCCAACCTGCCGCAGCCGAGGCGCATCAAAGAGCAGTACCTGGCTCGCGACCAGCACCAGGTCAAAACCACTGAGGAGCGCGTGTACCGCCAGCTCGGCGATACGACGGTGTTCTTTAGCTCTTCGCAGTGGAACGCCGTGGTGTTCGGCCAATTCTACCCGCCCGACCGCGGCAAGTACCGCTTTCGCATCTCGGCCTACGCCCTCCAAAGCGACGGCAAACCGGTAACGCTGCGAATCGACGCCGGGCCGATGCTGATGGCCACGAAGAACCACCTCATCGGCTACTTCGACGTGCCGCCCGGCGAGCCGACCGTGATTGAATTCACCGACGACCTGGCGGCCCGCAGCACGATTCGCTTGCTTCCGCATGGAATCGCGACGGCGCACGTGCTGAACAAGATCGGGGCCGACAAGTACGAAGGGCCGGGGCTGGCAGTCGAGTGGGTCGAAGTCGAAGGTCCGCTGCACGACTCCTGGCCGCCGGAGAGCCACCGCCGCATCTTCGGTGATTTACCGCAAAAGCCCGCGCCGAACTACCAGCGCAGCGACCGCGTCGAGGTCGTGTCGGACAATCCGTCGGCCGATGCTGAGCGAATCCTGCGCAGTTTTGCCGGTCGCGCGTTTCGCCGGCCGGTGACCGATGACGAGCTCGCTCCGTACTTCCGACTTTTCGAAGGAAGAGTCGCCGAAGGGTATTCGTTCGAGCAGGCCGTGCGGGTCGGGCTGAAGGGCATCATGGTCTCGCCCGACTTCGTGTTCCTCCGCGAGCCGCCGGGCAAGCTCGACGATTACGCGCTAGCCAGCCGGCTGTCGTATTTCCTGTGGAGCACCATGCCGGACGACGCTTTGCTGGCGCTGGCCGAGGACGGGAAACTGTCGCAGCCGGACAGGCTGCGCGAGCAAGTGGAGCGGATGCTCGCCGACCCCAAGTCGCGGGCCTTCACCGAGAATTTTGTAGGGCAGTGGCTCAAGCTGCGCGACATCGACTTCACCGAGCCCGACCCGCGGCTGTACCCCGAGTACGACGAGCTGCTGCGCACGTCGATGGCCGACGAAACGCACCTGTTCTTCGACGAGTTGCTGCGCGACGACCTGAGCATCGCGAATTTTGTAGCGTCCGACTTCTCGTTCCTCAACGAGCGGCTGGCGCGGCACTACGGCATCGAGGGCGTTACGGGCACGAAGATGCAAAAGGTGCCGCTCCCGCCCGAAAGCCATCGCGGCGGCGTGCTCACCATGGCCAGCGTGCTGAAAGTCACCGCCAACGGCACCAACACCTCGCCTGTCGTCCGCGGCGCCTTCGTGCTCGACCGCATTCTCGGTACGCCCCCCACTCCGCCGCCCGACGGCGTGCCGGCGATCGAGCCCGACATTCGCGGTGCCACGACGATTCGCGAGCAGCTTGCCAAACACCGCCAGATCGCCTCGTGCGCCACCTGCCACACGAAGATCGACCCGCCCGGCTTCGCGCTCGAAAGCTTCGACGTGATCGGCGGCTGGCGCGACAACTATCGCAGCGTGGGCCGCGGCGAGGAGATCAAGATCGACGGCCGCTCGATGCCCTACTACCGCGGGCCCGCGGTCGACCCCAGCGACGTGCTGCCCGACGGCCGGGCCTTCGCCGACGTCGACGAGTTCAAGCAGCTTCTGCTGGCCGACAAGGACCAGCTCGCCCGAGCGCTTACGGTGCAACTGGTCACCTACGCCACGGGCCACGCACCCGATTCGGCCGACGCGCCGCAGGTTGAAAGCATCGTCGAGCGCGTGCGTGAACATGACTACGGATTCCGCTCGCTGGTGCATGAGATTGTGCAGAGTGAACTATTCAGGACAAAGTGAGAGCCTAGGCAAAAACCGTCGGGGACTGGCTCATTTTGCGAGGGACGGTCCGTTGTCAGTTGTCCGTTGTCAGTTGTGAGAGAAGCGCTGCGTGCAACCGGCAACGGACCACTGACCACTGACCTCCTCCAACTGAAAACTGAAAACCCTCGCCGCACTTATAGGAACGCAAACATGAGATTGGACCGACGGAGATTTCTCCGTGCCGCGGGCGTAACCCTGGCGCTCCCTTGGCTCGAAGCGCTCCTGCCGACATCGCGCCGGGCCCGCGCCGCGCTTGCCGCCGCCGGGCCGCCGCGGCGCATGGTCTGCATCTGCACTCCATTGGGCCTCCACACGCCGAACCTGTATCCAAACACGGCCGGCAAGGACTACGA
>CAYQAJ010000145.1:0-12506 GCA_964415245.1 uncultured Pirellulaceae bacterium | reverse complement strand
GGTTGCGATTTTCCATTGAGAGGCTATCCCAAAACCGTCAGGGAGAAGGGGGCAGGAACCCTTTGCCTCGCGGACTCGGCAAAGTGAGCCAGTCCCCGACGGTCTTGGGATCGGCTCTTAGTCGCCGTACACGTCTTTGGGGTCGAACACTCGAGGGGCGACGACCTTCAGCCCCTCGCCGGTTACCTCGCGGAAAAAGCAGCTCTTGTACCCTTCGTGGCAGGCGGCGCCTGTCTGCACTACGCGCAACAGAATCGTGTCGGCGTCGCAGTCGATGCGTACCGATACCACCTTTTGCACGTGGCCGCTTCTTTCGCCTTTGCGCCACAGGCGCCCACGGCTGCGGCTGAAGAACACGGTCTGCCCGGTGCGCAGCGTTTCGTCGTAGGCCTCGCGATTCATCCACGCCATCATCAGCACCTCGCCGGTCGTGGAATCCTGCACAATCGCAGGCACGAGGCCATCGCCGCGGGAGAAATCGGGGCCTGAAACAGCGTCGCTTGTCACTTTGCTCCTCTCCCTTCGAGCCAGACCCAATCGCGTCGAGGCCATGTCGCTTGCCCAAGTGCGCCAGAATACCCCTGTCGGGAGGCGACAGCCATAGGCCGACGCCGCGGTCGCGTAAGTGTTCACATCGAGTCAATTGGCCCGAACAACCGTCACCGCCGGCACACCCCGCTCCGAGGCGGCGGGACATTGCAAATCACCCTCGCTTGTCGACTCTTGCGCACGACAGCGCGCGACAGGCTGCGCGTTCCAGTCGAGTCGCCCGACTTGCCGAAGAAACCGATATCCACCGCTGGGCGTCGCCCCGGGTCACCGAGACGCACGCGAGGAGAATCCGTTGCAGCCATCGCTCAGCTACATTCTGCCAGTACACAACGCCCAGGACACGCTCGGCCGGCAGGTGGCTCGCCTGTTGGACGTGCTTCCCGATCTGGCGGCGCGTTTCGAGCTGGTTGTGGTGGACGACGGCTCGACCGATCATACGGCCGAGGTGGCCGCCGAGCTGGCCCACCACTATCCCCAGGTGCGGCTCGCCAGTCACGCTCGCCCACGAGGGTCCGAGGCGGCCGTGCGAACCGGCGTCTCCTGCGCTGCGGGGGAGATCGTGCTCGTGCAGCCGCATGGTGAGGTTCCGGGCGCGGCGCGGCTGCGTCACATGTGGCAGCGGCATGCGGGCCAGGCCGAAATCCGCCTCGAGATTCGCCCGGTGGGGAGCTTCTCGGCGACGACGGGCACCGCGCCGCCTGCCCTTTCTCCGGATCCGCAGACCGCAGATCGCGACTGGCGCAGCCTGCTGGACCGCGTGCGCCGCTTCGCTCTCGAAGCGTGACCAGGCCCAGCCGCGTGCCCGGGGCTTGACGGGTGCCCCTAGCCACGGGGCCCCGCAATGTGCCGGCTGGACTGGCATTTCGTCAGCCGACCATTATATGATGGTTGTTGGGAGCCGCCGTATGTTCATGCGGTTCGCGCGGCTCCCTTCGCAGTCGTGGTGCAGGCACCATTGCCTGCTTGTGGTGCAGGCATTCCTGCCTGCGGGTTCACTGGGAGGTGTCGGCAGGCTGGAAAGCCTGCCCCACGCGTATGCCCCACGACGCAATTGATTGGGGATTTGGCAGATGAGCGTTTTCATCTGTTCGTCATTCTTTTCATCCTTGTTGCGATATGGCTCGCCCGATGGGGTGGGCCGGGAGGGTATCGCCATGGCAACCGTTGAATGTAGCGCGGACCGCGCGCAGGCGGCCAAAGTCCGCCGGCCGGCCCGCGGGGGCGGAACGAAGCCCCCCTTGCACCGCATTCGCGAGGTGCGGCGGCAGCAGCGCGTGTCGCTGCGCAGTGCCTCGCGGCGGATGGGTCTGCCCGCGCGAGTGCTTCGGGCACAAGAGTCGGAGTCGGCCAACCTGCGGATCAGCGATCTGCAGCGGTGGCAGGCGGCTCTCGACGTGCCCATCGCCGATTTGCTCGTCGAATCGAGCGAATGCCTTTCGCGCCCCGTGCTCGATCGAGCCCGGCTCGTGAAGCTGATGAAGACCGCGGCCGCCATCCGCCAGTTGGCGCGATCGAGGCGCATCACGCGGCTCGCTGAAATGCTCAGCGAGCAACTGGTCGAAATTATGCCCGAGCTGGAGCAAGTGGCCCCGTGGCACTCGGTCGGGCAGCGCCGCACTCTGGACGAGTACGGCCGAATCGTCGAACGTCAGATTCCCGTGCGTTGGCTGACTGAGCCGACGCGGCAGAACGACTGAATCCGTTAGCGCTATTATTTTTGCATTCCAGCGAACGTCATCATCATTCTCGAAATCATTCGACGGCCCGCGGGAGTTGGAAGCCCGCGGGCCGTTCTGTTGCGCTGGGGCCCCGGTTGTGTCGCGGTCTCCCGACCGCGACAAAGCGCCACCCGCCGCCGCCCAACTACCTGAGCCCCGCGGCCTTTGAAGAATCGTTCAACTCAAAATCCCCATGCAAAGCGGCCTGACTTCTGCTGCTCCGCGTGTCCGCCAGCCGTAGGGCACCTCAGATGCACGCGACAGGACTCGTCGAAACGACTGACGGAATTCGGCTGCTGGCCCGCGAGGTTTTCGTGGCGCGCGATGGAATTGATTATGTGCCGGGAAAGACGGGCTATCGGGCCTTGACGACGGATTTCGTCGCGCGGGTGTCCGGATATTGCGCCAAGGCGAATCTGGGTTACTTCGCGGTGCATTGTCATGGCGGCAGCGATGCCGTAGCGTTTTCGGAGATTGATCTGCAATCCCAGCGCCGCGGCTATCCAGCTCTGCTTGATATCCTCAACGGACCGCCTGTTGGTGCGCTGGTGTTTGCCCATGATGCCGTGGCCGGTCAGGTCTGGACGCGGAACGGCGTGTTTGAGTTGAAATCCATGACTGTCATCGGCAGGCGGCATCGCCGCCTGTAGCCATCCCGCCGGGAGGCGCCGCGCTTCGTGGACGCGGTTTATGACCGGCAGGCGCTGATGTTCGGCCTAGCCGGCCAGGAGCTGCTCGGGGCCGCTAAGGTTGGCATCATCGGCCTCGGCGGTGCGGGATCGTTGATCAACGAATGGCTGTCCCTTGCCGGCGTGGGAAGCATTGTAGGGATTGATTTCGATCGCATGGAGGTCAGCAATCGCGCCCGTGTCGTCGGCGCTACGCGATGGGATACGTCGGAATGGTTATCGCGCAGCCGTTGGCTCTGGCTGCAAGGCATCGCCCGGCGTTTCGCGACCCAAAAGGTGAAAGTGGCAAGGCGTGTCGCGCGGCGCGCCAATCCGAACATTGAATACCATGCGGTCGTTGGCGACGTGAGGATTGCGGAGACGGCGCTGTTGCTAAAGGACTGTGACTTCATTTTCCTGTGCGCCGATTCAGCGCAATGCCGCTTGGTGTTCAACGCGCTGGTTCACCAATACCTGATTCCGGGGGTGCAAGTTGGGTCGAAGGTTCCTGTCGATCGCGGCTCGGGTGAGGTCGGCGATGTGTTTGTTGCAGCACGGCCAGTATTTCCTATGGCTGGCGGCGGCTGCCTGCGCTGCAACAGGCTAATTCCGCTAAGCCAACTTCAGCGCGAAGCGGTGTCGCGAGACGAGCGGCGCAGGCAGGCCTACGTCGACGACCCAGAAGTGGTGGCGCCGAGCGTTGTAACGCTCAATGCCCTTTGCTGCGCGCAAGCAGCGAATGACTTCCTCATGGGGTATCTCGGACTCACGTTTGACCAGGCGCGCGCGGGCTACCTCATGCAATTCTGCCGGGAACGGCAGTGGATATCGGTCGACTGCCGAGCGGACGAGCATTGCCCTCATTGCGGCGGGAGCGCCGTGTCGGTCTATGGGCGGGGCGACGGCGCAGACCTTCCATGCAAGGAATGAGCTAGCTCTCTGGACGATGGCTGGCAGTTAACGGCAAACGCGCCGTCCCGTCGGTCCCGAACACGACGCCGTGCACCGCGACATAGAAAGAAGCCTCTTCGACGGGCCACCCTTGGTGTCCGCCGAAGGGCTAATCGCGATAAAGAGTGGAGGCGGCGGGAATCGAACCCGCGTCCCGAGGCATTTCCGTGAAGGCTTCTACGCGCGTAGTCGGTTATTTGATTGTCGTCGTGCGAGACCCCAACCGACAGGGTGCCCGACCGACCATCCGAGAACAAAGTTTAGCCCCGAGCGTACCCGGCGTGACCCGGAGCGATTCGGAATTGACGACCGGCTTTTGGGCCTCTCCGAAAAAAGCCCTCAACCGGGACTACCTTTTGCTAGGCAGCCAGTGCGAGGTTACCCTCGGCAATTAACAGTGTGGTCAGCTTTTAACGTGGCCAACTGACCAACCACGGCGCGCCACTTTCACTTCAAGCTACCCGGTCGAATCCAGTTCGCCCCCAGGTGCTAGGCCAATGACCAATGTCGCAATGACAAATGACCAATGGCCATAACAATGGAATTATAGCCCGGCGTCGGAACCCGGGACAGGGCGAAGCGCTTTATGGAGCCACGGTCGACCACAGGGCCGCCAAGCGCCAGGCGATGACCGCCAGACCCAGCGGGATGCACCACCAGGCGAACCAGCTCAATCGGCCGCGGTCGAGAACGCGGATCAGGGCCCATAGCGCGCCCAATCCGACGACGAATGCCACGAGGCCCCCCACCACGAGCGGTCCGAGGTGCGTTCCCGAGGTTCCATGTCGCGCGATCTTCACCGCCTCGAGCGTGCCGGCTCCCAGTATCGCGACAATGGCCATGAGGAACGAAAACGTGGCGGCCGAACGGGGCGCGAGGCGGGCGGCGATCCCGGTGGAAATGGTAGTGCCGCTGCGCGATAGGCCCGGCAGAATCGCCAGTGCCTGCGAAACGCCGATCCAAAGCGCTTTGCCGTAGCTCATTTCCTGATAGCGCTCCGTGCCGTGCCGGATTCGTGTCGCCCACAGCAGAATGAGACCCGTCACGACCAACATGCATCCAGCCAGTAGCGTGCTGCTCAAAACTTGCTTGGCCAGTGCGTAGAGCGGCAGGCCGACCAGCACCGCGGGAAGCGTCGCCACGATCAATAAACCAATTGCGCGGCGGTCAGCGGTCAGCAGCCGCGCAATAGTCTTGTGGTAATAGACGACGATCGACAACAGCGTGCCCAGGTGCAGGGCGATGTTCACGTCGGCCACGTCGAGCTTGTCTGCGTTCTCCGGCGCAAGGAGCGCCGCCACGATTACCAAATGCCCGCTCGAGCTGACGGGCAAAAACTCGGTAATGCCCTGGACGACGGCGAGCACGACGATTTGCCACAAAGCGAGTTGCACGCTGATCTCCCGCCATTCGGCGCCCTTTGAAGGCCGAGCGATGTGTGCCATAATACTCAGCCGCGCGGCAAAGGGTAGAACGTGCCAGTAGGTCCCGTCTGCCGGACGGGACCTGAAAGGTAACGATTGTGTGAAAATGAAGGTCCCGCTCGGCAAGCGGGACCTACTGAAATTGGTCGTTGGGGAGCACTTCATGTACAAGAATCTCAGTCCCAGGGCGCTGGGCATCACGGGCCGCCAGAGCGAAGTCATCGAGCTGGCGCTCACGTACGGTTTCAAAGGGCTCGACGTCGACATGGTCGATATCGCCAAGCGGGTCGAGCGGCACGGCCAGAAGCACGCCTTCCGCTTCATCGAAAGCGCGCGGCTGAAAGTCGGCGGGTTCGAGCTGCCGGTTCGGCTGGCGGCCGAGGACGCCGACTACGAAACCGACCTGTCGCGGCTCGAGCCGGTGGCCGAAGCTGCGGCCGCCCTCGGCGCGCAGCGGTGCTTTGTCATCTTGGCCCCGGCCAGCGAATCGCTTCCCTACCACGAGAATTTCGAGCTGCACCGCAAACGGATTACGCAAGTCGCCGAAGCACTGTCGCAGCACAAGGTTGAGCTGGCGGTCGGCGTTCGCGCCGCTGCCGCAGTGAGGCAGGATCGAAACTACGAATTCGTCTGGCAGGCAGAGGCACTCACGGCGCTGATTAAGGCGCTCGGCCAACCGAACGTGGGTCTCCTTTTGGACACATGGAACTGGGAGGTCGGCGGCGGCACGCTCGATTCACTGCGGGAGGCATCCGACTTGAAGATTGTGGTATTGCGGGTGTCCGATTTGCCCGATGACGTCGAACTTGCGGATGTCAACGAGAATCAGCGATTGCTGCCCGGCGAAACCGGCCGCATCGACGTGGCGGCCTATCTCGCGCTGCTGACCGAGCGGGGCTATGAGGGTCCCGTGACGGTGTTCCCGCACCCCAGCCAATTCACCGGCATGACGCGCGACAACATCGTACACAAGGCCGGCACGTCACTCGACGAACAGTGGCGGTCATCGGGACTGGCCAAAGCGGCCCGCGCCACCGTGGGCGCCGAGAAGTAGCGCATTGGTCCCAGCGTTTCTGAAGCGCGAGAGGGGACTCGTGCCGCATGCCGCTTCGGCACGACGCGCATGTTTCACTACGACAACGGACTGAAGCTCACGGCGATCGATCTGGCCATCGACGTGCGACGGCGTCAGCCCCGGGCGTTTGTCTCGCACGCCCACAGCGACCACACGGCCCCGCACGAGCTGGCATTCTGCACGCCCGCCACGGCCCGCATGTATCAGCACCGCCACGGGCCGCGTCGCACGCGGGAAATGCCGTTCGGCCAGCCGTTGGAATGGGGCCGAGTGCGGCTGACGACCTATCCGGCGGGTCACGTCTACGGATCGGCCATGCTGCTGGCCGAGACGGAGGGCCAGTCGCTGCTCTATACCGGCGATTTCAAACTCTCGCCATCCGCGACGGCGGAACCAGCGCTGCTCCCACGTGCCGACGTGATGGTGATGGAATGCACCTTCGGCGACGAGCGGTACCGCCTGCCACCGCGCGAGCAGGTGATCGAGGAACTGCTCAACCTGGTTCGCGCGGTGCTCGCCGACGGCGATACGCCCGTCATCTACGCCTACGTGCTCGGCAAAGCGCAGGAAGTAACGCGAATCCTTACCGACGCGGGCATCCCCGTGCAGCAGCACGCGCTGGCGCATGAAATCAGCGTCCTGTACGAGGAGTGCGGCTGCCCGTTAGGCGATTTCTCGCTGTACAAGGGCCGGCCGCGTAAGGGTCACGCCGTCGTCATGCCGCCGCGATCGCAGAAGAGCGCGAGCGTGCCCTTGCCGCGGAACTCGGTGACGATCGCGGTCACCGGTTGGGCGGCCGACCCGCGTGCGCGGTACTCGCTGGGCGTCGATTACGCGATTCCCCTGTCGGATCACGCCGACTACGACGAGCTGCTTCAAGCGGTCGAGCAAGTGCGGCCCAAGGTGGTGTACTGCACGCACGGCCCAGCGAGCTTCGTCGACGACCTGCAGGAGGCGGGATACGACGCGCGGCAATTGGGCCGCGCTACGGCGCTGCGACTGTTTCGGTAGAGCGCGGCTGAGCTGGCTCGGTGTTCACCAGGTAAATGCCAACCGCCACGCATGCCGCCGATACCAACAGCCACGGTGACATCGGCTCGCCCCGCATCAGCACCCCCAGCGCGACTCCGCACAGCGGCGTGGCAAAGCTGTAGACCGAGATTTGCGAAGCGGTGTGCTTTCGCAAGAGCAACGCCTGGATGGCAAAGCACAGCCCGGCCACGATCACTCCCTGATAGAGCAGAGCCAGCACGGCCGTCGTGGTGAAGGCGCCCAGGGTAACTTTCTCCGTCGCCCCGCTCCAGGCGAAGAACAGCATCACGCCGAAGATGTCGTGCCACAGAATCAGCTTGCCCGGCTCGACCGTTTTCAGCGCCTGCTTGATGTAAACGATCTTCACACCCAACAGCAGCGCGCTAACCAGGAGCAGCGCGTCGCCCGCGAGCGTGGGAAGTCGGCTCGCGGATGGGTGCGGCGCGTCGGGCGAAGATGGCGCATGTTCGGCGTCGAGCGACGACGTAATTGCTTCGTCTATCGATGGCGCCGCTTCCGCCGGTGCTGCGGTTCCCGACGTCACCCAAAGGATCAGCGCCACTCCCGCGCCGGCCGCGACGAGGCCCAGCACCTTGCGGCGCGTGAGCCGGTCGGTACGGGTAACGAAGTGCTCGATGGCCACCACCCAGAACACGAACGTGTTAATGAGCATCGAGCCGTGCGACGCGTTCGACCAGGTCACCCCCACGTTGAACAGCGATATCTGCAAGAACAGCAGCACGCCCGCTCCCAGGCACGGACGAAACTGCCCGGTCCGCAGCGCGAGGCTGGTCCCCTCGAAGCGGCACCAGAACAGCATGAATATCGCCCCCAGCGCGAATCGCACGCCGGCCACCGCAATCGGCGGCAGCGTATCGACCGAGAAGCTGATGGCGACCGGCGTGCCTCCCCACAAGGCCGCCGTCAGCAGCGCCAGCGCGGCCGAGGTGATCGTGACCGGTTGGCGCGTGTGGGGCATGCTGTGCGACGATATCGGATGTTCGCCGGTTGCGGAAATGAACGAGTGCGGCAGCAGTGCAGGATTGCCCGGGATTTCGGCCCGGCTCGACTGGGAATCGCCGGCAGAATAGTGGATAATGGAGTTCCCGTCGAGTCGCGCTCTTTCGCGCGCTCAACGGCCCGCCAGCCGCGTCGAGTTCCGCCCCGAGCGGAGCGCCCGCCTGACGTGAATTGAACCCTCGCCGCGGCCAGGGTTGGTACGTTATGAGCAACCGTCATCCGCTGAAACCTGATTTCTCGGACGCCACAACACAGCCGGCAGCGACTGCTCCGATTGTGGCCGCTCGCCGCCCGCACCGCGCATTGGCACTTCTTTTCGCGCCGGCTCTGGCGATGCTGGCGACTCTCGCGCTATCGGCCTGGTTGCCCATGGCGCCAGCGGACGAAACGACTGCATCGGAGGGCGACGCCGCTTCCGATGAGGCGACGCCAGCCGAGGAAAATGCCGACGACAAGACCAACGACAAGATCGACTTCGCCCGCGATATTCGCCCCATCTTTGTGTTCAACTGCTACAAGTGCCATGGACCGGAGAAACAAGAAGGGGGCCTCAGGCTCGACCGCAAGCAGAATTTCGTTTCCGGCGGCGACAGCGGTCCGGCTATCGTCCCCGGCCATAACGCCGCGAGCCGGCTCGTGGGCTACGTCACCGGCGAGAACGACGATCTTGTAGTGATGCCGCCGGATGGCGAAGGCGATCGGTTGAGCGCCAAGCAGATTGCGCTTTTGCGCCGCTGGATTGACGAAGGGGCTTCGTGGGCCGACGGCGCCGACCTGACCGACGTTACATCCGGCGGCGCAAGCAATCACTGGTCGTTTCAGCCGTTGGTGCGACCTCCGATTCCGTCCCGCGATGAAAACGCTGCGCCCAGCGTGAGCGCTGTCGATGTCTTCATCGACGCGCGTTTGCGCGAACAGGGCCTCGCCGCGTCGGACGAGGCGGACCGAACGACGCTCATCCGCCGCGCGACGTTCGACCTCACCGGACTCGCCCCCACGCGCGAAGAAGTCGAGGCATTCCTGGCAGATACTCGCGCCGACGCCTACGAGCGGCTCGTCGATCGTTTGCTCGCCAGCCCGCATTACGGCGAGCGGTGGGGACGTCACTGGCTCGATCTGGCCCGCTATGCCGATTCGGGCGGGTTCGAGTTCGACGTCGATCGCCCTTCCGCCTATCGCTACCGCGATTGGGTGATCCGCGCCCTGAACGACGACATGCCGTATGACCAGTTCATCATCGAACAGCTTGCCGGCGACGAAGCGGCCCCTGGCGATCCCAGCGTCCTCGTGGCGACCGGCTTCTGCCGCAATGGGCCGACCGTGGGTAACCAGGAGAACGAGAAGAACCGCCTCGACGAGCTGGACGACGTAGTCTCCACCACGGGCGCCGTCTTCCTGGGCGTAACGATCGGCTGCGCCCGCTGCCACGATCACCGCTTCGAGCCGATCAAGCAGCTCGACTATTACCGCATGCTGGCCGTGTTCAACAGTATGAAAACCAGCGACGACGACGGCCGGATGGCGATTCGCGACATCGGCTCCCAACCGCGGCCCACGAATCTGCTCATTCGCGGCGACTACCGCACACCGGGCCAGGAGGTCGAGCCGGGAGCGCCCGCCGTGCTGGCGACTGAGCCAATTGATTTTCCGCAGCCTGATGCAAAGTCCGCCAGCACGCTTCGGCGGCTGACGCTTGCCCGCTGGATCGCCTCGCCCGACAATCCGCTCACCGCGCGCGTGATGGCCAACCGGCTGTGGCATTACCACTTTGGCCGGGGGCTGGTCGAAACCCCGAGCAACCTGGGTCAGAGCGGGGCGGAGCCTTCGCACCAGGAATTGCTCGACTGGCTGGCTGCCGAGTTGATCGATTCGGGCTGGGAGCTCAAGCCGCTGCACCGCAAGATCATGACGTCGGCCGCGTACCGCCGGGCCAGCACGGGCGAGGAGCGCAACTATCAGGCCGATCCACAAACCGTGTGGCTGTGGCGATTCCCCCCGCGTCGACTCGATGCCGAGGAGATTCGCGACAGTATCCTCGCGTCTGCCGGCACGCTCAACTTGCAAATGTACGGACCCGGCGTGAAGCCGCGGATCGACGAGGCGATCATCCGCACCGGATCGACGCTCAAGTGGCCCATTGTCGAGAGCGAAACGCCCGAGCACTGGCGGCGGACCGTGTACGTATTCATCAAGCGGTCGGTGCTATTGCCGATGATGGAGACGTTCGACGCGCCGACCGCCACGCAGACGTGCGCCAAGCGGCTGCCGACGACCATCTCGACTCAGGCGCTGAACCTGATGAACAACCGCTTCACCAACGAACAGGCCGACTACATGGCGAAGCGCGTTGTCGACATGGCGGGCGAAGACGCGCGGGCGCAGGTCGAAGCAGCGTACTGGCTCACTTTTTCGCGACCGCCGAACGAGGAAGAGCTGGCGATGGCAGTCGAGTTTTTGAATCAGCAGCGCACGTGGCACGCTCAGACGACCCCCGAGGCGACCGACGTCCGCCGCCCGGCGATGCTCCGCGCCCTGGCCGACTTGTGCCACGTGCTATTCAACGCGAATGAGTTCGTGTACGTGATGTAGCGCCGCAGGGAAACGGGCCGACGCTTTGAGCTAGCCTAAGCGAAGCGGTGGCAGCGC
The DNA here is from genome assembly GCA_964415245.1 of uncultured Pirellulaceae bacterium. GTDB lineage: Bacteria > Planctomycetota > Planctomycetia > Pirellulales > Pirellulaceae > CAYQAJ01. Next base: position 1,420 of record CAYQAJ010000145.1, on the reverse strand, counting down.
TGGGGCATCCACGTCGATGCCGGGCTCGGGTCAAGGCACGGTCCCTGCGGTCTTCTCTCGCCGCACCGTTTCTCCCCGGCGTGTGAGCGCCTTCTGGAATTGACTCGGCCATTGCACAACTGCGGTCAAATCCCCACCTCTGGCTGAATCTCAATCATGTTGGCGATCGGCGCGTACAAGTCGACGTCGGTCGCAGGTGTCTCGATCGTGACAATAAGTGCATAGCGTGCTTGGCGATTCCAGCAGTTTAAGTGCGGGCGCTCCTTCCACCAGCCGGTTACCGGGAAAACGGCGATGATTCCGCACTCCGCGAGTTCGGCTGCAGTTCCCAACCACGTATCCGAGTGCACGGAGCCCTTACACCGAAGGTGCTGACCGATTTCCCATTTTCGATCATCGGACACTTGCTCGACTTCCTCCTCATCTTCGTCCCATGCCGGTCTGCTGATTCGTTCATGAAAGTCAACATCGGTTTCTAAAGGGCGCTTGACCTCAAATCGAAGCCCGAATTGAGGTGCCCTATGGCTGGCGTACTCGCGCAGCGGGTCGTCGTCGGCGTCGCGCTCCTGGTACAGCCGCTGGAAGTCGTACACGAACCGCCGCACCTCGGCCGGCGTCTCCTTCTCGATCCGCTGCCCCTGGGCGTTGTAGGTGAAGCCCACGTCCCCGGCCGGCGGCTGCGCGAGCGTCATTTTGCCCGTCTCATCCCAGGCGTAATCGGTCAGCTCGCTGGGGGAACGAGGGGACACCCGGGGAACGAGGGGACACCCAGCCGGAGACTGGGGCGGAAAGCGGAGCCATCCGCTCAAGACCGCGCATCGGCTGGCGACTGTGGCATCTGCCCATCACCACGACAGGGCGCGCCCATCCCCGACCGCCGGGCTGGGTGTCCCCCAATACCCGCCCAGGCTTCTCCCTCTCGCCCCCGGCCTGAACGCGCCCGCTCTGGTCCGCCGCTGACCGCCCGGATTCGGATTCATTGATGCCGGGCATCTTATCTTGACCAGAACATCGCTGCCGAGCCGCACAACGAGCCATTACAATCTGCGGCTGGGTGTCCCCTGTGTGTGTGTGCAAGTAGTCGAAGCCGTTCAATCCGCCCCAGCTGCTCACGCGTGAGCCCCCTATCAAACTCACCAATTCTGGATACCGGCATTCGGTCACTGCACCAAGTCTATTCGCTGGCTGTTACCCAATTGCACTAGCGTCGTGTCATCTCCGAGGAAAAGGGGAATACACGACAAAACGGTAACGTGGCTGCCCGACTTGAGGCTTGGCGAGGCCTTGGCCTGGACGTCGTCCACGCCAACCACAATTTTGCGCTTCCCGTCGCCTAAGAAGTACCTCGTTTCACGATCGATCGTGTACGCCTGAACCGTCCCGCTTACGATCACACAGCCCGCTGAGTAGATATGCCCCT
>CAYQAJ010000144.1:0-12510 GCA_964415245.1 uncultured Pirellulaceae bacterium | reverse complement strand
CACGATCCGCATCGTCGTGGTTTTGCCGGCCCCGTTGGGCCCGATGAATCCGAACAAATCCCCCTCGCTCAGATTCAGCTCGATCGAGCGGATGGCAAACTGATCGCCGTATTTCTTCGTCAGATCGTGTGTCTGGATCACGTTCGGGAGGCTGCGACAGGGAGAGGAGACGTTTGAGCGTTTCGTTGCGGCGCGGTGGCGTGGATCGCCGATTCGTTCCGGAAGAGAACCATCTTACCCGGACAACAACGGATCACGACGACGAGGCCTGTGTAACGTTCAGCACCAGGCGGTAAAAGGTCCATTGGCGTTCATAGTTCTCGTCCAGCGATTGCCCGTCGCGCAGTAGCTCCGTTTCGCGCGACACAGCCTGACCCACCAGTACCGCACGGCCGAGATAGATCTGATCGCTCAGGTCGACGTACGGTTGGTAACGGTGCGACAGATTCGTGTAGGTGCGGCCTCCGGCGGCATCGTGGAACATCATCATCTCGACAATGCGGGGCACGTCGTTGTCGGCCGGGTCCCACGGGGTGCTTACGTCCTTCGACTCCAGCACGCGGCTCTGCGTCAACTGCCAGTGCCGGGTGCGCGGCAGCCGCTGGCGGTCGAATACGACGCGTTGTCCCGGCGCCAGCGTTCCCTCGATCAAGTAGGCCCAATTGTGGAAGTACAGCACGCAGTTCGTCAGCTCGACCGGCAGGGGGTTTACGAGATCGCCTTCGAGCAGATCGTTTTGCCTTCCGGCGCGGAGCTGGCCGGCGGCCGGGAGATCTGTTTCCGCCCAGCCGCGAGCCAGCAGCGCTTTCGTCGAAGCGACCTGAATGGGCAGATCGGCTACGCGTGCGTCGAGCCCGTCGGTATGCACGGTATAGGAGCTATCGGGCAAGAGGGCGTCGGCCGTTGAGTACATCCCCCCCAACGAGTCGCTGGGGAATCCTTGCCAGGAGAGGATCATCTCCCGCGGCCCATCGTCCGAACCAAGCAGAGGATGCTCCAGCGACAGGTCGTAGCTTGTCGTGCGAGGGTTATAGAGATTAGACCAAACGGTCACCCGCGCCAGGGCCGGATGCCGTTGCTGCTCCGATTGAGTGGGGGCGGCGAATGGTGCCGCATCGCCGGTCAAGTCGATGTCGATAAGCTCGACCTGGTTGACCAGTATGCGGCTGCCCCGCGAATTGACCACCAGGACTACGGATAACGTGCAGAACAGGACAACGAGCAGGGGAAACGTAAGCCAGGTCCAGTGCATTCGCCCTCGCAGCACCTTGCGCAAAAGAAGGTAGTCGAGCGGTCCGATGGTCGCGAGATAAACGAGAGTCAATCCGGCGACGACAAGGAACGGAATCTGCTTGACGTTCGAGAACTGGTCGAGCGCGTTGCGGAGCTGGCCGACGATGTCGTCGAAACCCAACTGCATCACCTTGCCCAGCGTGTCGCTCCCCTCGTCGTTGGCGCCACGCCGGGCCGTTTCATGCAGCACCTTGGAAACCAGCCTTGCGCGTCCCTGCCAGTTAGCAAGCGGTAACAGGTCGAGATCGACGGCAACGAACACCACTTCGCCCAGGCCGAGTGGAGCGCGCACGATCGTGGGTAGATCGGAAGGTCCGCTCCCTTCGTAGGCTTCGACGTTGCCGCGGATGGCAGTCAGCCGTGTCACCATCGGCCCTTCGTTGACGCCGAGTGTATCGCCGCGAGCGTCCTCGTCGCTCCGCGGCGTTACCACATCGAGCCGCTGCGTACTGCCGGCGTAGTTTTCCAGCCCGGCGGTGCGCTCCAGCGGAAACACGTCGTCGAACCTTCCTGGTACCAGAGGTTGCATCCGGCCGCCGTCCGCGAGCACTTCGTTTCCGCGCATTCCGCAACACAGCACCAGCTTCCCCCCCAAGCGCACCCACAGTTCGAGCGCCGCAAGCTGCTGGGGTGTCATCTCCTCGAGGGCGCCCGCCTCGCTGGTTGATATCGCGACGGCATCGACGCCTGCGTAGCCGATCCAGCGGTCGGGAAGATCCGCGGCGTTGGGAGTGACACAGCTTGCCGCCGCTTCGCGGGAAGCCGAGTCGCGCGGCAGCGCTGCGGCTTGTTCGATGCCGATCGGGCGGCCGAGCGTCACGTACCACCGCTGTGTCGATGACAGCGCCTTCGCTGCCGCGGACATTTGGCCGGGTGGGAGCTTGTAGCGGGCGACGTTGTGGCCATCGCGCGTCAAATCCACGGTGAGGCCGCTCGCATACCGGCCGAACTGCACGTAGTGCCACGAATCGCTGCTGCCGCCGGCCGGCACTTCCAGCGCGCTTACAAAGTGGACAGGGATTCCGTCGCCGTCGGGAGCAGTCAGCGCCAGTTCGCCTGAAAAAGGCTGCTCGCCGGTTACTACCGTCACGCGTACCGGCGTCCAGTGGCCGAGTTTGTACATGCCGGCGATTCCGACGCGCACGTCGGCGATTTCGACCGACGTGCTAACGTTCGGGCGGTCACTTGACGCGGTGTCGTCGTCGACCGCGGCGCAGATTCGAGGGCCGAGAAAGCACAATAGCGCAGCAACAATCCAGGCCAGGGCGTGCGGCAGGGCCTCGGTCGAGAATGCGCAGTGTGTGTTGGTTTGCCGCATGCGGCCGCTCAACTTGTCAGGGCGGCCTTCGCTCGTTGGCAGCGCTGCTCCGCACCGTTGCATGAGTCGCCGCCATAATGGCGCAGGCCTCATTAGTACAGCATACGCGGGGAGCCCCTTGGGTCGATAGCCCCCGGGGCCGCGGCATCGGCCGGTGCTCGGCAGAATGGTTCCGTCTTCGCCAGCAGCGCTGTTGCATGCGCCACTCGACATGCTGCCGGAGGCGCCGACACGGTGCGGCATGACGCCCTTCTATGGCTTACCCGCGTCGTCGCAAACGCACACGAGCTTGCCGCATCCAGGACACCCGCTGCCGTACTTTTGCCGGACCGCTTCGGTGAGGTTGATCTCGGCAACGTTTGCGATCGTCGTGAGCCAAGCGAGCACGTCGGCGAATTCTTCCATCTGCTCCTGGCGCGATCCGCTTCGCAAGGCGGCGGCCAACTCGCCGATCTCGCTGGCGAGCCACATGAAGGTGCCATCAATGCCCCGCTCAACGTCCTTGCGAAGGTACATTTCGCGGATCAGTCCTTGGAAGTCGGCGATCGTGATGGGCGTACGCTCGGTCAATGGTTCAGTCGCTCCAGCAGGCGGTTGACTTCGTCCGAATCGGGATCGGCGGCGTGAAGCGCTTCGACGATCGGTCGCGCATCGTCTTTACGGCCCGCGTCGAGATAGAGTTCGGCCAGTGCCTTCTGCCAGGTGGCGTTGCGGCGATCGAGCATTACTGCGACTTCGTATTCCTGGATGGCGCGATCTCTCTTTCCGCCCGCGACCAGCGCCTTGCCCAACAAGGCGTGCACCTCGGCGTCGCTCACGTCGATGTAAATGGCCTGTGTCGCCCAACGCGCGGCCTCTTCGTGATCGCCGCGCTGCGAGGCAAGCTGTGCCAGCTTCTTACGGCTGAACAGATCGTCCGGATCGCGCTGGCACACCGCCACGAGCGTCGTGGCCAGCTTGTCGTCCTGGTTCGAGTTCAAGTAGAGGCGGCCCAGAGCCGCAAGCCAACGGTCGCTGCGCACAAAGGTGTCGGCCCCGAGCGTATAGAGCTTGGCCGCCTCGTCGATGTTGCCGGCTTGTGCTTCGAGCGCGGCCAGCAGGGCCAGCGCTTCTTCGCGTGGTGCCGACTGATCCACGCCCTCGCGCAGCAGGGCCAGCGCTTCCTCCCGTTGGTCGTCGGCCGCCATGAGCCGCGCCGACACGTAGCACGCGACCTGCTGCTTGGGATTCTTTTCTCGGGCGGTCTCCGCCCAGTGGGCGGCTTGCTTCGTGTCATTCCGCTGGAGGTAGGCATACGCCAAACTTGCCGCCGCGTCGGCGTCGTCCGGGTTCTCTTCGGCGGTTCGCAACAATTCGGACAGCGGCCTGGGTGGAGCGGCCTGACGTGCGACAAACGACGCCGCGATCGATTCGACGTAACGCCGGTATCCTGCCTCGATCTCTTCCTGCTCGACACCGCACGAGTGGGCAAGCGCCTCGCGCGTCGAAAGGTTGTCGCCGTAAGCCGCGAGCATCTTGCCCGGCACATCGTCGCCGTACGTCTCAGCCAGATAGCGAACGTAGAGCGTGGCCTGGTAGTAGGCCAGCGTCCAGTCGTCGCTGCTCGCGGGGCGGACGAAGCCCATGTTGAGGTTGTCGAGAGTGAACAGATTCCCTTCGGCGACGCGTCGCGCGAGGATTTCGTTCCACGCTGGCGGTGTGGCAAACCCTTCACTGAGCACCGCCGTTGCCTCGGTATACCAGGGAGGCACGTTGAAATCGGTCTGCTGCAGGTTGATCACGTGCGTGAGCTCGTGCTTGAGCACGCGAGCCCAGTGGAACGGCTTCGGTATGTCGCCCGGCGAAACGATCGCCACCATCTTGCCGCCGCACGCTCCCACCGTGCCCACGTAGGGAACCCCGGCCATCCGCACGCTGAACCAACCGTGCCCGCTGGTGCCGCGGGCTCGGCTAAAAATCTCGAAGAGTGCCTTCTCGCGCAGCTCATAGCCCAGTCGTTCGACGAGTTGCGGGTAGGCTTCTTCTTCCAGGTATCGAGCGGCATAGCGTGCCAATAGCTCGTCTTGGCCCCGGTCGAAGCGAATCACGAAGTGGTCGGTTTCGATCACCGCGTAATCCTGCAGCACATTGAGCACCGACAGCGTGTTTTTGATGCGAACGTGAAACGGATCGATCTTGAAGGCCTCGCGCAATAGGGGGGCGGCACGTGCTTCGTCTCCCAGCCGCATGTACATCAGCCCCAAATCGCCGTGGACGGTCACGAGCTGTGGCATCCGCTTTTGCGCCTCTTCGTAGTAACGGGCGGCCGCGGGAAACTTGCGCATGTTGTCCAGCGTGGTGGCCAGCGCTAGAAAGAACTGACCACAGTGCTCGTTGCGGGCCGTCGCTTCAGCGATTACGGCGCCCATCCGCGTCTCGGGTCCGTCTTTTTCCAACCCATCGAGCACGCCATACACTGCGGCAAGTCGCCCAAGAGTGTCTTCGTCGCGCGGATTAAGGACACGCGCCTGCTCAAGCACGTCGATCGCCTCGGCGGCACGGAATTGGACAATCAACACGTCGGCCCGAAGCTGATGCGCCATGAGCAGGTGGGGGTTGGCCTCCAGGGCGCGATCAAGCGACTCCGATGCCGCCGCCAAGTCAAACTTGACCAGCGCGAGCTGCGCGGCTGCTGCGTGCACTTCGGCCGCGCCGGGGTTGATGGCCAGCGCTGCGGTGAGATCGACTGCCGCCTGCGGGTCGTTGTACTTTTCCAGAAACAAACGGGCCGACTCCAGCCGCGCCGGCCAGTAGTTTTCCTCCAGCTTGAGCGCCTTGGGGTAAAGCCGGTTCACGAGGAAGCTGAACTGGCCGCTGTTTCGCTTCCAACGGGCATATTGAGCCGCCGCCAAGCCGATGTACCGAATCGAATCCGGATCGTCGATCCCGCCGCGCGCATTGTGGGCGTTGTGATAGTCGATGAACCACTCGTAGCCCGTCTCGGCCTCGTCGAGACGCCCCGACAGGCGATTCACCTCCGCCGTAACCCAGCGTGCGGCAAGCTGATCGGGATTGATCGCGAGCGCGGCCGCCGCCAGCCGCGACGCCTCGTCGATCTCGCCCCGCGCCAATTCCAGAATCGCCAGCTCGGCCGGCAGATCGGATGAGTCGGGATTCTGTTCCTGGGCCCGCGCGAGAATCTCGCGAGCCTCATCGTAATCGCCGCCACCGCTGCGGCAGCGGGCGAGCCCGACTGCCGATTCGACCGGATGCTTCTCGGCCAACGCCACGTAGGCGTCGGCCGATTCCGCATAGCGGCCCTTCAAGTACAGGCGGCGGGCTTCGGCAAGGTCTTCGCCCCGGAGCGCCAAGGGGGCACCAACAATCACCCATGCCCCCAGAGCGGCCGCAAGAAGCGAAGTCAGCTTGCGGCCCAAAATTCGCCAGTCGTTCGCTGGCCGACGCGCTAGCGCACAGTGGAAAAATCCATCAAGGCGTGGGTCGACCTCGTGCATCGCTTGCTCCTGCCGTCGGAGGACCATCCTACCGACGCGCCTCCATCGTTCGTTGGACAATCATGACGTTACTGCAATGCGTCTTCGGCCGCAAGCAATTTGCCCCGGCACGGCTAGTCCGTCACGTCGACGCGCAGCACGGTAATCGTGCCGAACTGGTGCGGCTCGGCGACTCGCACGCTCCTTTCGGTCTCGCCCAACGAGGCGAGCAAGTCGGCGACCGCCTCACGGACGTAGTCCGGCGCACCGCGGATCATGACCCACGCGCCGCCGTACTCAACGACGAGATTTTGCGATGCCTCGCTCAGGCGGCCCGGGCTGGTCCAGGGCAGGGGGGCCGTTTCGCCCGCGTTGCGATCCAGGCGGTAGATCGACAGCACCGGGAACAGGCAGTACTTCCGCAGTCGCTCGTCGTGGGGTTGCCTCAGCTCATCGGATTCGATCAAGCCCGCGGCGACCAAAACCGGCAGCCGATCGCCTGCATCATTGACATACGCCACAGCGCCGCGCCAGTCGTCGTACCGCTCGCTTTGGATGCGCCCCTCGGCAAGTAGTTGTCGCGCGGCCTCGCCGGTGTAGAGCGCCGCGGCAAGGACGATCACGATCGCTGCTATGTGCGCGACGCGACTACGGAACATCGCGCAGCACATACCCGCCACGACCACCGAAGCCAGTGCCGATCCGATGAGGTAACGCAGCATGAATAGTCGAGCGACATCGGTGTACGTCGCCAGCCAGGCGATGACCGCGGGGACGATCATCCAGCAGAGGACCAACACCCAGGCGTGTACGCATGCTCGCACATCACGGTCTTGGCACTCGGCGACGACACACGGGGTAGACGCCTGCTTGGAAGGTCGAGCCACTAACCGTCGCACGACTAGACCCGCGAATACCAGTGCTGCCGGCAACAGCACATATACGCTCCCCATGCGGCAGAGCGAAAGGTAGACGCCTGTCATATTTCGCAGCGACGTAGGCAAGGCCGTGTCGACAAATGCGACCCAGTTATCGCGACGTGCGAAAATGGCCGCCAAGTGGCCTATCGCGGGCAGCATCAGCGCCGCCACGATCGCGACGTCAATTGATGCGTCGCGTAATCGATACGCCGGAGCGAACCGCGGCACGCACCGGACGATTCCATAAGCAACCAGCTCGGCCACGACAACCAGGGCGGCCGTGTAGTGCAGATAGAACAAGAGCGCGGCGCCCAGCACCCACGCCAGTCGAAGCGCTACGGTCGGCCGACTAAGCAGCCGCCAGAACACTGCTACGTGCAACGCCGCCACAATCTGCACGCAGGCGTAGGGACGCGCTTCCTGGGCATAGAACAGGAAGTCGAAATCGATGGCCACTAGTGCGGCTGCGAGCAGTCCCGCCCATGGCCGACCGGTCCAGCGCGATACCAGCCACCAGGCCACCGGCACCAGCGCCACCCCCGACGCGACCGACATCATCCGCATGGACACTTCACTCATTCCCGCCATTCGAGCCACAAGCCACGCGGCGTAATAAAACAGCGGGCTTTGGTTGCCCATCTCCGCGCGCCATGCGACCTCGGACAGCGGACCCGACGCAATCCACGCCGTGTGCAGCTCGTCGGTCCAAAGAGGCTGGCCGAGCTGATAGAGTCGCAGAATCGCCGCGCCCACCGTGACGCCCAACAGCAACACGCACGCGACCCACCAAGAAATGCGGACCGTCGCAGAGCGATTGTCGCGGAAGAGATTGGTCACGCGTGTGGAGAGAGCCGTCTTCGCGCGGGAGTGGAGAACCGTGAGGTGGCGAGCACGAGCCGGCGCACCGTGCGACCGCCGCACCGTGCGACCGCCGTACGCCTCCTATTTTACTTCGCGCAACCTTTCCAATTCGTCTTTCTTGCCAATGACGACGAGAAGTTGATCGTCGTTCAGAACGAACGGACCGTCGGGAAAAACGGTCATGGTGTCCCTCAGCGCATCCCTGACGCCGACAACCGTGACGCCGAAGTTCCGCCGCAGATTCACATCCGCCAGGGTTCGACCATTCCACGAGGTCGGAACGGTGATTTCGGCGACCGAGTATTCCGGATCAATCGGCAGAAAATCGAGCACGTTCGGCCACGTCATTCGGTCGGCCAGCTCCGTTGCCACTTCGATCTCGGGAAACACCACTCGCTCCACGGAGAGATACTTCAACAGCCGACCATGTTCGTCGTCGTGTCCCTTCACAATGAGCCGCTTGGCTCCCAACTCCTTCGCGACCAGCGTGGCCAACAACGATGGAACAATGGTTCCACCGAGGCTAATGAAGACGGCATCGGCATCCGCGATCGGCAAGTTCTCCTGAGTCGTCCGCTCGGTGGCATCGCCTATAACCGCTTCATGCAACGAATCCTTGAGGCTTTCCACGCACTCCCGGGATTGATCGACGCCGGTAACCAGACAACCGTTGTGATTGAGTCGCTCGGCGAGCGTTCCGCCGAATTGCCCCAAACCGAGGACGACAAATTTCTTCTTGCGGGCCATTGTGTTACCCGACGAGCGGGTCTTCCTGAGGGAATTCGACTGGTTGTTGGCGCTCGGCACGAGAGATGGCCATCGCAACGCCAATGGGCCCGAGCCGACCAACAAACATGAGAACGATAATGACGATGCGACCGGCACTTGTCAGGTGAGGGGTCATGCCGGTGCTCAGCCCGACCGTGCCCAATGCCGAAGTAACTTCGAACAATGCATCCATAAAAAGTCCCTGCGACTCCGGGTGCGGCTGCTCCGCTTGTTCCAGCACAAGCAACGTGGTCAGCCCGACGGTCGCCACGACGGCAAACATGAGCGCTGTCACAATGGCGCGGTCGATAGCCTCCGCGGATATCGTGCGCCCGAACACATTAACCCGCTTATAGCCCCGCACGGCGGACCACGCTCGAACAAGCACGGCGGCCAACGTCGAGACTTTGAATCCCCCCGCAGTGGAGCAGGGCCCGGCGCCAATCATCATCAGCAGAACGAGAATGTACAAGGTCGCGTTCGTCAGGCCGCCAATATTAATCGTGTTGAATCCGGCCGTGCGAGCTGAAACCGAATGAAAAAAGGCCGTTAGCACGCGATTATGCACGGGAAGTGACTGTAGCGATGCGTCCCATTCCAGAATCAGAAAGCTCACTGTCCCCAGAGTCAGCAGCGCGGCAGTGCCGATCAACATGAATTTGGAGTGCAAGTGCAGGCGGCGCCACCACTCGTTCCACGGCGACTTTGCCACGCGTTGCAAATCCAACAACACCGGAACTCCCAAGCCGCCCATCACGACCAATGTCGTGATGGTCAGGTTGACTACCCAGTCTCCCTGATAACGTGTCATGCTGTCGTCGAACAGGCCGAAGCCGGCGTTACAATACGCCGAGACCGAATGGAACAGTGCCTGCCACAGTGCCTGCCCCACGGGAAACTCAAACAGATTGCGTATCGCCAGGATGACGAACCCCGTTCCCTCGAAAAACAACGTCATCCTTACCACGCTACGCAGCACCGAGTACAAGTTGCCCCCTTTCGTCCCTAGCGTTTCCGCGACGACCGCTCGCTCGCGCAGGCCCGTGCGCATCCCACTGCCAAAGGTCACAAACGTGGTGATGGTGAGAATGCCGATGCCGCCCGTTTGAATCAGTAGCAGGATGGCAAGCTGACCGATAGGGGAAAAATCGTTCCCGGTGGAACGCACGGTTAAGCCGGTCACGCATGTCGCGCTGGTGGAAGTAAACGCGGCATCGAGAAGGGAAACCGGTGCGCGGTCCTTAGCTCGGGAGATGCCCAAGCTCAGAACGCCCGTGCCCAGGGCGATAACGAGCAAGTATCCGATGAACGATGCTCGTGCGGGGTAATGGCGAATGGATCCGATGGTTTCCGACATTTGCGTACCGCACGTGCTGAGACGGGCAGCCCGACATGCGCCCGAGCTTCTGGCGCGAATCGAGCAAGCATAGTCGTTGGCTGCTCGATTGCCAAGCGTCGTGCGACTGCGGCGTTACTTTGCCTTCATGCCGACCCGCGTAGCGGCGAACGACAGCACGTCCGCCGCCTCATCGATCAGCTTGGCGGTCGGCTTGCCGGCCCCGTGTCCGGCGCTGGTCTCGATACGGATCAGCACCGGCGGCCCATCTGGCGCTTGGGCGCGTTGAAGTGTGGCGGCGTATTTGAAGCTGTGCGACGGGACAACTCGGTCGTCGTGATCGCCGGTGGTCACCAGCGTGGCGGGGTAGCGCGTACCGGCCGTGAGATTGTGTAGCGGCGAATAGGCTAACAGCGTCGTGAATTGCCCGGGATCGTCCGATGAGCCGTACTCCGAAACCCACGCCCAACCGATCGTGAACTTGTGATAGCGCAGCATGTCCATTACGCCCACCGCCGGCAGCGCCACCGCGAACAAATCGGGCCTTTGCGTCATGGCCGCTCCGACCAAGAGGCCGCCGTTGCTGCCGCCTCGAATCGCTAGTTTGCTCGGCGAGGTGTAGCCGTTGTCGATGAGCCACTGGGCGGCAGCGAAAAAGTCGTCGAACACGTTCTGCTTGTTGTGCACCATGCCCGCTTCGTGCCAGTGGCGACCGTACTCGCCGCCGCCACGCAGGTTGGGCACGGCGTACACGCCCCCCATTTCCAGCCACACGGCGTTGAACACCGAGAAGCCCGGCGTAATTGCGATGTTGAACCCGCCGTATGCATAGAGCAGCGTAGGGCACTCGCCGTTTGGCTTCAGCCCCTTCTTATGCGTGATGAACATGGGAACCCGCGTGCCGTCGCGGCTCTCAAAAAAGACTTGCCGCGTTTCGTAATCGTCGGACGCGAAGTCGACCTTGGGCTTCTGGTAAACGGTGCTTTCGCCCGTGGCCAGATCGTAACGGAAAATGGTGCCCGGAGTGACGAAATCGGTGTAGGAGTAAAACGACTCGCGATCCCCGCGTCGTCCCGTAAACCCTCCGACCGAGCCGCGTCCGGGTAACGCAAGATCGCGCAGATAACGGCCTTCCAGGTCGTGAATCCGCACCTCGGAGCAGGCGTCCTTCAGATACGACGCGATGAACACGTCCCCCACCACGCTCGCGCCGCGCAACGTTTCAGGCCGCTCCGCGATCAGCCCGCGCCAATTCTCCCGCTCGGGCTGGGACGTGTCGATCGCGATGACGCGGCGGTTTGGCGCTTCAAGATCGGTGAGGAACCAGAACACCGGCCCGTCGTTGTCCAGAAAGTGGTACTCCGCGTCGAAGCCCGTGATCAACTCGACGACGGGCGTGTCGGGCTTTTGCAGGTCCTGATAGAACACCTGGTTCTTGCGTTCGGTGCCACGCCACACACTGATAATCAGGTAGCGGCCGTCTTCGGTAACGTCGCCATCGAAGCCCCACTCTTTCTCATCAGGACGTTGGTAGACGAGGCGATCCTCTTCCTGTGGTTGGCCCAGCCGGTGGTAGAAAAGCTTTTGGTAGTAGTTGGTGCCGGTGAACTGCGACCCTTCCTTGGGCTCGTCGTAGCGGCTGTAGTAAAACCCCTTGTCGTCGGGCGTCCACGACATGCCCGAGAACTTAACCCACCGCACATGGTCGTCCAGGCGCTCGCCGGTGGATGTGTCGAGCACGTGCAATTCCTTCCAATCGGACCCGGCCGACGACAGGCCATACGCCAACAAACGGCCGTCTTCGCTGGGAGCCCAGCCGGACAGGTCGATCGTGCCGTCGGCCGAAAGCGTATTCGGGTCCAACAACATTCGCGGCTCGGTACCGAGATTGTCGGCCGCGTAGAGCACGCTTTGGTTCTGCAAGCCGTCGTTATGCGTGAAGAAATAGCGGTCGCCTCGCTCAATTGGCAGGCCATAGCGTTCGTAGTCCCACAGCTCTTCGAGCCGCTCGCGAATACGCGCCCGTTGCGGCAGCGCATCAAGGTACGTCCGAGTAACCTTGTTCTCCGCCTCGACCCACGCTTTCGTGGCGTCGCTGTCGAGGTCTTCGAGCCAGCGGTAGGGATCGGCGACCGAAGTGCCGTGGTATGTGTCGACGTGCTCGCTTCGGGATGTATCGGGATAGGCCAACGGTTGCTCCTTCTCGCTTCGATCGCTTTGCTCGCTCTCGGCCGCGAGCGATCTCCGCTGCAGCGCGCCGCAAACCGTGGCCACGATTACTGCCATCGCCAAGAGCCGCAACGCCCGTGCGTGCCACAGATTCCTGCCTTGTCTCATGGTGCTTAACCCTTCGATGGGCGTGCCCGCAGAAGTCGCCACTCGATCAGTGTACCCAGCGTACAGAATCGAGACGGACCACGCACGGCGAGGCCGACACACGCCGGGAAGCGCCGAGTCGCTGTCGCGGCGTGAAGTCAATTCGCACGGTGCCACAACGACCGCCGACGTCGATGCAACTCGTTCGTGGGAAGAATCTGCAAG